>JBLNBU010000001.1:0-7512 GCA_050260215.1 Actinomycetota bacterium
GGGGACGCCCGTCCCCCTCGCCCGTCGTGGCGGTTGCTTACGCCGCCTTGTCGGACTTGCCTTCGATCACTTTCGGCTGGGCCTTGGTGTCGATGCGGATGGTGCGGGGCTTCATCGCCTCGGGCACCTCGCGGACCAGGTCGACGTGCAGCAGGCCGTTGACCAGGGCGGCGGCGTCGACGCGGATATAGTCGGCCAGTTCGAAGCGGCGCTCGAACGAGCGGCCGGCGATGCCGCGGTGCAGGTACTGCACCGTGCCGTCGTCCTTGCGGGCCTTGCCGGTGATCACCAGGGTGTGGTCCTGCGCGGTGATGTCCAGGTCGGCCTCGGAGAAGCCGGCCACCGCCATGGTGATGCGGTAGTGGTCTTCACCCAGCTTCTCGATGTTGTAGGGCGGATAGGACAGCGCCTGCTCGTCCATGCGGGTGGCGGCGTCGAGCATGCGGCTCAGGTTGTCGAAGCCGACGGTGGAGCGGAACAGGGGGGTGAGGTCGAAGGTACGCATGGCCAGTTCTCCTTTGCGAAGCAACCAGGTTCGACGGCGGAGCCGCTGACCGTCGGATCGACCGGTCAAGGGGCGCTCGGCCGCCGCACGGTCCCGTAGAGGCGACCGTGCATGTACCACATAGGTGCCTGGCGGCATCCGTCAAGGGGGGTGGTGTGTGCTTAGGTGAACCCAGGTATTCGCCGCAAGCATCGTTGAAACCGCACCCGATGAGTGTACCTTCGGAAGGAGAGCCATGGCGTTCGTTTCCCTGCCGGCGTAGCATTGGCGGGCTCTGGGAGACGGACTGTGAGGCCCGGAGGGACCGATGCAACCGGCCGCCTATTTCCGCAGGACCTACGACGAGACCATGGATCTCATGGTCGAGGCCCGCAACTACATGGCCCATGTAGAGCGCCGCGAACGCGAGCGCGCCGGCGCCGTTGCCGGATTGCGCATGAGCTGCGAGGCCATGCGCGTCACCTCTCGGCTGACCCAGGTCATGGCCTGGCTGATGATGCGCCGGGCGGTCCATGAGGGTGAGTTGTCGGCGGAACAGGCGCTGGAAGAACCCTATCGGCTGTCGGGCGCCGACGTGTGCCTGGACGAAAGCTTCGCCTTCGACGAGACCCTGCCCGGCGGCTTGCGCAGCCTGATGGACCGTTCCCTGCGCCTGTACGTCCGCATCGCCCGCCTGGAAGAGCAGATGCTGTCCAGGCAGATCCACTGATCCCAAACGAAAAGCCGGTCCCAAACGAAAAGCCGGCCGGCTTGCGCCGACCGGCTTCGTGGCCTTCCCCCAAGGGAAAGGCTGATCGTCACACGGCCTTGAGATTGACCGCGGCGAGCTTGCCGGTGCGGCCGCGCTCAAGCTCGAAGGACAGCTTCTGGCCTTCGGCCAGGTTGCCCATGCCGGCGCGCTCGACGGCGGAGATGTGGACGAAGACGTCGGCCGAGCCGTCGTCCGGCTTGATGAAGCCGTAACCCTTGGTGCTGTTGAACCACTTCACGGTGCCAGTGGACATTTCTGTCATCCTTCCAAAGCTGGCGTTGCCCGGCTACGACATGTGGCCGGACATCAAATCAGTCGTGGGGATGCCAGGAATTGCGCCCGGAAACGGGGCAGCCGTGGGTAACGCCCAAACAGTTCGATCCCGCCAATATGGGCAGGTACAAGGGCGATTGCAAGTGCGCGAGTGCGGATTAATGCCTTAGCGCCAGACGACCTCGACCAGGGTCATGCGCTCCTTGAAACCTTTGAGCGCATGCTCGCCGGCCGAACGAAACTCGATGGCCTTGCCGAAGGACAGGTCGCGCACCACGGTGGTGCACAGGATCTGGTCGGTGGCGGTGGCGGCGCAGACGCGGGCCGCCAGCTGGACGGTGGTGCCGAACAGGTCGTCTTCTTCCTGGATCGGCTCGCCGGCGTTGAGCCCGATGCGCAGGTGCAGCTCCTGGCCGGGTTCGCGGGCATTGTGGGCGGCAACCTGGCGCTGGATGGCCACCGCCGCCTCGACCGCGTTGGCCGAAGACGGGAACGACGCCATGATGCCGTCGCCGGTGTGCTTGATCTCCTTGCCCGAGAATTGGGCCAGCGCCGTGCGCACGATGGAATTGTGGCGGCGCACGATCTCCTGGGCGGCGGCGTCGCCGCGCGCCTGGGTCAGGTCGGTCGAGCCCACCATGTCGGTGAACATCACGGTGACGATCTGCGGCTTCTTTTCGGCCGGCTTGTTCCAGGCGCGGATGGTCTCGGTCAGCGCCTGGTGGGCGACCGCCTCCTGGCCGGACTGCCAGGTGTCCATGGCATTGCGGCCGGCCTGGATCAGCTGCATGTAGCGCGGCTCCAGCATGTACTCTTCCATCTTCTCGTGGAAGCGCTTGGCCAGCTCGGCGGGGGTGCCCAGGGTTTCCAGCGACACAGCCAGCACCTTGCGGCGCTGGGCGTTGTCCAGCCGGCGGACGTCGCCCAAGGTCTCGACCGCGCCGGCCATGTACAGGTTCAGGGCGAACTTGTTGGTGCGGTCCAGCACCGGGAACACGGTTTTCATCGCATTGATGGCGCCACCCAGGAACCGCATGGTCACCGTGTTGACCTGCTCCTGGTCGGGGAAATCGGCGGAGGCGGACGGCAGTTCGGGCACCGCCTCGTCGGGCCTGATCTCGGGCAGGGGCTCGTCGGGGTGCTCGTTGATCTCGGGCAGGACTTCCTCGACCTCCGGCACCGGCAGGGGCTCGTCCTCGGGCTCCGGGATGTCCAGCGGGTTGGCCTTGGCCCGGTCGACCAGCTTGTCCAGCGACTTCTTCATCTCGCGCTCGGCCTGGCTGGGGCGGTTGATCCGCCAGCCGGGGAAGCGGGGGCCGCTGATGGCCAGGTTGGGGTTGCGCGGCAGGTGGCGGACGGCCAGGGGCACCGCCACCATCAGGAAGACCAGCACGAATACCGCGAACATCAGCTGGCTGTAGCCGTCGGGCGTGATGCGGAAGCCGTAGTCGTAGGCGAAGATGATGAGGTCGGGGGTAACCTTGATGGCGGCGAACGACGCCAGCAGGCCCAGCAAGGTGATGATCAGCAGCTTGCCCAGCACCACGCCGGCGTTGCTGGTGGGCTTGGCCGGGGCGCGCTGGCGCCGGGCGGGGGCGGGTGCGGCGGCCGGGGCGGCGTCAGCCTTGGAGCTGCGCGAAGGGGCGGACGAGCGCGACGGCGAGGCGGAGCGGGCAGGCGCCGCGGCTGCTGCCGGCTTCTTCACCTGCATGCCGCTCATATAGACTTCGGCTTCGTCGAACTGGTTGGTGTCGGTGTAATAGGTCTCGCGCACGACCTTGACGCGAATGTTCAAAGTCGTCTCAAGTTCCTTGGCCTCGCGTATGGCCTCTTCGCGCTCCTGTCTGGGGAAACGCGCATGGAGCATCCAGCCGCGGGACTCTTGGACGTAGACCTCGTAATGGACGATGATCATGGCGCCCTGAAGGGCCGGCAGTTCGGCCGGCAGCCTGTTATCCCCTCAATTGCTCTAATCCCTTCGCATTGCGAAGTCTACAATAAAGCGGCCAATAGTGGCACGCATAAGGCAGGCGGGGACTGGCGGGACGCTTGTGCGAGGCTGGGGCGCAGCAGGCCAGACGGCCGCCGCGCCCTTGCAGACCACTCAGGACTTGATGCCGAAATTGGCGAAACGCTTCTTGAACTTTGCCAACTGGCCACCGGTGTCGACCAGGCGATGGACGCCGGTCCAGGCCGGATGCGACTTGGGGTCGATGTCCAGGCGCAGGGTGTCGCCGGGCTTGCCCATGGTCGAGCGGGTCTTGAATTCGGTGCCGTCCGTCATCACCACGTTGATCTCGTGGTACTCGGGATGAATGTTGTCCTTCATGGCCTGGCTGCTCCGGGAAATCGAAGGCGCCTCTATAACGAAAACGCCAACGCGGTGCAAGCCATGAATGGCGCGGCTCTCGCAACCCTGAGAGGGTGCGCCTTAAAGGGCGGGTTGGCTGCCCAGCGTGTTGCGCACGGCGGCCAGCAGCGCATCGCGGCGGAAGGGCTTGGGCAGGAAGTGCTGGGCCCCCAGCTTGCGGGCGATCTCGGCACTGTCGCGGCCGCCGCCGGGCACCGCGATCATGCGGATGCCGAGGAAGGCATTGGCCTTGTCCATGGCGTCGTCCAGGTCGGCGATGACCAGGTCGGCGGGCTTGTGGCGGTGGGTCTCGATGCCCTCGGACCCGTCCACCGCGGTCTCGACCTCGTAGCCCGCCCCTTCCAGCATGCTGCGAAGGGCGTGGCGCGCACGCATTTCGGGCTCGATGATCAGGATGCGGGGCATGGGCGTTCTCCCTGGGACGTCCGTATGTCGCCGTTGTTCGGCGAATCTTTACCAAATCATAATGACCCGGTTGCCCCCTCGGGTGCAAACCCTACTTTCGCATACCGCTTTATGAAGGATTATTTCGCCCGGTTGGCGGGACGGGCCGCTTGGTCTACCATCCGGCCGGCCCGCCAGCAGGAGATCAAGCCATGAGCCTCGACGAAAGTCGCTTCCACGCGCTTGCCGACAAGACCCTCGAAGGTCTGGCCGACGCCATCGACGAGGCCCTGGGCGACCGGCTCGAGGTCGAGCTGGATCACGGGGTGATCAACATTACCCTGGAAGACGGCGGCCAGTACGTGATCAACAAGCACGGGCCCATGCGCCAGATCTGGCTGTCGTCCCCGGTCAGCGGCGCCGCCCATTTCGACTGGACCGGCACCGACTGGCGCTCGACCCGCGACCCCGCGGTCGAGCTGGTTGCCACCATCGTGGCCGAGATCGAGGCCAAGACCGGGGTGCGGGTGGCGGTGTGACCGCCGTACCCGCTTAAGCGCTTTTCACCAGCACGTGGCGCTTCTTGCCGGCGGTCAGTTTCAGGGTTCCGGTGATGGTCACCGCCTGCTGCGGGTCCTTGACGGCGACGTCGTCGATGCGGGCGCCGCCCTGCTGGATCAGCCGGCGGGCCTCGCCGTTGGAGGCGGCCAGCCCGGCCTTGACGAACAAGGCGAAGGCCGGCATCTCGGCCTCGTCGACGGTGACCGTCGGCAAGGTGTCGGCGGCGGCCCCTTCCTCGAAGGTCTTGCGCGCGGTCTCGGCGGCTTCGGCGGCGGCGGCGTCGCCATGGGCCAGGCGGGTGACCTCACCTGCCAGCACCTTCTTGGCCTCGTTGATCTCGGCGCCCTGCAGCGCTTCCAGCCGGGCGATCTCGTCCAGCGGCAGCTCGGTGAACAGCTTCAGGAAGCGGCCGACGTCGGCGTCCTCGGTGTTGCGCCAGTACTGCCAGAACTCCCACGGCGACAGGGCGTCGGCGTTCAGCCACACGGCGCCTTGCGCGGTCTTGCCCATCTTGGCGCCCGAGGCGGTGGTGAGCAGCGGGCTGGTCAGGCCGTAGAGTTCGGCCTGGTCGACCCGGCGGCCCAGCTCGACGCCGTTGACGATGTTGCCCCATTGGTCCGAGCCGCCCATCTGCAGCAGGCACTTGTTGCGCCGCCACAGCTCCAGGAAGTCGTAGCCCTGAAGGATCATGTAGTTGAATTCGAGGAAGGTCAGCGGCTGCTCGCGCTCGAGCCGCAGCTTGACCGAGTCGAAGGTCATCATGCGGTTGACGGTGAAGTGCCGGCCGTAGTCGCGCAGGAAGTCGATGTAGTTGAGCCGGTCCAGCCAATCGGCGTTGTTGACCATCACCGCGTCCAGCGCGCCGTCGCCGAAGGTGAGGTACTTGCCGAACACCTGCTTGATCCCGGCCATGTTGGCGGCGATATCGGCATCGGTGAGCAGGCGGCGGGCCTCGTCCTTGCCCGACGGGTCGCCGATGCGGGTGGTGCCCCCGCCCATCAGCACGATGGGCTTGTTGCCGGTTTTCTGCCACCAGCGCAGCAGCATGATCTGCATCAGCGAGCCCACATGCAGGCTGGGCGCCGTGCAGTCGAAGCCGATATAGGCGACGCCGGGGGCGGCCTGCAGGCGCTTGTCCAGGCCTTCCAGGTCGGTGCACTGGTGCATGAAGCCGCGCTCGGCGACGACGCGCAGGAATTCGGAGGCAGGCGTGCTCATGGCGGCGGGTCCGGCTTGCTTGCGGGAAGGCCGCTCGTTTATCACAATCCCCCGTCGCCTACAATTGGCGGCCACTCGACAGTGCCGGACCGGAGCCCCACCCATGACCATGCTTGCCTTGGGACTGATGAGCGGCACCTCGCTGGACGGCGTCGATGCGGCCCTGGTGCTGACCGACGGGGTGTCGGTCGAGCGGATGGGGCCGGCGACCACCGTCCCCTATGACGACGGGCTGCGCGACGCCTTGCGCTCGGTGCTGGGCGGCGTCGGCGACGTGGCGGAGGTCGAGCGCCGGCTGACCCTGGTCCATGCCGACGTGGTGAAGCGCTTCCTTGACGGCGCCGGCGTCCACCGGGCCGAGGTCGACGTCATCGGCTTCCACGGCCACACCATCCTCCACCGCCCGGCCGAGCGGCGCACCTGGCAGATCGGCGACGGCGCCCTGTTGGCCGAAACCTTGGGGATCCCGGTGGTCAACGACTTCCGCAGCGACGACGTCGCCGCCGGCGGCCAGGGCGCGCCGCTGGTGCCGGTCTATCACCGGGCGCTGGGCGCCGGGGTGGCGCGGCCGCTGGCGGTGCTGAACCTGGGCGGCGTCGGCAACGTCACCTGGATCGGCGACGACGACGCATTGCTGGCCTTCGACACCGGCCCCGGTAACGCCCTGATCGACGACTGGGCCCTGGCCCACACCGGCCGCCCCGTGGACGAGCACGGCGCCCTGGCCCGCATGGGGGCGGTCGACGGCAAGGCGCTGGGGCGCTTCCGGGCCCATCCTTATTTCGTCGCCCGGCCGCCCAAGTCGCTGGACCGCGACGATTTCCGCAGCTTCGCCGCCGGCCTGGTCGCCGGGTTGTCGGCAGCCGACGGGGCGGCGACGCTGACGGCGTTCACCGCCGCGGCAGTGGCGCTGGCGAAGGCACATTTCCCCAAGCCGGCGGTCCGCTGGCTGGTGTGCGGCGGCGGGCGCCACAATCCCCAGCTGATGGCCGCCCTGCGCCAGGAGCTGGCCGCCCCGGTCGACCCGGTCGAGGCGGTGGGCTGGGACGGTGACGCGCTGGAGGCCCAGGCCTTCGCCTATCTGGCGGTACGCAGCTTGCGCGGCCTGCCGCTGACTTTCCCCGAAACCACCGGCGGCCCCGCGCCCAGCACCGGCGGACGCAGCCATATGCCGTTCGGACGGGTGGGTTAAGCACCCGATGGAGATGCGACCTGGAAGGATTTACCGTCGATGATGGGCTTGGGGACAGGGAGATCAGGCATGCGCTGGGCGATAGCGTTCGTACTGGCGGCGACTCTGCTGCCCGCGCTGGCACGAGCCGACCAGTCCTCGGCCGTGCAGGCGGCCCGTTCCCAGTCCAAGGTCATCGACGCCCTGGTCGACAACGGCGGCACCATGTGGGTTTCGGTCAAGCCCGACAAGCTGGCCTGGGACCAGTTCGCCGGCTT
>JBLNBU010000002.1:0-13177 GCA_050260215.1 Actinomycetota bacterium
ACGGCGCCGATCTTGGGCAGGGCCACCTTCGCCATCAGGATGTACAGGGTGAAGAAGGTGAGCGCCAGCCAGAACAACTGGGGCGCGAAGAATGCCGGATCGAATTGAGGCATCCCGGTGCTCCTGGCAAAGGTGGAAAGACATACTCTCTGGTCGGGACGGAGGGCCGCGGGAGGGAATTGATTCCCACCCCGCGGCGCCCACGCGATCCGAAGGAGGACGTCCGTCCTTACATGAACAGAACCATCAGCGCGACGACCAGGGCGAACAGCGCGATCGCCTCGGTCACCGCGAAGCCGATCCAGCCGTACAACTCGACATTGGCCTTGGCAGCCGGGTTGCGGCCGACGGTGGCGATCAGGTTCGACCAGATGTTGCCGACGCCGATACCCGAACCGATCATGCCGATGGCAGCCAGACCGGCACCGATCAACTTAGCAGCGCTCGCTTCCATAATCAGAACTCCTTCAGGACGAAAATTGACGCACTTAAACTCTCGGCCGCTCGACCTAATCAATGCATGTGAATGGCATCGTGGAGGTAGATGCAGGAGAGGATCGTGAACACGTAGGCCTGCAGGAGCGCGATGCCGAATTCCAGCACCGTGATGCCCCCCAGGAAGGCGAAGGGAACCACGCCGGGGACCACGTAGAACGCGCCCAGGCTGACCACGAACCCGCCCATCACCTTGAGGATGATGTGGCCCACCGTCATGTTGGCGAACAGTCGGACGGCCAGGCTGAACGGGCGCGAGAAGTAAGAGATCACCTCGATGGGGATCAGGATCACCGCGGTCGCGATCGGCGCGCCCTCGGGGAAGAACATGCGCAGGAAGTGGAAGCCGTGGCGGACGAAGCCGATCACGGTCACGCCCACGAACACCACCAGGGCCATGGCGAAGGTGACGGCCACGTGGCTGGTGTAGGTGAAGAAGCCGGGGATCATGCCCAGCAGGTTGCCGAACAGCACGAACATGAACAGCGTGAAGATGAAGGGGAAGTACTTCCGCCCTTCGGCGCCGACGTTGTCGCGCAGCATGTTGGCTATGAATTCGTAGAAGACCTCGGCCGCCGACTGCCAGCGGCCCGGCACCAGGGCGCGCGAGCGCATGGACAGGGTCAAGAACAGCGTGACCAGGATGACGGCAACCACCATCGCCACGGCCGAATTGGTGAACGAGACGTCCACGCCGCCGACCTGGAGGGGGACAATCGGCTTGATCTTGAATTGCTCGATCGGGTTGGCCACCGCACGCCTCTCCTCAATGGTCCTTCGTCTGCCCGGACTGGCGCCGCTGCGCCTCGCCGAACCCTACCGTCGCGTCCATGCCGTGCATCAGGCGATAGACGTTCATCACGCCGGCCGCCCCGCCCATCAGCAGGAACAGCACCATCAGCCACGGCGCCGTGCCCAGCCAGGAATCAAGTCCCCAGCCGATACCGGTGCCTACCAGCACGGCGGCCACCAGCTCGACGCCGATGCGGAAGCCCATTGCCATGCCGGTCGGCCGACCCCGCGGGGTCGGGCCGCGGCCCGCATCGGCTTCCTCCCGGGCGCGCACTGCGCGCAGCCGGGCCTCGATATCGTCCAGCGACGGGGGTTTCTCCGGCTCAGCCATACCATGGACCTCGCAAGTTCCCCCTTCTGGCCACGGTGCCAAAAGCGCCGGCACCATAAGAGTTGCGCCCACCCGTGTCAAGGATTGAAACCCGTCTGGGTAAGTGCCTGTTTTATAACTGGAAAATCTAATGGTGCATTGCACCAACCGGGGTTTTTGAGCCCATTAGGAGGGATTCCGTCCTCCCCGAAGGGGTGGCTCAGCCTGTCGCAGCCCGGTCCCGGATCGCCTCGGCCTGGGCCAGGTCCACCGAGACCAGCTGCGACACCCCGCGTTCGGCCATGGTGACGCCGTACAGGCGGTCCATGCGGGCCATGGTCATGCGGTGGTGGGTGACGATCAGGAAGCGGGTCGATGTGGTCCCGGCGATGTCCTCGACCAGCGAGCAGAAGCGGTCGACGTTGGCGTCGTCCAGCGGCGCATCGACCTCGTCGAGCACGCAGATGGGCGCCGGGTTGGTCATGAACACGGCGAACAAAAGGGCCAGCGCGGTCAACGCCTGCTCGCCGCCCGACAGCAGCGACAGGCTTTGCAGGCGCTTGCCGGGCGGGCTGGCCATGATTTCCAGGCCGGCTTCCAGCGGGTCGTCGGATTCGGTCAGCGCCAGGTGGGCGCGGCCGCCGCCGAACAGCTTGACGAACAGGTCGCGGAAATGGCCGTCGACCGCCTTGAAGCTGGCCAGCAGGCGTTCGCGCCCCTCGCGGTTCAGTTCGTTGATGCCGTGGCGCAGCTTGATGATGGCCTTGACCAGGTCGTCCTTCTCGGCGCGCATGCCCGCCATGCGCTCCTCCAGCTCGGCCAGCTCGGTCTCGGCGCGGAGGTTGACCGGGCCCATGGCGTCACGCTCGCGCATCAACCGGTCCAGCTTGCGCTGCAGCTCGTCGGCGTCGGGGCGTTCGTCCTCGACCACGCCGGCGACCTCGCGCAGCTGTTCGGGGGTCAGGTCCAGGCGCTCGGCGATGCGGGTGGCCACCGAGCGGCACTGCTGGTCGGCGGCGCCCACGGCGGCCTCGCGGCGGATGCGTTCCTCGCGCGCCCCGGCCAGCAGCGCCTCGGCGGCGCGCACCTTGCGGTCGGCCTCGGCCTGGCGGTGCTCGGCCGCCAACAGGGTGTCGGCGGCGCGGCGCCGGGCCGCCTCGGCCTCCTCGACGGCTTCCAGCAGCTCTGCGCGGCGGCGGGCGAAGGTATCGGGAGCTGCGGCCAGGCGTTCCAGCTCCAGCATCACCGTTTCGCGGCGCTCTTCCAGCTCGGCGACGTGGGCGCGGGCGGCCTCGGCGCGGCGGCGCCACGATTCTGCGTCGGACAGCAGCGCTTCCTGGCGGCGCTTGCGCTCGGCCGCCTCGCGGACCAGGCGGTCCAGGGTCGAGCGCGCCTCGACCAGGCTTGAGCGCCGCTCGGCCAGTTCGGCGCGCAGCGCGTTGACGCGGTCGCGGCCGTCGGCCTGCTCGGGGAAGGCGGCCACCGCGGCGCGGGCTTCGGCCAGCTCGCCTTCGGCGGCCTCGAGGTCGGCGGCGACGCCGGCCTGCTGCTCGGCCAGGGCGGCGACGCGGGTTTCGAAGGCGGTCCAGCGTTGGGCCAGCTTGCCGTGCAGGTCGCGGGCCTTGGCGGTCTCGGCGTCGGCGCGGCGCACCGCGTCCTTGGCCTGGCGCTCGGCCTCGGCGGCGTCCTCGACCGCGCGGGTGGCGGTCTCGACCCGGCCCTCGGCCTCCTCGACGCCCATGTCGGCGTCTTCCAGGCGCGCCTCCAGTTCGCGCAGGCGGTTGCGCTGGGCCAGGCGCACCGCCATGGCGCTGGGAGCGCCGGCGCGTGCCACCAGCCCGTCCCAGCGCCACAGGTCGCCGTCGCGGCTGACCAGGCGCTGGCCGCAGGCCAGCCGGTCCTTCAGGCGCTCGCCGGCGGCGGCGTCGGCGACCACGCCGACCTGGGACAGGCGGCGGGCCAGCTGGGGCGGGGCGGTGACCAGGCGCGACAGCGGCTCGGCGCCCTCGGGCAGGGCGGGGGCGTCGGCCAGGGGCGGCAGCTGGGTCCAGTGCAGCGGGGCGGTGCCGTCCAGGGACGCGGTCAGGTCCTCGCCCAGGGCGGCGGCCAGGGCGGGCTCGGCCCCGGCGGTGGCCGACACCTGGTCGAGCACCGGCGGATGATCGCTGCCGCCGCCCTGGTTCAGCACCTGGGCCAGCGCGTCGGCCTCGGCCTTGATGCGCGACCGTGCGGCCGAGGCGGCCTGGAAGGCGTCGCGGGCGGAATCGCGGGCGGCCTGGGCATGGATGCGGGCGCGGTCGGCGTCCTCGGCCGCCTGGCGGGATTCCTCGAGGTATTCCAGCGCCGCTTCCAGCTCCATCTCGGCGCCGGTCAGTTCGGCGCGGTCGACGCCTTCGCTTTCCGCCTGGGCGCGGGCGGCCTCGACCTGGGCCAGGCGCTCGGCCAGGCGCTCGCGCCGTCCCTCGCTTTCCTGCAGGCGGCGCAGGGCGGCGGCGCGCTCGGCGTCGGCGCTCGCCACCTCCTCCATGGCCTGGGACAGGTCGGTCTCGACGGTGGCCACCGCCTGGGCGGCGCCTTCGACTGCCGCTTCGGCCTCGGCGCGGGCGTCGCCCTCGTCCTCGGCGGCACCGTCCAGCAGGCGACGTTCCTCGTCCAGCCGGGCGATGGCCTGGTCGGAGTCGGCGGCGCGCGCATGCTCGCGCTGCAGGTCGGACCCGGCCTGGGCCAGGCGGGATTCCAGGTCGCGGCGGGTTTCGGCCAGGCGGCCTTCCTCGGCCTCGAGCTGCTCGCGCTCGAGCTGCAGGCGCTGGACGATGGCGGCAGCGGCGGCGTCGGCCTGGCGCAGTTCGGGCAGGCCGGCGGCGGCCTCGGCCTGCTCGGCGGCGGCGGCGGCGGCCAGGCCGGTGGCCTCCTCGACCTTCAGGTCGGCCTCCTTCATGGCGGCGCGCGCCGCCTCGATCAGGGCCAGGGCTTCCAGCCAGCCGATGTACAGCACCTGGGCCTCGATGGTGCGGATCTGCTCGGCGATGGTGCGGTAGCGCGCCGCCTGGCGGGCCTGCTTGCGCAGCGAATTGGCCTGCTCGTCCAGGGTGGCCAGCACGTCGTCGAGGCGGGCCAGGTTGAGGTCGGCGTTCTTCAGCCTCAGTTCCGCTTCGTGGCGGCGGGAATACAACCCGGCGATGCCGGCGGCCTCTTCCAGCAGGCCCCGGCGCTCGGCGGGCTTGGCGTTGATCAGCGCGCCGACCTTGCCCTGGCTGACCAGGCCAGACGAGCGGGCGCCGGTGGCGGCGTCGGCGAACAGCAGTTGGACGTCGCGGGCCCGCACATCCGAGCCGTTGATGCGGTAGTTGGACCCCTGGCCGCGCTCGATGCGCCGGGTCACCTCCAGCTCGGCGGCGCCGTTGAAGGCGCCGCGCACGCTGTTGTCGAGCGCGATGGCCACCTCGGCGATGTTGCGGGCCGGGCGCGACGCGGTGCCGCCGAAGATGACGTCGTCCATCTCGCCGCCGCGCATCTGGCGGGCCGAGGTTTCGCCCATCACCCAGCGCAGGGCCTCGATCAGGTTGGACTTGCCGCAACCGTTGGGGCCGACCACGCCCGTCATGCCCGGCTCGATCAAGAGCTCGGCGGCATCGACAAACGACTTGAACCCCGACAGTCGCAGCTTGGTGAACTGAATCACGGCGCGCGCCCCGCGCATCCCCCTAGTGGCGTCGCGGGGACTATATCTTGTAGAGGCGTGAAGGGCTAGGCCCTATATGCCCTATTTCTTCGCTGCCGCCTTCAGCGCCTTGTCCAGTTCCTCGTAGGGGACGGCGCCGCCGGGAATGATCTTGCCGTCGACCATCAGGGTCGGCGTGCCGTCGATGCCGAATTTCTGGTTGGCGTCCTTGGCGCGGGCCTGGATGGCGTTGGCCAGCTCCTGGTCCTTCAGGCAGGCGTCGACCTTGTCCTCGGTGATGCCGGCGAACTTGACCTGCTGCTTGATGGCGGCCAGCGGGTCCTTGGCGCCCGCCCACTTCTCCTGGCTGCGGAACAGGAGCGACAGCACGCCGAAATAGCGGTCGGGCCCGGCGCAGTGGGCAATCATCGAGGCGCCCACCGACAGCCCGGCGGGGGCGGTTGGGAAATCGCGATAGATCAGCTTGGCCTTGCCGGTGTCGATCCACTCCTGCTTGAGCTTGGGCAGGGTGGTCTCGTGGAAGTGGGCGCAGTGGGGACAGGTCAGCGACGCGTACTCGACGATGGTGATCGGCGCCTTGGGGTCGCCCATGACCTGGTCGATCTTGTAGCCCGGGTCGTCGGCGGCGCGGACGGCGCCTCCGGCCAGCAGGGCCACGACGACGGCGAAGATGCGGACCATCGACTTCACGCTTCCCTCCTCAGGAGAACTACCTTGTCCGGCGGATATTAGGAGGCGGCGACGGGCGCGGCAAGCTATCCAAGCCGGCTGGCCAGGCGTTCGAGCGCGGCGCGCAGCTCGGGGTCGTCGACGGCATCCAGCCGGGCCTGCAGCGATGGCGAGGGCGGCTTGGACGCGGCCGGCTGGGGGCGTGCACGCTTGGGCCGGGGCAGGGGGCCCTGCTGCAGCTGCAGGCGTTCGACCGCCTGCCAGCCGAAATAGCCGTTGATGCGCTCGACCACCAGCGGTTCCAGGTGCTGCAGCTCGGTGGCGAAGGCGCCCGAATCGACCTTGATCACCAGCACGCCGTGGTCGCGCAGCTTGGGCGGGAACTTGATGCGCATGGGCAGGGTGTGCGCCGCCACCGCCGAGCCGACGATGGCCGGCCAGTCGACCACCAGCGCGCCGCCGGCAAAGCCGTGCTTGCCGAAGGCCGGGCGGGTCACCCGCTCGGCCGGCATGGCGATGCTGACCATGCCGTAGACCCGGGCGTCGTCGTCCTGTTGCTTGCTCATGGAACCCGACCATACCCCAGGGCTGCGATTTGCACTATCCTTGCGCCCATGCGTTCCCCGCCCGAGCTGTCTTCCGCCCTGCTGGCCTGGTACGACCGTCACCGCCGCGTGCTGCCGTGGCGGGCCGCCCCCGGCCAGGCGGCCGATCCCTACCACGTCTGGCTGTCCGAGATCATGCTGCAGCAGACCACGGTCGCCGCGGTGGGCCCCTATTTCCGCGCCTTCCTCGAACGCTGGCCGACCGTCCACGACCTGGCCGCGGCGCCGGTGGAAGAGGTCATGCACGCCTGGGCGGGGCTGGGCTATTACGCCAGGGCCCGCAACCTGCATCAGTGCGCCCGCACCGTGGCCGCCTGGCGCGACGGGCGCTTCCCCGACGACGAGGAGGCACTGCTGCGCCTGCCCGGCGTCGGCCAGTATACGGCAGCCGCCATTGCCGCCATCGCCTTCGGGCGCAAGGCGGTGGTGGTCGACGGCAACGTCGAGCGGGTGATGGCGCGGCTGTTCGCCGAGACCGCCCCGCTACCGGCGGTCAAGGGCCGGCTGAAGGAGCTGGCGGCGACGCTGACCCCCGACGAGCGCGCCGGCGACTATGCCCAGGCGGCCATGGACCTGGGGGCGACCGTGTGCACGCCCAAAAGCCCGGCCTGCGCCATCTGCCCGTGGATGGCCGACTGCCGCGGCCGCGCGCTGGGGCTGGCCGCCCAACTGCCGGCCAAGCTGGCCAAGCCGGAACGCCCCACCCGGCGCGGCGTGGTGTTCTGGACGGTGCGCAAGGACGGTGCCGTGCTGCTGCGCCGCCGCCCGCCGCAGGGGCTGCTGGGCGGCATGATGGAGGTGCCCTCGACCGACTGGCGCACGGAAGGCTGGGACATGGCCGAGGCAGCCGCCCAGGCGCCGCTGGCCGCCGCCTGGACCGCCCTGCCCGGAGTGGTCCGCCATACTTTCACCCACTTTCACCTCGAACTTGTGGTTGCCGCCGGCAAGGTCCGCGGTAACGATACGGCGCGGGGGTTGTGGTGCCCGCTCGACCGGCTGGGCGATCACGCCCTGCCCACGTTGATGCGCAAGGTGGTGCGCCACGCCCTTGCCAAGGCCTATTGACCCGGAGAGCCCATGCGCCCGCTTGCCCTCGCCCTGACCACCCTGATGCTGGCGGCGCCCGCCTTCGCCCAGTCGCAAGCCCAGCCCCAGCCCCAGCCCGCCGGCAAGGAGCGCCTGCTGCGCGCCATTCCCGACGGCTGGCAGGCCAAGGGCACCCAGAAGAGCCCCAAGGGCGACACCACCATGGTGTTCCCGCCCGGGCAGAACTCCGACAAGTGGTCCGAGATGGTGATCGTCCAGGTGGTGGGCGACCCCCAGGCGGCGCCCGACGCCTATGTCAACCAAGTGGTCGAGGCCAGCCGCAACAACTGCGAGGCCATCGGCCCCAGCCCGATCACCGAGAAGTCCATCAACGGCTATCCGGCGGCGGCGATGACGGTCAGCTGCACCAAGGGCCGCCATTCCGGCATGGGCGGCCTGGTCATGGTCATCGCCATTCGCGGCCGCGAGGCGCTTTATGTGGTCGAACGCCTGTGGCAGGGCCCGTCATTCGCCCGCAACGAGGCGGTTCCGGCCTCCCAGGAGATGCTCAAGGACTGGGGCGCCTACACCAAGTCCATCTACCTGTGCGACATCGGCGACCCTGGGCACCCGTGTTCGCGGTAGGGCTGATGAATCCCATGCCTTTCGTCATGGCCGGGCTTGACCCGGCCATCCATGGACCCCGGGTCGAGCCCGGGGGTGACGTCATCGGGGAATGACGCGGGCGCCCTAAAGCTCGCGCTCGATCCGTTCCAGCACCGGCCAGAATTCGGCGAACAGGGTCTGGCGGGCCTGGTCGCCGCCGGAATCGGGGTGGTACATGCGGGCAAACGCGCGCTTGGCCTCGCGGAAGCGGTGGTCGGCGGGGCTGGTGCCGGCCTTGGTCGCCTTGGTGACTTCCAGCGCGTCCTTGAGGATCTCGATGCGGGCATGGGCCTGGGCCAGGGCGCGTTCGGCCTCTTCGGCGCGCACGCGCTGCTCCTGGGTGCGGGCCTCGGCGGCGGCCACCAGTTCGGCCGAGCGGTCGCGCGCGGCGACGCGGGCCTCCAGGCTGCGGATGCGGTCCTGGGCCTTTTCCAGGTCCTTGTCGTAGTGGTCGAGCGTCGCCAAAAGCCCCGGCGAGGCCGAGGCGTCGCGCCCGCGCCGCCGCCCCATGATCCGCCACAGCCAGTAGCCGGCCGCCTTGCGCAGGCCGTGGGCCGCCTTCGACAGGCCGCCGCTGCCGGGCGGGGTGGTCGCCTGGATCAATTTTTCGGACAAAGCGAAGGTTTCGGCCAGCGGTTCCGGCCGGCAAAGGTCGTCGATGACCGACTGGTCGGTCCTGTCACGCGTGCTGTCGTTCATCGCCCATTCCCCCGCGGCGAGTTTGTACCAGAGCGCGCCGGCGACCAAGGGAAGAATGCAGCGGGGCAGGCATGTCGATCTTGCCCCGGCCGGCGAAGGGCATATACTGCGCCGCCGAAATATTCCCCCTCACGCGCGAGGCTTTCCCATGAAGGGCGACGTCAAGAAGGTTGTGCTGGCCTATTCGGGCGGGCTCGACACCTCCATCATCCTGCGCTGGCTGCAGGACACCTATGCTTGCGAGGTGGTGACCTTCACCGCCGACCTCGGCCAGGGCGAAGAGCTGGAGCCGGCGCGCAAGAAGGCCCAGCTGATGGGGATCAAGGACGAGAACATCTTCATCGACGACCTGCGCGAAGAATTCGTCCGCGATTTCGTCTTTCCGATGTTCCGCGCCAATGCGCTGTACGAGGGCGTCTACCTGCTGGGCACCTCGATCGCCCGGCCGCTGATCTCCAAGCGCCAGATCGAGATCGCCAACCAGGTCGGCGCCGACGCCGTCTCCCACGGCGCCACCGGCAAGGGCAACGACCAAGTGCGCTTCGAGATGGGCTACTACGCGCTCAAGCCCGACATCAAGGTCATCGCGCCTTGGCGCATCTGGGACCTGACCAGCCGCACCAAGCTTCTCGACTTCGCCGAGAAGCACCAGATCCCCATCGCCAAGGACAAGCGCGGCGAGGCGCCCTATTCGACCGACGCCAACCTGCTGCACATCTCCTATGAGGGCAAGGCGCTGGAAGACCCGTGGGTCGAGCCCGACGAGGACATGTTCACCCGCTCGGTCAGCCCCGAAAAGGCCCCGGACAAGCCGACCTATGTGGAGATCGAGTTCGAGAAGGGCGACGCGGTCGCCGTCGACGGCGTGCGCCTGTCGCCCGCCGCCCTGCTGACCAAGCTGAACGCGCTGGGCGGGGCCAACGGCATCGGCCGCCTGGACCTGGTCGAGAACCGCTTCGTCGGCATGAAGAGCCGCGGCGTCTACGAGACCCCTGGCGGCTCGGTCCTGATCGTCGCCCACCGCGCCATGGAGAGCATCACGCTCGACCGCGGCGAGGCGCACCTCAAGGACGAGATGATGCCCCGCTACGCCGAGCTGATCTACAACGGCTTCTGGTTCAGCCCGGAACGCATCGCGCTCCAGCAGATGATCGACCACATCAGCCAGAACGTCTCGGGCGTGGTGCGCCTCAAGCTGTACAAGGGCAACGTCACCGTGGTCGGTCGCAAGTCGACCCGCTCGCTCTACCGCCTCGACTACGTCACCTTCGAGGAAGACAGCGTCTACGACCAGCGCGACGCGCAAGGCTTCATCAAGCTGAATGCGCTCCGCATGCGCCTGGCCAAGATGGCCCGCGGCTGACCGGCCCGGAGGTGTGTAACCGGATGGCAGCGCCCTTGGGGCGCCGCCTTTCTTTTTGGCTCAGCGCTTGACGCTGCAGGCCTTGTCGATGGCCGCCAGCGCGTCCGAGAAGCCCGACAGCGGCACGCTGCCGGTGATGGCCGAGCCCTTGGCCGGGGTGGCGTGCAGGGTGATCTCGCGGCCTTTCTGCATGGCGGCGACGATGGCCTTGTCGGCGGTGCCGTCCTTGGCCCAGGCGTGGTCGGCGCGGGTGAACAGGCTGTGCTTGGTGGCGCCGATCTGCATCTCGACGTCCGAGTCCTTCTTGAAGGCGCCCTGGCCGGTGACGCTGACCTCGTTGGCGCCCTTGGCGCGGTGGGTGACGATCACCACCAACCCGTTCTTGCCCTTGTCGCCGCCCTGCACCTTGGTGGCGGCGGCGGCGGCATAGCACACCTTGCTTCCGCCCTCGGCGTAGGCGTAGCTTTCCCATTCGCCGTGCTTGCCGAGGCGCTTGGTGTCCTCGGCCGCGGCCGAACCGGCAGCGGCGAACATGACGACGACAAGGGCGGCGGTGGCCGGGCGGAGGGTCATGCTTGGCTTTCCCCAATGGTCCAGGATGCTGGGCGGTCAGTAACTCCGGCCGCAGCCTCCCTGTCAACAGCTTCTCCTGGCGATGGAGCGATCCCATGCCCAAAGGCAGCGGACGTGCCGATCCCCTCCTGGTCGAAGTCATCCGCGGCGGCGTGGTCGAAAGCCGCCACCGCGGCGCCGTGGTGGTGGCCGACGTCACCGGCCGTATCGTCCATGCCCAGGGCGACGTGGCGCGGCGGGTGTTTCCGCGCTCGGCCCTGAAGCCGGTGCAGGCCCTGCCGCTGGTCGAGACCGGGGCCGCCGACGCCTTCGGCCTGGGCCCCGAGGAACTGGCCCTGGCGGCAGCCTCCCATACCGGCGAGGCCGTCCATGTGGACCGGGTCGCCGCCTGGCTGGCCCGCATCGGTCTGGGGGCGGACGCGCTGGAATGCGGCGCCCATCCGCCGGTCGACGCCGATGCCGCCCATGCCCTGGCCCGCGCCGGGGCCCTGCCGTCGGCCCTGCACAACAATTGTTCGGGCAAGCACGCCGGGTTCCTGACGGTCGCCCGCCACCTGGGGGTCGAGCCGGGCGGCTACATCCAGCCCGACCACCCGGTGCAGCGGCTGGTGACGGCGGCCATCGCCGAGATGACCGAGGCCGATGCGGCGTCGACCCCTTGCGGCATCGACGGCTGCGGCATTCCGGTCTTCGCCCTGCCGCTGGCGGGGCTGGCCACCGCCATGGCGCGGCTGGCCGACCCGTCCGCCTTGGCCCCAAGCCGCGCCGCCGCCGCCCGGCGCATCGTCGCCGCCATGACCGCCCACCCCCACCTGGTCGGCGGCAACGGGCGGCTGGACACCCGGCTGATGGCTTCGGTGCCGCGCCTGGCCACCAAGGGCGGCGCCGAGGGCGTCCACGTCGCCATCCTTTCCGGCCGCGCCCTGGGGGTGGCGGTCAAGATCGCCGACGGCGCCGGCCGCGCCGCCGAGGTGGCCCTGCTGGCGACACTGGTCCGCCTGGGCGTGCTGACCGAGGACCAGGCCTTCGCGCTGGGCCTGCGCCCCGAGTTGCGCAACATGGCGGGCCGGGTGGTCGGCGAGATCCGGCCGGCGGGGGGCTGAAACGAAAAAAGCCCCTTCCTTGCGGAAGGGGCTTTTCGCCGGAACCTGCCGGGGTTTACGGCAGGACGATCTCGACGCGGCGGTTCTGGGGCTCGCGGACGCCGTCGGCGGTGGGCACCAGCGGCTGGCTTTCGCCCTTGGCGACCACCGAGATCTGGCTCTCGGGGATGCCCAGCTTGACCAGCTGCGCCTTGACCGCGTT
This sequence comes from Actinomycetota bacterium, assembly GCA_050260215.1. GTDB lineage: Bacteria > Pseudomonadota > Alphaproteobacteria > Rhodospirillales > Magnetospirillaceae > JBLNBU01. The sequence goes on from JBLNBU010000002.1 coordinate 12,186, forward strand.
GGCCCGCTTGGCCGACAGCTTCATGTTGTAGGCGTCCGAGCCCGACCGGTCGGCGTGGCCCGTCAGGTCCAGCTTGGCGGCGCCGCCGGACTTGGCGGCGGCGGCGGCCTGGTTGAGCACCGCCTGGGCCTCGGGGGTGATGTCGGACTTGTCGAAGTCGAAGAACACGATGAAGTTCTTCTGCACCGGGGCGACCTTCGGCGGCGGGGCCGGGACGGGCGCCGGGGCGGCGACCGGCTGGGCGGCGGGGACCGGGGCCGGCGGCGGCGCGAACTTGTAGGTGAAGCCGACCATCAGCGCGTGGCTGTGGTACTCGCCCTCCATGCCGCGGCTGGCGGTGTCCTTGGTGTCGTAGTCCAGCGTCGAGAAGTAGCGGTACTGGGTCTTCAAGGCCCAGTTGGACGACAGGTCATAGGCGACGCCGGCGATGCCCTGGTAGGCGAACTGCCAGTCGGTGCCCTTGTACTGGCCGCCGCCCTTGGAATCCACGTAGGCCGGGCCGATACCGGCACCGACGAACGGATGCCAGACCGACTGCGGCATGAAGTCGTAGATGCCGTTGGCCATCATGCTGAACACTGAAGCGGCGCCCGAGCTGGTGCCGCCGGTGACCTTGTCGACGTCGTTGCGGCGCCAGCCCAGCTCGCCTTCGACCTTGAACGGGCCGAAGCCGTAGCCGACCTGGCCCAGCACGCCGTAGCCCAGGTCGTAGTCGGTCTTGTAGTTGTTGCCGTTGCCCTTGATGTCCGAGTTTTGGAGCAGGTTGGCGCCGAGATCGGCGCCCATGTACCACTGGGCCTGGGCAAGGGCCGGAGCGCCGGCGATCAGGCCGGCGGCAAGCAGAATCCGGAGGGTTCGCATGGGGGGGACGACCTTTCGTGGCTCGTTCTTGCGATTCCCATGCATCTAACGTGGCAGGCCGGCTGCGCACAAGGCGTAGGGCGCGGAATCCCTACGCTTTTGCCGCTCGCGTTGCAATTGTGCCACGCTGG
>JBLNBU010000003.1:0-4387 GCA_050260215.1 Actinomycetota bacterium
GGGCCCCAGCCCCAAGACCGCGCCCGTGGCGGCCGCACCGGCTGCACCGGCCACCTCGCTGATGCCGCCGCCGGCCCCTGCCGCCGCCGGCGAGAAGCAGTACGCCAGCTTCAAGCGCCAGACCGTGCGCGAAGCCCTGCGCGACGCCATGGCCGAGGAGATGCGCGCTGATCCGTCGGTGTTCCTGATGGGCGAGGAGGTCGCCCAGTACCAGGGCGCCTATAAGGTCAGCCAGGGCCTGTTGGACGAGTTCGGGCCCAAGCGGGTGATCGACACGCCGATCACCGAGATGGGCTTCGCCGGCCTGGGCGTCGGCGCGGCCTACGCGGGCCTGAAGCCCATCGTCGAGTTCATGACCATGAACTTCTCCATGCAGGCCATCGACCACGTCATCAACTCGGCCGCCAAGACCCTGTACATGTCGGGCGGCCAGCAGCCGTCCTCCATCGTCTTCCGTGGGCCCAACGGCGCCGCCTCGCGCGTGGGCGCCCAGCACAGCCAGGACTATGCATCGTGGTACGCCCACTGCCCGGGCCTCAAGGTGGTGGCACCCTACTCCGCCGCCGACGCCAAGGGCCTGCTGAAGGCGGCCATCCGCGATCCCAACCCGGTGGTGGTCCTGGAAAACGAACTGCTCTACGGCCAGAGCTTCGACGTCCCCGACGACCCGGACTTCATCGTCCCCATCGGCCGGGCCAAGATCGAGCGGGCGGGCAGCCACGTCACCATCACCGCCTATTCCCGCATGGTCCATGTCGCCCTTGAAGCCGCCGAACTGCTGAAGGCCGACGGCATCGAGGCCGAGGTGATCAACCTGCGCACCATCCGGCCGCTGGACGTGGCCACCATCGTCGACTCGGTCAAGAAGACCAACCGCATCGTCAATGTCGAGGAAGGGTGGGCGTTTGCCGGCATCGGCTCGGAGATCGCCGCCCTGATGATGGAGCACGCCTTCGACTGGCTGGACGCGCCGGTGGTCCGCGTGTGCGGCGCCGACGTGCCGCTGCCCTATGCCGCCAACCTGGAGCGCCTGGCCCTGCCCCAGGCCGCCCAGGTCGCCGAGGCGGCCCGCGCCGCCTGCTATCGCAAATAGGGGGACAAGGACCATGCCGATCCAGATCCTGATGCCCGCCCTGTCGCCGACCATGAGCGAGGGCACGCTGGCCCGCTGGCTGAAGAAGGAGGGCGACGAGGTCAAGTCCGGCGACGTCATCGCCGAGATCGAGACCGACAAGGCCACCATGGAGTTCGAGGCCGTCGACGAGGGTCGCCTGGGCAAGATCCTGGTCCCCGGCGGCACCTCGGGCGTCAAGGTCAACCAGCCCATCGCGCTGCTGCTGGAAGAGGGCGAGGAAGCGTCGGCGCTGGTCGTTCCTGCCGCCTCCCCGTCTCCTTCCGCTTCCGCGGCGCGCGCTCCCGCCGCCACGCCTGCCGCCGCCACCGCCCGCCCTGCCCCACCCCACGAGGCAGAGGGAGAACGGATCTTCGCCAGCCCGCTGGCGAGGCGCATCGCTGCCGACAACGGCGTCGACCTGAAGGCCGTCTCCGGCACCGGCCCCTATGGCCGCATCGTCAAGGCCGACGTGGAAAAGGCGCTGGCCTCGCCCCGCCCCGCCGCGGCGCCGGCTGCGGCCCCAGCCCCGGCCCCCAAGGCGGCACCTGCGGCCCCGGCGCCGTTCGAGCCGGCCTACGAGGAAATCCCCAACTCGTCCATGCGCAAGGTCATCGCCCGGCGCCTGACCGAGGCCAAGTCGACCATCCCGCACTTCTACCTGTCCGTCGACTGCGACATCGACACCCTGCTGAAGATCCGGACCGAACTGAATTCGCGCTCGGACGCCTACAAGCTGTCGGTCAACGACTTCGTGGTGCGCGCCGTGGCCCTGGCCCTGAAGAAGGTGCCGGCCGCCAACGCCGCCTGGGGCGAGGACGCCATCCGCCGCTACACCGACGTCGACGTCTCGGTGGCGGTGGCCACGCCCAGCGGCCTGATCACCCCCATCGTCCACCACGCCGACCGCAAGGGCCTGGCCGAGATCTCGGGCGAGATGAAGGCGCTGGCCGCCAAGGCCCGCGACGGCAAGCTGCAGCCCCAGGAATACCAGGGCGGCGGCTTCACCATCTCGAACCTGGGCATGTACGGCATCCGCGAGTTCGCCGCCATCATCAACCCGCCGCAAGGCGCGATCCTGGCAGTGGGCGCCGGCGAGCAGCGCCCGGTGGTCAGGAACGGCGCACTGGCGGTGGCCACGGTGATGACCTGCACGCTGTCGGTCGACCACCGGGTGATCGACGGCGCGGTGGGCGCCGAGTTCCTGGCCGCGTTCAAGAAACTGATCGAAGACCCGCTCGGCATGCTGCTGTAGGCGGGGCCCCATGAGCTTCATGGAGAGACGAATGCCCGAGAACAGCTTCGACCTGATCGTCGTCGGCGGCGGCCCCGGCGGCTATGTCGCCGCCATCCGCGCCGCCCAACTGGGCATGCGCACCGCCGTGGTCGAGCGCGAGCACCTGGGCGGCATCTGCCTGAACTGGGGCTGCATCCCGACCAAGGCGCTGCTGCGTTCGGCCGAGGTGTTCCGCCAGATCAAGCACGCCGCCGACTACGGCCTGACCGCCCCGGCCGCCGGCTTCGACCTGGCCAAGATCGTCGCCCGCTCGCGCGGGGTGGCGAACCAGCTGCAGGCGGGCGTCAAGCACCTGCTCAAGAAGAACAAGGTCACCGTCATCGAGGGCCAGGCCAGGCTGGCCGGCAAGGGCAAGGTGGCGGTCGAGGGCAAGAACGCCGGCATCCTTTCGGCCCCCCACATCATCCTGGCCACGGGGGCGCGTGCCCGCACGCTGCCCGGCTTCGAGCCTGACGGCAAGCTGGTTTGGACCTACAAGGAAGCCTTGGTCCCCGACACCATGCCGAAGAAGCTGCTGGTGATCGGCTCGGGCGCCATCGGCATCGAGTTCGCCTCGTTCTTCAACGCGCTGGGCGCCGAGGTCACCGTGGTCGAGGTGATGGACCGCGTCCTTCCCGTCGAGGACGAGGAAATCGGCGCCCTGGCGCGGAAGTCCTTCGAGAAGCAGGGCATGAAGATCATCACCGGCGCCCAGATCAAGGGCATCGCCAAGTCGGCTTCCAACGCCAAGGTGACCATCGAGGCCAAGGGCAAGGCCGAGGAGCTGGTGGTCGACCGCGTCATCCTGGCCGTCGGCATCGTCGGCAACGTCGAGAACATCGGCCTGGAAGGCACCAAGGTGGCGGTCGAGCGGACCCACATCGTCACCAACCAGTGGTGCGAGACGGGCGAGCCCGGTGTCTATGCCATCGGCGACGTCGCCGGGGCCCCCTGGCTGGCGCACAAGGCCAGCCACGAGGGCATCCTGTGCGTGGAGAAGATCAAGGGCCTTCCCGGCCTGCATCCCATCGACATCCGCAAGATCCCGGGCTGCACCTACTGCCACCCGCAGGTGGCCAGCGTCGGCCTGACCGAGGCCAAGGCCAAGGAGAAGGGCTACCAGGTCAGGGTCGGCCGCTTTCCCTTCATCGCCAACGGCAAGGCCATTGCGCTGGGCGAGACCGAGGGCATGGTCAAGACCGTGTTCGACGCCACGACCGGCGAATTGCTGGGCGCCCACATGATCGGCGCCGAGGTGACCGAGATGATCCAGGGCTATACGGTCGCCAAGACCCTGGAGACCACCGAGGCCGAGCTGATGCACACCGTCTTCCCGCATCCGACCCTGTCAGAAATGATGCACGAGGCGGTGCTGGACGCCTATGGCCGCGCGGTGCATTTCTGAACGGTTCCGAAGCGGGCGCATGGGGGCTTTCCGGCCCCCATTTTCCTTGACCTGCCCGCGGCCTTGGCCGATATCCATTCCATGAGCGATTCAGCCGTCCGCCACCCCGAAAAGGCCCACCGTCCGGACAATCCCAGCCCGCGCAAGCCGGCCTGGATCCGGGTCAAGGCGCCCACCTCGGAGGAGGCGGCCGAGGTGCGCCGGCTGATGCGGGAAAAGAACCTGCACACGGTGTGCGAGGAAGCCGCCTGCCCCAATATCGGGGAGTGCTGGAAGCACCGGCACGCCACCTTCATGATCCTGGGCGACACCTGCACCCGGGCCTGCGCCTTCTGCAACGTCAAGACCGGCAAGCCCGGCGCCGTCGACCCGGCCGAGCCCGAGCACCTGGCCGAATCGGTCAAGGCGATGGGGCTCAAGCACGTGGTGATCACCTCGGTCGACCGCGACGACCTGGCCGACGGCGGCGCCTTCCAGTTCGTCGCCTGCATCGAACGCATCCGCGCCAGCGCGCCCGACTGCACCGTCGAGGTGCTGACCCCCGACTTCCGCGACAAGGCCGGTGCCGTCGAGGCGGTGGCCCACGCCCGCCCCG
>JBLNBU010000004.1:0-7257 GCA_050260215.1 Actinomycetota bacterium
GGGTGACGTCGAGCAGCAGGACGTCCTTGACCTCGCCCTTGAGCACGCCGCCCTGGATGGCGGCGCCGATGGCGACCACCTCGTCGGGGTTGACGCCCTTGTGGGGCTCGCGGCCGAAGAATTCCTTCACCACTTCCTGGATCTTGGGCATGCGGGTCATGCCGCCGACCAGGATCACCTCGTCGATCTCGCTGGCCTTCAGACCGGCGTCGCGCAGCGCGGCCTTGCACGGCTCGACGGTGCGGGCGACCAGGTCCTCGACCAGGGCTTCCAGCTTGGCGCGGGTCAGCTTGATGTTGAGGTGCTTCGGCCCGGTCTGGTCGGCGGTGATGAAGGGCAGGTTGACCTCGGTCTGCATCGAGGAGGACAGCTCGATCTTGGCCTTCTCGGCCGCTTCCTTCAGACGCTGCAGGGCCAGGCGGTCCTTGCGCAGGTCGATGCCCTGCTCCTTTTTGAACTCGTCGGCCAGGTAGTCGATGATGCGGGCGTCGAAGTCCTCGCCGCCCAGGAAGGTGTCGCCGTTGGTGGACTTCACCTCGAACACGCCGTCGCCGATTTCCAGCACCGAGATGTCGAAGGTGCCGCCGCCCAGGTCGTAGACGGCGATGGTGCCGGCGCCCTTCTTCTCCAGGCCATAGGCCAGGGCGGCGGCGGTGGGCTCGTTGATGATGCGCAGCACTTCAAGGCCGGCGATGCGGCCGGCGTCCTTGGTCGCCTGGCGCTGGGCGTCGTTGAAGTAGGCCGGCACGGTGATCACCGCCTGGGTGACCTTCTCGCCCAGGTACGACTCGGCGGTCTCCTTCATCTTCTGCAGGATGAAGGCCGACACCTGGCTGGGGCTGTACTTCTTGCCCTCGGCCTCGACCCAGGCATCGCCGTTGTCGCCGTTGACGATGTGGTAGGGGACCAGCGCCATGTCCTTCTTGGTGATCGGGTCCTCGAAGCGACGGCCGATCAGGCGCTTGATGGCGAACAAGGTGTTGGTCGGATTGGTCACCGCCTGGCGCTTGGCCGGCTGGCCCACCAGCTTTTCGCCCGACTCGGCGAACGCGACCATCGAGGGCGTCGTGCGCATGCCTTCCGCATTCTCGATGACCTTGGCGTTCTTGCCTTCCATGACGGCCACGCAGGAATTCGTGGTGCCCAGGTCGATGCCAATGACTTTGCTCATGCCGTCCTCATTGCTCTTAAGCAGATCCGCAGCGGTCCCCATGGATGCAGCAACCGCGCGGACCCCCTCCGGGGTTGAAATGGATCAAAGAGTTCCGACGGCCCCAGGGCCGCCCACCGGGGTTATATAGGGCGACTTACAGGGGGCGCAACTGCGGTGCGGGGACGGCGCTTCAGTAGACGCGCAGGTCGAAGGCCTGGCCGACGGCGTGGGGGTGGGTGGGGGCGATGCCGGCCAGCTGGTCGAACAGCTCGGCCAGGGCCAGCGCCGGCACGCGGATGAGGCCGTCGGCGGCGCTGGCGTCGACCACCAGCTCGTCGTCGTCGCGCTGGACGATGACCAGTTCCGGGCGGGCAAAGCGGCCGCACAGCCAGGCCAGGCCGTGCAGCTCGTCGCGGGCGCGTGCCGGGTCGGGACCGCGCAGGCCGTTGTGACGGGCGTAGATGCGGCAGTTCAGGTGGCCGGCCAGCGGGGCCAGGATGTGGCCGTAGAGGTGAAGATGGCGGCGCAGCTCGGCGAAGCAACGCGACACAGCCAGCGCGGTGCGGGCAAGGCGGCCCACGGACGGAGAGCCGATGAAGGCAAGACGGCGCAGCTCCGCCGCGGTGTCGATCAGCCGGACCGTCGTCGAATCGGCGTCACGAGGCATGGCTTACTCGTCCGTATTAGAACCCATCCGTGACAGCCATTCTATCGCTTCACCCAACGTATAAGCCATACATACTTTGGTTGCAGCAAGGTGCCTGTTTCCGCGGTCGACCACCAGCACCGGCAGGCCCAGCTGCCGCGCCGCCTCCAGCTTGGCCGCGGTGGCGGCGCCCCCTGAGGCCTTGGTCACCAGCACATCGATGCGGTGGGCGCACATCAGCCCTGCCTCGGCGTCGACGGCGAACGGCCCGCGGCCGACCGTCACCGTATAGTCGGCCAGCGGCAGCGTCGCCGGGGCCAGCAGGCGCACCAGGAACCAGACGCCCTGCACGCCGGCGAAGGCGGCCACCCCGCCGGCGCCGACGGTCAGGAAGGCGCGCCGGCCCACCGACGGCAGCGCCGCCGCGGCCGCATCCAGGTCGGGGACGCGGTGCCAGCGGTCGCCCGGCTGCTCGCACCAGGCGGCACGCTCGAAGCGCAGCAGCGGCACGCCGGTCTCGGCACAGGCCGCGGCGGCATGGGCGGAGATGCGCTCGGCGAAGGGATGGGTGGCGTCGACCACGGCGTCCACGCGCGAGTTGCGCAGCCAGTCGGCCAGGCCCGGCGCGCCGCCGAAGCCGCCGACGCGCACTTCTCCGGGCAGGTCGGGCACTCCGGCGCGGCCGGCCAGCGAGCTGGTGATGCGGATCGCGGGCAGGCGCTCGGCGACGGCGCGGGCCAGGTCGGCGGCCTCACGGGTGCCGCCCAGGATCAGCAGGCGAGTCATCCGGCCCGCCCGACCACGGCGCCGGCGCGGTCGATGCACACCACCTCGACCGCGGTGCCGCCGGCCAGCACCGCCAGCGCCGCTTCCCGCGCCCGGCGGGCCACCGCGTCGCCCAGCGGCAGCGGGGCGGCCAGGGCCAGCGCCTGGGCGGCCGATCCAGCGCCGGCGATGGCCGCGACCACCGGCGGCATGGCCCCCAGCCCGGCGGCCAGTTCGGCCAGCAGGGCGAGGTCGACGCGGGTGGCGCGTGAATGCAGGTCCAGATGCCCGGCCGCCAGCTTGGCCAGCTTGGCGAAGCCGCCGACCACGGCCAGCCGCGGAATGGGGTGGGCGCGCAGGTATTTCAGCACCGCTCCGGCCATGTCGCCCATGTCGATCAGGGCGGGCTCGGGCAGGTGGAACAGCCGCCGGGCGGCGGCCTCGGAGGTACGGCCGGTGACCGCGGCCACGTGCTCGAGCCCCAGGGCGCGGGCGACGTCGATGCCGCGGTGGATGGAATGGACCCAGGCCGAGCAGGAATAGGGCACCACCACCCCGGTGGTGCCCAGGATCGACAGCCCGCCGATGATCCCTAAGCGGGGGTTGAGCGTGCGCGCCGCCAGGACCTCGCCGCCGGGGACGGAAATGGTCACCACCGCGTCGGCGCCCACCCCCAGCCGGCCGGCGGCGGCGGCAAGGTTGTCGGCGATCTGGGCGCGCGGGCCGGGATTGATGGCGGGCTCGCCGACGCCCAAGGGAAGGCCGGGCAGGGTGACGGTGCCCACGCCGTCGCCGGCCTGGAAGGTGATGCCGCTGCCGGGCGGAGCAGGTTGGACGGTGGCGACGATCTCGGCGCCGTGGGTGACGTCGGGGTCGTCGCCGGCGTCCTTGATTACCCCGGCCTCGGCCAGTCCCTCGCCCAGGCGGCGGCGCGACAGGGGAAAGGACGGCGTCTCCCCGCGGGGAAGACGGATGGCTACCGGATCGGGGAAGCCATTGCCGTGCAGCGCGGTGAAGGCCGCCGTCGCCGCGGCGGCGGCGCAGGCGCCCGTGGTCCATCCCTTTCGCAGCGGTCGGTCGGTCATCGGCTTACTTTAGTTCGCCCCTCGCCGGGCGCAACCCTCCGGGTCGCTTGGCCGCGGCCTCAATGGCCGCTGAGGTCGCGGATCGTGCAGTAGCCGCGCCATCTTGCGGCCGCTATAGTGCCGGGCATGGATCTTCCGTTCGACCTTCCGCCCTTCGAGCCGGGCACCGTGTGGCTGGTCGGCGCCGGCCCCGGTGATCCGGGGCTGTTGTCGCTGCTGGCGCTGCATGCGCTCAAGGCCGCCGACGTGGTGGTGACCGACGCCCTGGTCGATCCGCGCATCCTGGCCCTGACCGCCGCCCCGGTCGAATCCATGGGCAAGCGCGGCGGGCATGCCTCGCCCAAGCAGGCCGAGATCACCGCCCGCCTGATCGAGCTGGCCCGCCAGGGCAAGCGGGTGCTGCGCCTGAAAGGCGGCGATCCCTTCGTCTTCGGCCGCGGCGCCGAGGAAGCCCTGGCCCTGGCCGAGGCCGGCATCCGCTTCCGGGTGGTGCCCGGCATCACCGCCGGGGTGGGCGGGCTGGCCTATGCGGGCATCCCGGCCACGGCGCGCGACTGCAACTCGGCGGTGGCCTTCGTCACCGGCCACGGCCAGGACGGCGAGGTCCCCGACGAATTCGACTGGGACGGCCTGGCCCGCGGCGCCCCGGTGATGGTGTTCTACATGGCGCTGCGCCATCTCGACCGGGTGGTCGCCCGCCTGACCGGCGCCGGCCGCAGCCCCGACGAACCGGTGGCGGTGGTCTGCCGCGCCGCCACCCCGCGCCAGCAGGTGCTGGAAACCACCCTGGCCCGCCTGGCCGAAGACGTCGCCGTCGCCGGTCTGGAACCGCCGGCGCTGCTGGTGGTGGGCTCGGTGGTCGGCTTGCGCCGGCAGCTGGACTGGTGGACCCCGCAATAGAGAGGTGAAGGTCAACCCCTCTTGCAGCCGCCGTCCGCCTCTCCATATGAGAATGCGCATTATCCTCATTTGGAGGGACAGGCATGACCTATGACGTTTTGATCCGCCACACCATGTCGGTGCCGTTCGGCGACGGCTGCGAACACCGCCTGGAGATGCGCCACATCGACGCCGCCAGCGAGGAAGACGCCTTCCGCCGCCTGCACCACGGCCCCGACGACCACATCGCCTGCATCGATGCCTGGCACCACCAGGGCATCGACCCCTATTCCGTCGAGATCGGCGACCCCGACTTCCCCAGCGACGCCCGGTGCCCGAAGCACGGGGCGGGCAGCGAGCCGCGGGTGGGCTAGGGCATCATTCGTCATGCCCGGGCTGGACCCGGGCATCCACGGACCCCCGGGTCAGGCCCGGGGGTGACGAAAGGGGTGGGCAAGGTGCCCTAACCCCTCCGGGTGCGGGGGGCCAGCGCGGGCCTGGGCGCGGTGGCCTGGGCCACGCCCGGCTTCTGGCGCTTCAAGTGCTTGTCCATCAGGGCCCTGGCCCTGGGCAGGAAGGTGCGCTTGTGGCGCATCTGCCACTGGTCCAGCTTCCAGTCGCGCTTGTCGGCCTGCACATGGGGCGGGCACATGAACACGTGTGCCATGACCGTCTGGCCCGAGGCGGTGCGCACCCGCATGGGGGCCAGGCTGTATTCCCAGCCTTCGTAAATCTGCAGCCGATGCACCGTCTCGGGGTCGACGCCATAGACCAGGGTGCCGTCGACCCAGCCCGACGCGTGGGCCAGCAGCATGGGATAGTGGCGATCGGCGACGAACACCCGGCGAAAGCCCTGGACCACGGCCGGCTCGACCGCGTCCGAGGGCAACGGGCGGCCCATCACGATCTCGCGGACCTCCGGGTCCATCAGGGTGCCGAAGAAGAACAGGTTCACCGCATACATCCGTCAGGGTGGCGGGCCAGCCCTTCCATGAAATAGGCAGGCCGCACCCTGGTCAAGGGTACACTCCCGGCAGGTGGCCCATGCCAGCTTTGCAAAACGTGTACGGGTTGTTACGATGTCTCCCCTGTGATGACCCGTGGCGTCCGACAGGGGGAGCCGCGGTCAGGGGGCACCGGACGCTCCTGCCTTGATTCTTAAGACCATGTGGCCGGCCCACCGGCCCGGGGCGCGAGACCTTCGCTGTCGCCTTCCCGCTTCGCCCGCCCGTCGGCGACGATACGTCGCCTGCGCGCGGTGTCGACTTGGGGGAGGAACGTCTGACATGCTGGAATTCTTCCGTGCGCTGCCGCGCGCCCTGCCGGGGCTCGCGCTGATCATCGTCACCATGGTGGTTATCCGCAACTGGATCGAGCCGTGGATGACCGATGCGGTGATCTTCGGCCAGAAGGGATGGCTGATCAAGGTCACCCACCTCAACTACATCCTGCTCGGCATCATCATGGGCATGCTGTACCGCAACGTGCTGTTCGGCGGCCGCATGCCCGAGGTGCTGCAGGACGGCTTCAAGCTGTCGCGCCTGATGATCAAGACGGGCATCATCCTGCTGGGCTCGCTTTATACCGTGCAGGCCATCGTCCAACTGGGCTCGATGGCGGTGTTCCTGATCGGCGGCTTCGTGGTGCTGTCGATCGTCATGGTGCTGTGGCTGGGCAAGCTGTTCGGGCTTGAACGCTCGATGGTCGGCGTGCTGGCCAACGCGCTGTCCATCTGCGGCGTGTCGGCCTCGGTGGCCACCGCCCCGGCGGTCGAGGCCAAGGCCAGCCAGGTCGCCTATGCCATCGCCACCATCCTGGGCTTCGGCATCCTGACCATGTTCATCAGCCCGTTCATCGGCCACGCGCTGGGGCTGACCGACCTGCAGTACGGCGCCTGGATCGGCACCGGCATCCTCAACTCCGGCCAGGTGCTGGCCGCCGCGCTGGCCTTCAATCCCAAGGTCGCGCCCGGCACCGCGGTGTCCATCGCCGAGATCTGGAACATCATGCGGGTGATCTCGATCCCGTTCGCGGTGTTTGCGGTCACCGTCTGGTACTGGGCCGGCCACGAGCAGGACCAGGGGAACCGCAAGACGCTGACCCAGCTCTTGGTCGAGAAGTTCCCGCTGTTCGTGCTGGGCTTCCTCGGCATGGTGGTGCTGACCAGCCTGGATGCCTTCGGCGCGCCGGGCATCAAGGGCGGCCCGCCGGCCAGCGAGACCATCAAGATGCTGCGCCTGTGGATGACCTGGATCTTCGGCTTCGGCCTGGTCGGCCTGGGCGGCTACATCGACATCAAGGAACTGCGCCAGGCCGGCGGCGCGCCGCTCAAGCTCGGGCTGATCGTCGGCGTGGTCAAGTACGTGCTGGCGCTGATCGTCGTGCTGCTGATCCGCGACTATCTGGTCGAAATCTGAACAAGGGGGGACACGATCATGACCGAACAGAAACCCGCTGACGCCCAGTCGCAGGCCGGCAGCGAAACCCTGGGGGCCGCCGGCGCCAAGAGCCGGATGACCCTGTTCAAGGACGACCGCCAGGAGGACCTGGGGGCCATCGTGGTCTCCATCCTGGTGGTGGCCGTCGCGGTGGTGGCGACGCTCTAGATGGAGCTTCGCCACATCGTGGCGGCGGTGGACGGCGCCGAATGTTCCGGCGCCGTCCTCGCCCTGGCCGTCGACCTGGCCCGCCGGCACGGCGCCCGGCTGACCGGGCTGTTCATCGTCGAC
>JBLNBU010000005.1:0-3229 GCA_050260215.1 Actinomycetota bacterium
TGGCCATGCCGTAGCACTTCTTGCAATAGAAGGTGATGTCGATCTTCAGCGGCTGGGTCTCGAGAGCGCCCGGCCACAGGGTATCGAAGATGTGCTGGGCGTCGAACGGGCCGTAATAGTCGCCGACGCCGGCGTGGTCGCGGCCGACGATCAGGTGCGAGCAGCCGAAGTTCTGGCGGATCAGCGCATGGATCAGCGCCTCGCGCGGGCCGGCATAGCGCATCTCGATGGGATAGCCGGCCTGGATCACGGTGCCGTCGACGAAGTAGTTGTCGATCATGGCGCCGATGGCCTTGGTGCGGGTCTCGGCCGGGATGTCGCCTTCCTTCAGCTTGCCCAGAACCTGGTGGATGAACACGCCGTCGCACACCTCGACCGCGATCTTGGCCAGGTGTTCATGCGAGCGGTGCATCGGGTTGCGGGTCTGGAAGGCGGCGACGCGCGACCAGCCCTTCTCGGCGAACACGGCGCGGCTTTCGGCCGGGCGCAGGTACAGGCCCTTGTACTTGGACGGATATTCGCCCTCGGACAGGCAGCGCACGCGGCCGGCCAGGTTGACCGGGGCCTGACCGTTGACCTTCTGCACGCCCGGATGGGCGGGGTCGGTGGTCCGGTAGACGTGCTGGTTCTCGAAGTCCTTGTCGATGGCGTACTTCTGGGTGACTTCCATCACCGCCATGATCTCGCCGGTCTCGCCATCAACCAGGGCGACCTCTTCCTCGAGCTTGATCGAGTCGGCCAGGTCCTGGGCGGCGGACAGGGTGATCGGGATCGGCCAGAACAGGCCGTTGGCCATCTTCATGTTGGCGCAGACGCCTTCCCAGTCGGCCTTGCCCATGAAGCCGTCGAGCGGCGTGTAGGCGCCCATGGCCATCATGATGACGTCCGAGGTCTCTCGGCTGGTCATCGGAACCTTCTTCAGGGTCTGGGCGCGCTTGAGCTCGTCCTTGCGCTCGATCTCGGGCAAAAGCAACGGCTTCAGCGAGCCGCCGCCATGGGGCTGCACCAGTTTGGACATTGGTCTCCCTCTCTCTCGAACCGTTTTGGGCGGGGGCGCTCTAGCCGGGCCCCTCGATGGCACATTATGAATCCCTAAAATGCCCCTTCGTTCCACAAGAATCTTCGACTGTGCTAAAATTCATTATATTTCAGCGCATTGCCCTTGGCCAAGGCTGCCGGATACTTGGCGGCGTTCACTTCGATCTTGGCGGCACCCGCCCGCGCCAGGTCGATCCCCAGCCGTTCGGCCAGCAACAACAGGTATAGGAAGACGTCGGCACACTCTTCCTCCAGTCGGGCCCGCACCTGTCCATCGGCCAGGCGTTCCTCGACCTGCTCGTCGGTTTTCCACTGGGTTATTTCCAGCAATTCCGCGGCTTCCAGCGCCAGCGACACGATCAGGTTCTTGACCGTGTGGAACTGTTTCCAGTCCCGCTCGTCACGAAATTCCACCAGTCGGCGGGTCAATTCGGCCAGCGAGGGAGCCGGATCGGCAGCGATCGATTCATCCATGATTCCAACCCCGTGTCCGAGTGAATTTTAAGGATTCCAAAGTTAACGAAAATGTCTTGTCGGAACAGGTACGTCGCGGATTGCAAATATGTCAAACCCGTAATATAACTGCCGAACAGCTGGTCGAGCCTAAAGGGGCCGGGCATGTCAGCCCGCACGCCCCAAGGGTCAGATTTCGGCCGCTTTGAGAGGGAGACACCCGCCGAAAGGCAACAGGGGAGGTTTTGATGCCCACTTTTGTCCATACCGAGAAGTGCGACGGCTGCAAGGGCGGTTCGGTCACCGCCTGCATGTACATTTGCCCGAACAACCTGATGAAGCTCGACACCACCCGGATGAAGGCCTTCAACCAGGAGCCGGATCAGTGCTGGGAATGCCAGTGCTGCGTCAAGGCCTGCCCGCAGCAGGCCATCGAAGTCCGCGCCTACCAGGACTTCGTGCCGATGGGCGGCGCCGTCATCCCGATGCGCACCGACAGCGCCATCATGTGGACCATCAAGTTCCGTGACGGCGAAGTGAAGCGCTTCAAGTTCCCGGTCCGCACCACCCCGGTCGGTTCGATCGACCCGTATGCCGGCAAGCCCGCCGCCGGCGACCTCGACAGCCCGCTGCTGTTCACCGAGGCCGGCAAGTCGCTGCCGACCATCTGAACCGGCCGTTGAGCTTCTAAGGGAAGGAAAACGTTATGTCCGAATACACTTTCGGTAATCCCCAGATCATCGAGATCGAAACCGACATCCTGCTGATCGGCGGCGGCATGGCCAGCTGCGGCGCGGCCTACGAGGCCAAGCGCTGGGTCGGCGACGACGTCAAGATCACCCTGGTCGACAAGGCCGCTCTGGACCGCTCGGGCGCCGTCGCCATGGGTCTGTCGGCGATCAACACCTACCTGGGCCCGGACCGGGATCCCCAGGACTACTGCCGCATGGTCTCCGCCGACCTGATGGGCATCACCCGCGACGACCTGGTGTACGACGTCGGCCGTCACGTTGACGACTCGGTGCACCTGTTCGAGGAGTGGGGCCTTCCGGTGTGGAAGGAAAAGGGCTCCGAGGGCGTCGCCCTGAAGGACGGCGGCAAGCCGGTCCGTTCGGGCAAGTGGCAGATCATGATCAACGGCGAAGGCTACAAGACCATCGTCGCCGAAGCTGCCAAGAAGGCCCTGGGCATCGAGAACATCATCGAGCGTTGCTTCATCGTGAAGCTGCTGCTCGACACCAACACCCCGAACCGCATCGCCGGCGCGGTGGGCTTCTCGGTCCGCGAGCACAAGCTGTACGTCTTCAAGGCGAACGCGATCCTCGACTGCTGCGGCGGCGCGGTGAACCTGTTCCGTCCGCGTTCGACCGGCGAGGGCAACGGCCGCACCTGGTACCCGGTGTGGAACGCCGGTTCGACCTACGCCATGGCGGCTGAGGTCGGCGCCGAGCTGACCATGATGGAAAACCGCTTCGTCCCCGCCCGCTTCAAGGACGGTTACGGCCCGGTCGGCGCGTGGTTCCTCCTGTTCAAGTCCCGTGCGACCAACGCATTCGGCGGCGAGTACATGGTGGAGCGCAAGGCCGAGCTGGACAACTGGGGTTCCTACGGCAAGGTGAAGCCCATCCCGGCCAACCTGCGTAACTACCTGGGCATGCTCGATGAGTTCGAGGGCAAGGGCCCGATCTACATGAGAACAGAAGAAGCCATTCAGAAGATCGCCGAGAGCTTGAAAGAC
>JBLNBU010000006.1:0-13553 GCA_050260215.1 Actinomycetota bacterium
CGCGACCGCCAGGGTCGAGCCCACCGCGCCCGCCGCAAGCCAGCCCCACCACCGGCGCCCGTCGGCCAGGGCGGCGCCCATGCCGACCCCGGCGCGCACGCACAGCGCCATGGCGAAGAACTCGAAGCCGTGGCTCATGCGGCAGCGGGTGATGACGTAGTAGGCCACCCCCGACGACAAGACCAGCGCCGTCACCGCCAGCGGCCCCAACGAGGCCCCCGCCTGCCGGGCCGCCGCCCACAGCAGCGTGACGGCGGCCAGGAAATAGACGTGCACCGCCACCGAGAAGCCGAAATAGCTCCATGAATGCAGGTACTGGCGATGGTCGACGATCACCGGATGGCCCTCGATGCGGTCGACCACGGAGAACGCGGCGACGAAGGGCGCCGCCATCAGCCCGGCACCGAAGAAGTTGCGGGGAACGGGGCGGCCGTTGACCTCGACGGTGGCGTAGGGGTGGGCGACCTCGTTGGCGTAGTCGAGGTCGAAATCCAGCCCCATGGTCATGGCATGCGACAGGTACGACGCGTCGTCGGCCGAGTGCGAAACCTCGGTGGCCCATTGATGCCGGTTGATGAACAGGAAGATGACGCCCAGCAACACCAACAGCGGCAGGGCGCCGCGAAACGGACCGGACGAAAGGGCTGGCATGGGGCCATCGTTGCCTAAGAAAACTGGAAATGGTATATGCGCCAACCTGCGCCGAAGCAAGGCACGGGGCGGGGTGGAGTGCAGATGGTCCGAACCGCGATCACCAACCTGTTGCTGACCGCGGTTTCGATCGCGCTTGTGCTCGTCGCCCTTGAGGTGGGCGTGCGGGTCATCCCAAACCATTGGCGCGACGCCTTCGAATATTACGCCAGCGACCGGACCACCGTTCGCTACCGGCCCGACGGCGACGACCTTTACGGCCTGGCGCCCGACGCGGCCGCCCGCTTCCACCGCCCCTGCTTCGAGACCCACGACGTGGTGGTCAACGACCATGGCCTGCGCGGCCCGTGGCCAGCAGGCCAGGGCGGCGTCGCCGTGCTGGGCGATTCGTTCGTCGAGGCCCTGCAGGTCGGCGACGGCGATACCATGTCGGCGCAGCTGGCCGGCCTGTTGGGCGTGCCCGTCCGCAATTTCGGCGTCAGCGGCTTTTCCACCCTGGACGAACTGACCGCCTGGCGCCGCTGGGTGCGCCCCACCCGGCCGTCGCAGGCGGTGTTGATGGTATATCTGGGCAACGACATCGACGGCAATGCCTGCGTGCTGTCGTCCAAGTTCGGGCGCTGCGCCCGCCCGGCCGCCGACGGCGGCATCGTCGTCGAGGGCACGGTTGCCGGCACGGCCTCGCAACGCGACGGCACCGCGCCGGTGGCTGCCGCCGCGGCCGATGGCGGCTCGGCGTCGCCCGACGCCAAGGGCGACTCGGCGTCACCCGACGCCAAGGGCTGGGCCCGGCGCAACCTGGTGGTCTACCAGCTGCTTCACGACGCCAAGGTGGTGGTGGCCAGCACCCTGGCGCGCCTTTCCGGCGAGGTCCCGGAACAGCGCCGCCTGTACCTGGGCGAGGATGCCGCCTGGAGCGAAGCGTGGGAGGTGACCCGCCGCATCCTGGCCCAGATGGCCGCCGAGATGGCCGCCGACAAGGTGCGGCTGCTGGTGGTCGGCATTCCTGAGCATTTCGTCACCAGCCCCACCGGCCGGCGCGAGCTGGAACTGGCGGGCGGCACCGCGCTGCCGGCCGACTTCGACCCCAACCGCCCCATGCGCCGGCTGGAGGCGGTCGCCCGCGGTCTCGGCCTCGACTTCCTGGACCTGACCCCGGCGATGGTCGCCTATCGCGACGCGCACCGCCTGCCGGCGCCGGCATTTTCGTTCCGCTGCGACGGGCATTGGAACCCGCTGGGCCACCGGGTGGCGGCGGCGGCGGTGGCGACCGCCCTGGGGCATGCGCCGCCCGCCGGCTGGCTGGCCGCCGACCCGCGCACGGTGTTGGGCGACCAGGGCTGGCGGGCCATCTTTGAGCGCGGCGTCTACCAGGGGGGGCGACCGTGACCCTGCGCAGCCTCGCCATCGCCGCGGCGCGTGTCCCGGCCCTGCTGCTGGGCCTGCTGCCGTGGGCCTTCCGCCGCCTGTTGCTGCGCGGCGCCCTGGTGATCGAGTCGCGCATCGGCGGGCCCGACGCCGCGCTGAAGCGCCTGTTCGCCCTGCAAGACGACCTGGACCTGCTGATCGCCGAGCGCGCCACCGCCTATGGGCACGGCGCCAATCCCAAGCACCGGCTGACCGGCTACCACGACTTCTTCGTCGCCCGCATCCCGGCCGGCGCCCGCGTCCTTGACGTCGGCTGCGGCATCGCCGAGGTGGCCCGCTCCATCGCCGAACGGGTGCCCGGCGCCACCGTGGTCGGCATCGACAACGACCGGCCGCGCCTGGACCTGGCCCGTGCCCGCGGCCTGCCCGCCAACCTGACCCTGATCGAGGGCCTGGCCCCGCGCGACCTGCCGGCCGGGCGCTTCGACGTGGTGGTGCTGTCCAACGTGCTGGAACACGTCGACGACCGCGTCGGGCTGCTGAAGCGGCTGGCCGAGGCGTGCGGGCCGGCCAGGATCCTGGTGCGCGTGCCCTTGTTCGAGCGTGACTGGCGGCTGGCCTTGCGGCGCGAGCTGGGCGTCGACTTCCGCTCGGACCCCACCCACTGCATCGAGCACACCCTGGCCGAGTTCGAGGCCGAGGTCGCGAGCGCCGGCCTGTCGGTGGTCGAGCGCCAGACCCTGTGGGGCGAGATCTGGGCGGAGCTGCGGCCATGAAGGTGGCACTCGGCCAGCGCATCGCCGAGGGCCCCTGGGGCGGCGGCAACCAGTTCGTCCGCGCGCTGGCCGAAGCCCTGGCCGCCCGCGGCGACCAAGTGGTGTTCGACCTGGGCGACGGCGACATCGACCTGGTCCTGATCACCGATCCCAGGCCGCGCAATCCGCTGGTCACCTTCACCCCCGGGGCGGTGGCGCGCAGGCTGCTGCGCGACCCGCGCCCCGTCGTCGTCCACCGCATCAACGAATGCGACGGGCGCAAGGGCACCACCGGCATGAACCGCCGCCTGCGCCGGGCCAACCTGGTGGCCGACCACACGGTGTTCATCGGCTCGTGGCTGAAGGGGCTGGCGGTGTGGCGGCACGAAAGCCCCAGCAGCGTCATCCTCAACGGCGCCGACGCCCGGGTCTTCCATCCGCGGGGGCAGATGCCGTGGGACGGCAGCGGCCCGTTGAAGCTGGTCACCCACCACTGGGGCGGCCACGCGCTGAAGGGCTTCGACGTCTACCGGACGCTCGACGGCCTGCCGGGGGTCGAGTTCACCTATGTGGGCAACCTGCCTGCCGGCGAAAGCCTGAAGCGTGCCGTCGCCCCGCTGGCCGGCGACGCCCTGGCCGACGAGCTTCGCCGCCACCACGCCTATGTCACCGCTTCGGTCAACGAGCCGGCCGGCATGCACCACATCGAAGGCGCGCTGTGCGGCCTGCCGCTGCTCTACCGCGATTCAGGCGCACTACCCGAATACTGCGACGGCTTCGGCGAACGGTTTTCCGGCCCCGATGATTTCCCGGCGGCGCTGGCGCGGCTGAAGGCGGACTATGCCCGCCACCACGCCGCCATGGCCGGTTACCCGCGCACCGCCCAGCACATGGCGGCCGGCTACCTGGACCTGTTCGACCGCCTGGTCGCCGACGCGCCCGCCATCCGCGCCCGCCGCCGGCCGTGGCGCGACCCTTTGGCCTTGGCCGCCCTGCAGGTGCCGCTGTGAGCCCCGCCGCCAAGGCCCTGGCGCGCCGCGCCCTGATGCTGGCCGGGCGCGTCCTGCCCGGCGCGGCCTGCCCCGTCGGCTATGTGGTCGAGGCCGCCAACTGGTCGATCCGCTGGGACGGCACCTACTATGCCCAGGCGGTCAACGCCCGCCACCCCGGCACCGTCGAGGTCACCGACCGCCCCTGGCGCCACCCGGGCCGCGTCCTTCATTTCGGCTCGCAGTTCGTGTGGGAGCTGTGGGCGGCCGCCCTGCCCGCCGCCAGCCGGCCGGTGGTCACCTATTTCCACGGCAGGCCCGAGGACGGCCCCGACATGGCCCGCCATGTCGATGCTTTCCTGAAGTCGGTGCCACGGCTGGCCAAGGTCGTGACCGCCGCAGCGGAGGTCGAGGCCCGCCTGCTGTCCTGGGGAGTGCCGCGAGCCAAGCTGGCCCGCGTGCCGCTGGGGGTCGACACCGCCCTGCTGCGCCCGCCCACTGCCGACCAGCGCGCCGCGGCACGGGCCGCGCTCGGCATCCCCGACGGTGCGCTGGCCATCGGCTCGTTCCAGAAGGACGGCGTCGGCTGGGGCGAGGGGATGGAGCCCAAGCTGATCAAAGGCCCCGACCTGTTCGTCGAAGCCATGCGCCGGCTGGCGCGCGACTTCCCCGTGGTCGCGGTGCTCACCGGGCCGGCACGCGGCTACGTCAAGGCGGGGCTGGAAGCCGCCGGCGTGCCCTTCGTCCACCGCTGGGTCGAGGACTTCCGCGACCTGGGCGGGTGCTGGCATGCGCTCGACCTCTACCTGATGACCTCGCGCGAGGAAGGCGGGCCCAAGGCGGTGCTGGAAAGCATGGCCACCGGCGTGCCGCTGGTCTGCCACCGCACCGGCATGGCCGCCGACGTCATCGAGGACGGCACCAACGCCGCCCTGGTCGAGGTGGGCGCCATGGACGCGCTGGTCGCCCGTGCCGCGGCGCTGCTGGCCGACCAGGCCGCCCGCGCCGCCATGGCCCAGGCCGGCCGGCGCACCGCGGAGGGCTGGGACTGGCAGGCCATGGGCGATATCCTGTGGCGCGACGTCTATGCGGAACTGCTGGCATGAGCAGCGTCATCGAACATCCCGTCAAGCAGGTGGTCCGGCGCATGTACGGGCTGGCGCTGGCCTTGCGCGCCATGCTGGCCGGCGATCCCGGCGGCAGCGGGCTCAAGGTGTGGTACGGCGGCGCCCGCGCGGCCAAGCTGGGCGGGCCCGCCCTGAAGCTGGGCAAGCTGGCCGAGCGCTTCCCCGAGGACCGCTCCCGCTTCACCCTGGCCTACCTGCTCAGCAACATGCCCTACCTGCCCGAAAGCGCGCTTTCGGCGCTGAAGCGGCGCGGCGTTCCCATCGTGCTGAACCAGAACGGGGTGTTCTATCCGGCCTGGTACGGCGGCGACTGGCAGGGCCGTAACCGGGCCATGGCGGCGGCCTATCATGCCGCCGACCACGTGCTGTGGCAGTCGGACTTCTGCCGGCGCGCCGCCGACCGCTTCCTGGGTGAGCGGGCGGGACCCGGCGAGGTGCTGGCCAACGCCGTCGACATCGACCGCTTCCGCCCGCAACCGGTGCGGCCCGTGGGACGGTTCCGCTTCCTGCTCACGGGGCGCATCGACGCCCACCAGTCCTATCGGCTGGAACAGGCGGTGCGCGGGCTGGCGGCGGCGCGCGCCCAGGGGCTGGAGGCCGAACTGCTGGTCGCCGGGGTGTTCGACCCCTCGGCCAAGGCCAAGGCTATGGCGGCCGCCGGCGAGTTGAAGATCGGCGGCGCGGTGCGGTTCCGCGGCGCCTATGGTCCTGAGGACGCCCCCGCACTGGTCCGCGACGCCGAGGCCTATGTCACCCTGACCCACCAGGATGCCTGCCCCACCGGGGTGATCGAGGCCCTGGCCTGCGGCCTGCCGGTGGTCCACGTCGGCACCGGCGGCGTGCCCGAGCTGGTGGGCGACGCCGGCGCCGCCGTGCCCTCGGCCGAGGACTGGGAGACCCAGCGCATCCCCGAGGCGGCCGCGGTGGGTGCGGCCATGCTGGCGGTGGCCGAACGCCGCGCCGAGATGTCGGCACTGGCGCGGGCGCGGGCCGAAGAACGCTTTTCCCTGGCCAAGTGGCTCGACCACCACGAGGCGCTGTTCAAGCGCCTGCTGGAGGGACGATGAGCGAGCCCCTCGTCTCCATCGTCATCCCCTGCTTCAACTCGGGTGCCGACCTGCCTGAGACGCTGGCCAGCATCGCGGCGCAGACGGTGGGCGACGTCGAGGTGATCGTGGTCGACGACGGCTCGACCGATCCGGCGACGCTGGCGCTGCTGGGCGACCTGCCCGAGGGCGTGCGGCTGGTCCACCAGGAAAATCGCGGGCTGGCCGCGGCCCGCAACGCCGGCATGGCCGCGGCGACGGGGCGCTTCCTGCTGCCCTTGGACAGCGACGACCAGATCGAGCCCGTCTTCCTGGAACGCTGCCTGGCCGCCCTGGCCGCCCACCCCGAGGCCGCCTTCGCCTTCGCCGGGCTGAAGCTGATCGGCGAGAAGCGCGGCGTGCTGCCCAAATCCTACAATTTCTTCGCCCAGCTGGTGCTGAACCAGCTGCCCTATTGCCTGCTGATGCGGCGCGCCACCTGGGAAGCGTCGGGGGGCTACGACGAGACCATGCGGATGGGCTACGAGGACTGGGAGTTCAACATCCGCCTGGGCACCAAGGGGCTGTTCGGCGTCGCCGTGCCCGAGCCGCTGTTCGTCTACCGGGTGCGCAAGTCGGGCATGCTGCAAAGCATCTCGCGCCGCCGCCACGCCCAGCTGTGGGCCTTCATCCGCGCCAGGCACCCTGCCTTCTACCGCCCGGCCGCCCTGCTGGCCTGCCGGGCCCGCTGGCGCGACGGGCTGCCCTATCCGGCGGTGCTGCTGCTGGGGCTGGTGGCCGCCCACACCGTCTTGCCGACAAGACTATTCAACGCGCTGTTCGCGGCTTTGCAGCGCCTTTCGGCCTCGTCGCGGGCATCAAAGTCTGCTACCTAGGCGCATGCCCAAGATCCTGTTTTTGGTCACCGAGGATTGGTATTTCGTCTCGCACCGCCTGGACCTTGCCCGGCGGACGCGCGACGCCGGCTATGAGGTGGTGGTGGCCACCCGCGTCCAGGCCATGGGCGACCTGCTGGAGCGCGAGGGTTTCCGCGTCATCCCCATCTCCATGCTGCGCCGGTCGCGCAACCTGTGGCACGAGTTGCAGACCATCCGCCAGTTGATCGGCATCTACCAAGCGGAAGGTCCCGACATCGTCCACCACGTGGCGCTGAAGCCGATCCTGTACGGCACCCTGGCCGCGTGGTTCGTCGGCATCGGCCGGGTGGTCAACGCCGCCGCCGGCATGGGCTTCGTGTTTACGTCCAGCACCTGGAAGGCGCGGCTGCTGCGGCCGCTGATCACCCTGGGGCTGAAGGTTCTGCTGTCGGGCCGCAACCGCTGGCTGATCGTGCAGAACCGCGACGACGGCGAGATGTTCCGCCGCCTGGGCATCGGCAAGCGCGGCCATGTCGCCCTGGTGCGGGGATCGGGCGTCGACGTCGAGCAATTCGTCCCGCTGCCCGAGCCGCCCGGCGACGTCACCGTCGCCGTGGTCGCGCGCATGCTGTGGGACAAGGGCGTCCACAAGGTGGTCGAGGCGGTGCGCAAACTGCGCGCCGAAGGCGAGCCCATCCGCCTGCTCTTGGTCGGCGACCCCGACCTGGACAACCCGGCCGCGGTCCCGCGCGAGCGCCTGGAGGAATGGGCGCGCGAAGACGGGATCGAGTGGCTGGGCTTCAAGGACGACATCCGCGAGGTGTGGGCCCGCGCCCACATCGCCTGCCTGCCGTCCCGGCGCGAAGGCCTGCCGCGCAGCCTGCTCGAGGCCGCCGCCTGCGGCCGCCCGATGATCGCCACCGACGTGCCCGGCTGCCGCGAGCTGGTCCATGACGGCGAGAACGGCATCCTGGTGCAGCCCCGCGACGTCCCCGGCCTGGCCGAGGCCATCCGCCGGCTGGCCCGCGATCCCGCCCTGCGCGCCCGCATGGGGGCCCGCGGCCGCAAGATGGTGGTCGACACCTTCAGCGACGACATCGTCATCGCCCAGCACCTGGACCTCTATCGCAGGGTGCTCGAGGGCCGGCCGGCCGTCGACCGCCACCCGCCGCGCATCCTGTTCCTGTCCGACAACTTCCCGCCCGAGATGAACGCCGCCGCCACCCGGGTCTACGAGCGGGCCTGCTATTGGGTGCGCTGGGACTGCGAGGTCACCGTGCTGACCTGCGCCCCCAACTTCCCCGAGGGCAAGCTGTTCGCCGGCTACGAGAACCGCTGGCTGCAGACCGAGACCATGAACGGCATCCGGGTGGCGCGGGTGAAGACCTTCATCGCCGCCAATGCCGGCGTGATGCTGCGCACGCTCGACTTCATGAGCTACATGGTCTCGGCGGTGGCGGCCGGCCTGTTCCAGCCCAAGCCCGACATGGTGGTGGCCACCAGCCCGCAGTTCTTCGCCGCGGTCGGCGGCTGGCTGCTGGCGCGGCTGCGCCGGGTGCCCTTCGTCTTCGAGCTCTCCGACCTGTGGCCGGCCTCCATCGTCGCCGTCGGCGCCATGCGTCCCAGCCTGCCGCTGCGCATGGTCGAGAAGGTCGAGCTGTTCTTGTACCGCCAGGCCTCGGTGGTGGTGGCGCTGACCAATTCGTTCAAGGCCAACCTGGTGTCGCGCGGCATCGATCCGGCCAAGATCCAGGTGGTCAAGAACGGCGTCGACCTCGACCGCTACCACCCGCAGCCGCGCGACGAGGCACTGGCGGCCGAATGGGACCTGTCGGGCAAGTTCGTCGCCGGCTATATCGGCACCCACGGCATGGCCCACGGGCTGCGCAACGTGCTGGATGCCGCCCAACTGTTGGCCGGGCGCGACGACATCCGCTTCATGCTGGTCGGCGCCGGCGCCGAGCGCGACGGGCTGATCGCCGAGGCCAAGGCGCGCGGGCTTACCAACGTGGTGTTCGTGCCGCCCCAGCCCAAGGATAAGGTCCCCGCCTTCTGGAGCCTGTGCGACGTCGCCCTGGTGCACCTGCGCGATTCGCCGGTGTTCCGCGAGGTCATCCCGTCCAAGATGTTCGAGGCCATGGGCATGGGCGTGCCGGTGCTGCTGGTGGTGCCCGACGGCGAGGCCCGCACCATCCTCGAAGACGACCAGGCCGGCGTCTGGGCCCCGCCCGAGAACCCCCAGGCCCTGGCCGATGCCTGCCGCCGCCTGGCCGACGACCGGGCCGGCCTGGCCGAGATGGCCGAACGCAGCCACGCCGCCGCGCCCCGCCACACCCGCGAAGCCCAGGCCCGCGAGATGCTGGCCGTGCTGGAAGCCGTGCGGTCCGGCCATGCCTGACCGGCCGACCGTCCTGGTCACCGGCGGCGCCGGCTACATCGGCAGCCACGTGGTGCTGGCCCTGCTGGAAGCGGGGCGGCGGGTCCTGGTGCTGGACAACCTTTCGGCCGGGCAGCGCGCCGCCGTGCCCGACGGCGTGCCGTTCATCGAGGCGCATGTCAGCGACGCCGGCCGCACCGAGGCCATCTTGCGCCAATACGGCGTAGGCACGGTGATGCATTTCGCCGGCAGCATCAGCGTGCCCGAATCCATCGACAAGCCCGATCTTTATTGGCGCAACAACACCGCCGCCACCCTGGACCTGGCCACCGCCTGCGTGCGTGCCGGGGTGCCGCGGCTGGTGTTCTCGTCCACGGCGGCGGTCTACGGCGAAAGCTCGGACAGCCCGCTGACCGAGGACGCCCCCACTGCGCCGCTCAACCCCTACGGCCGCTCCAAGCTGGCGGCGGAGTGGCTGTTGGCCGACATCGAGGCGGCCACCGGCCTTCGCTGCCTGAGGCTGCGCTATTTCAACGCCGCCGGTGCCGATCCCCAGGGGCGGACCGGCCAGCACGGCGGGTCGCAGCACCTGATCCGCGTCGCCTGCTTGACGGCGCTGGGGCGGCGCCCCCGGCTGGAGATCTTCGGCGACGACTACAGGACCCGGGACGGCACCTGCGAGCGCGACTTCATCCACGTCGCCGACCTGGCCGACGTCCACGTGGCGGCCCTGGGCTATCTCGAGGGCGGCGGGGCCGGAATGGTCATGAACGTCGGCTACGGCCGCGGTTATACCGTCCGCGAAGTGGTGGCGGCGGTCGAGCGGGTCACCGGCCGGCCGTTGCCGGCCTCGGTCGGCCCGCGCCGGCCGGGCGATCCGGCCTCGGTCGTCGCCGACAGCACCCGCGCCCACACCCTGCTGGGCTGGACGCCGCGCCACGACGACCTCGACGCCATCATCGCCTCGACACTGGCCTGGGAGGCCCGATATGGCTAAAGTCTGGCGGTTTTCTTGACTTCGGCGATGGCTTCGGCAAAGCTTCGCCGCTCATTCGGCGAACAGGCACCATGACCCAATCCAAGCGCATCGGCATCATCGGACTAGGCTATGTCGGCCTGCCCCTGGCGGTCGGCATCGCCCGGCACTTCCACACCGTCGGCTTCGACATCTCGGAAAGCCGCATCGCCGAACTGCGTGACGGGCACGACCGCACCGGCGAGGTCGACAGCGCGCGCCTGCGCGGCAGCACCATCAAGCTGACCGCCAACGATGCCGACATCCGCGGACTGGACGTCTACATCATCACCGTGCCGACCCCGGTCGACCTGGAAAACCGCCCCGACCTGGGCCCGGTGCTGAAGGCCTGCGCCACCGTCGGCCGCGCCATGGCCAAGGGCGCCGTGGTGGTGTTCGAGAGCACCGTCTATCCCGGCGTCACCGAGGACATCTGCGGCCCTGAGCTGGAAAAGCATTCGGGCCTGAAGTGCGGCACCGACTTCTTCCTGGGCTACAGCCCCGAGCGCATCAATCCCGGCGACCGCGAGCACACGGTCGAGCGCATCACCAAGGTCATTTCCGGCCAGACGCCCGAGGTCACCGAACTGCTGGCCAAGGTCTATGGCTCGGTGACCTCGGGCGGCGTGTTCCGTGCCGCCTCGATCCGGGTGGCCGAGGCCGCCAAGGTGATCGAGAACGCCCAGCGCGATATCAACATCGCGTTCATCAACGAGATCACCATGATCTTCAAGCGGCTGGGGATCTCGATCTACGACGTGCTGGAAGCCTCCGCCACCAAGTGGAACTTCCTCAACTTCAAGCCGGGCCTAGTCGGCGGCCACTGCATCGGCGTCGACCCGTTCTACCTGGCCCAGGTGGCGCTCAACAACGGCCACCACCCCGAGATCATCCTGGCCGGCCGTCGCATCAACGACGGCATGGGCGGCTGGATCGCCGGCCGCGTCGCCGACCAGCTGGGGCCGCGCTCGCGGATCCTGGTGCTGGGCCTGACCTTCAAGGAAAACGTCCCCGACCTGCGCAACAGCAAGGTGATCGACGTCATCCGCGGCCTGCGCCTGCGCGGCCACGCGGTCGACGTCCACGACCCCTTCGCCGACCCCGACGAGGCCAAGCACGAGTACGACGAGGCGCTGATGCCGTCGCTGGACGGTGTCGACGGCTACGACTGCATCGTCGGCGCCGTCCCCCACGAGCCGTACGCCGCCTTCGCGCGCGAGACCTTCGAGACCCTGCTGCGCCCCTCCGGCCTGGTCGCCGACATCAAGGGCATGTGGCGCGCCGTGGCCCTGCCCGACGGCATGCGGCGCTGGGAGCTGTGATTGTGCGGCATCGCCGGCTTCGTCGACCCGTCCGGGACTGACCCGGGCGCGTTGGACGCGCGCGGCCGCGCCATGGCGGCGGCGCTGGCCCATCGCGGGCCCGACGGCCAGGGCGTGTGGACCGATGCCGAAGCCGGCGTCTGCCTGGCCCATCGCCGCCTGTCGGTGGTCGACCTGTCCGACGCCGCCGCCCAGCCCATGATTTCGGCCTGCGGCCGCTGGGTGGTCGCCTACAACGGCGAGATCTACAACCACCGCGACCTGCGGGCCGAGCTGCCCGACTATCCCTTCCGCACCGCCTCGGACACCGAAGTGCTGCTGGCCGCCGTCGCCCGCTTCGGCGTCGAGGGCGCGCTGGATCGCGTCAACGGCATGTTCGCCTTCGCCCTGTGGGACCGAAGCGCCCGCAGCCTGATGCTGGCCCGCGACCGCATGGGCATCAAGCCACTGTACTGGCGGTGGGCCCAAGGCCGGCTGTCGTTTGCCTCCGAGCCGCGGGCGCTGAAATGCCTGCCCGGCTGGACCGGCGGCATCGACCGCGAGTCGCTGGCCGCATTCTTGCGCTTCGTCGCCGTGCCCGCCCCGCGCACCATCTGGCCCGGCGTGTCCAAGCTGGAACCCGGCACCCTGCTGACCCTGCGCCAAGGCCGCGAACCGGCGATCACCCGCTGGTGGGACCTGGGCGCCGAGGCCGCCGCCGCCCCCAGGCTCGACTTCTCCGACGACGAGGCGACCGACCGCCTGGAAGCGCTGCTGGCCGACGCGGTGGCGCGCCAGATGGTGGCCGACGTGCCGGTCGGCGCCTTCCTGTCGGGCGGCATCGATTCGTCGACGGTGGCGGCGCTGATGTGCCGAGCCGGGCGCGGGCGGGTGCGCACCTTCTCCATCGGCTTTGCCGAGGCCGACTACGACGAGGCCCCCTTCGCCCGCGCTGTGGCCGCCCATCTGGGCACCGAGCACACCGAGCTGGTCGCCCGCCCTGCCGACGCGCTGGAGATCATTCCCCACCTGCCGGCCCTGTGGGACGAGCCGTTCGCTGACGCCTCGCAGATCCCCACCGCCCTGGTCTCGGCCCTGGCACGCCGTCATGTCACCGTGGCCCTGTCCGGCGACGGCGGCGACGAGCTGTTTGCCGGCTATGCCCGCCACGTGGCCGCCCAGCGATGGTGGCCGCGCCTGGCGGCGGTGCCGCACCCCGTCCGCGCCGCCGCCTCGGGGCTGGTGCGCGCGGTGTCGCCGCCGGCCTGGGACGCGGCCTTCCGCCTGCTGCCCCGCCACCGCCGGCCGGCCCAGGCGGGCGAGCGCCTGCACAAGTTCGCCACGGCCATGGCCGCCGACGGCCCCGGCGCCTTCCACCGGGCGCTGGCGTCCACCTGGCACGCGCCGCCGGTGCCGGGTGTCGTCCGCGACCACCCGCCCGTATTCCACGGCCACCCCACCGAGGCCATGCAACTGGCCGACATGGCCGCCTACCTGCCCGACGACATCCTGACCAAGGTCGACCGCGCCAGCATGGGCGTGGGGCTCGAGGCCCGGGTGCCGCTGCTCGACCATCGGGTGGTGCGGTTCGCCCTGGGGCTGCCCATGCACCAGCGCATTCGCGACGGCCGCGGCAAGTGGCTGCTGCGCCGGGTGCTGAACCGCCACGTGCCCGCCGGCCTGGTCGAGCGCCCCAAGCAGGGGTTCGCCGTGCCCATCGGCGACTGGCTGAGGGGCCCATTGCGCGACTGGGCCGAACCAATGCTGGACGCCCGCCGCCTGGACGCCGAGGGCTGGCTGGACCCCGCCCCCATCCGCCGCCTGTGGGAGATGCACCTGGCCGGCCGCGCCAGCGCCCCCTATCCGCTGTGGGCGGTGCTGATGTTCCAGGCCTGGCTGGAAAGGGAGTGAGCCCTCACCCCATGGCCGCCGCGGCCGACAGCACGCGAGCGGTGGCGTCGGCCGTCTTCTGCCACGAAAAGGCGCTAGCGCGCGCCAGGGCCTTGGCCGACATCTCGGCCCACAGGGCGGGATCGTCCAGCAGCCGGGCGATGGCCGCGGCCATGT
>JBLNBU010000007.1:0-15618 GCA_050260215.1 Actinomycetota bacterium
CACCACGGCGAAGTCGACCTGGATGCCGGCGACCATCATGCCGCCGCGCAGTTCGCCCATTTCCGAGCGGGCCACCGGCTCGAGGCCGGCGAAGGGGTCGGGCTCGGCGACGTGGGCGAAGGCCGGGGCAAGGGGCATGGCCAGCACGACGGCGGCCAGCGGGAAGATGCGACGGATGTGTCTCGTCCTCATGGTCATGCTCCGCGGGTTGGGGGATGGCCCGGGCGGACGGCAGGTCAGAACTCGCGGAAGCCCGGCATGGTCGAGGTGAAGGTCGCCAGGCCGTCCCGGTTGAGAGCCGTGCCAAACGGCGCCTTGCGCCGCACCGCCCATTCGTGGTCGAGATTGAAGTTCTGCCGGCCGGTGGCGATCTCGTCGCGGACGACGAACATCACCCCGCGCCACATCGACTCGAATTCGGCGCGGGGGATGGTCTTCAGCCCCAGCGCCGGGTCGCCCACCAGCACGTCGCCGTCCTTGACGCCCTTGACGACGACGAAGTGGTTGTAGCCCTTGGTGCTGATCAGGGTGATGGCGGGCACGCCCACCTCGACCAGCCGGTCCAGCGTGACCTTGAAGCCGTCCGAGGACAGCCCCAGGGTCGTCAGGTACTTCTGCATGTCGTAGAGCGAGAACCCGTACTTGCGGATGGCCGCCTGGTCGCCGGCGGCGAACATGGCCCGGAACGCGTCTTCTTCGCTGGTCGGGCGGTTGTAGTGATAGGTCAGCAGGGTCGCCAGCGCCGCCGAACCGCAGGAAAAGTCGTACTGCTGGCGCACCACCGTATGGAAGCGCGCCTCGCGCAGGCTGATCACCGGCACGGTGAAGGTGCCTGCGGCGGTGACCAGCGGGGTGTCTCCGGCCGCGGCCGGCATGGCCTGGAGGGCGAGCAGCAGAAGGCCAAGCGCAGGGCGGATCATGGCCGGGTCACCGCAGGTAGACGTTGACGTTGGTGGCGTTGTTCATGTTCACCAGGTCGCCGGTGTTCTGCATCATGGTGCTGAGCCCATGGTTGCCGGCCATGGTCGCCGCGGCGATGTCGCCGTTCAGCTTCTGGCCGCCATAGCCGACACCGATGGTGCCGGTGTTGGTGCCGGTCACCGTGTCGTTGTTGGTCTGGACCAGGTTGCCGCTGACCGTGGCGGCGTCAGTGCCGCCGCGTTCGCCGCCCAGCTCGCCGGCTGGCACCGCCGCCAGCCCGTCCAGGGTCGCTTCCGCCAGGGCAGGGGTGCCGGTCCCCGCCAACAGCAGAACTGCCACGAGAATGCTGCCGCGCATGGTGCTGTCCCTTGCAGTGGGTCGAAGGACCCGGCGGGGGGATACCCCGCCGGGGAAGGTTCGAGGAAGACCGCCGGCGGGGGGTCGCTCCCCCGCCGGTCCAGGAAGCATCAGCGGAAGGAGGCGTTCGCGTTGATGCTGAAGGAGTTCAGCTGATTGGCCCCGATGCCGGTGTTGACGGCGATGGTCGAGATGCCGCTCAGCGTGCCCAGCCCGATGGCGCCGATGCCGCCGGTGGTGAAGCTGGCCAGCGACGAGCCGCCGTTGCCGCCAGTGGTCGCACCGACCGCCGCCGCGCCGCCGGTGCCCGCCCCGCCCGCACCGGCACCGCCGGTGGAAGCGGCCATCTGGCCCAGGCTGCTGGTCTGCTGGTTGTCGCCGCCCTGGGCATGGGCCATGGTGGCGGCGTCGCCGCCCGAGCCGCCCGCCCCGCCGGCGCCGCCCGCCCCGCCGCCGGCCATCGAGGTGCCGGTCTGGGTCGAGGTGTTGGCCTGGTCGCTGGAGACCATGCCGGCGTTGCCGCCGGTGCCCGACGCCTGGGTGTGCGTGGTGTTGTTGGCGTTGGACGGCGCGTTGGACATGGCACCCGAATGGGCGTCGGCGGACGGGCTGCTGGTGGCGGCGCCACCGGCATCGGCGCTGTTGCTGCCCGACGGGCTGTGGCCGTAGGACCACAGCGACGGCAGCGACGAGCCCCCGGCCGAGGCCGAGATCTCGTTGTTGGCCGCGCCGTAAGACTTGGCATACGAGCCGGAGTCGGCCGAAGCCCCCGAATACGCCCCGGCGCCGCCGAAGCCCTTCGAATAAGCCGAGCCGTCGCCGCCGCTCGAGCGGTTGGACGACTTGGACGCCTGCAGGCCCAGGTTGGCCTGGACCGACAGCGCGCTGCCGCCCTTGCCGCCCTTGCCGCCATCGCCGCCGGTGCCGCCATAGGTCGACACGCTGTTGTCGGCGGCGCCGCCGTAGCCGAGTGAGGCGACCGTGCCGCGCTGCGAGTTGCGGGCATCGCCGCCGGTGCCGTCGCCGCCGACGCCGTAGCCGCCCGTGGCGACGCCGCCCGCCGCATCGCCGCCGTTGGCCGGGCCGGCGCCAAGCGTGATCGCCCCGGTGGTGTTGGTGGCGGTCAGCGTGGTGGTGTTGGTCATGGTGACGTTGTTGGAGTCCCGCGTCAGCGAGTTGCCGTCACCGGCGGCCACCATGGCCGAGCCGGAGATGTCGCGCAGCGCATTCGAGCTGGCGGCGGCGACGTTGCTGTCGGCACCCGACACGTCCGGCGACTGCTGGTTGTTGCCGTCGCCCGAGGCGGTGTTGTAGTCGTGGCCGCCGCCGGCGCCGCCGGTCATGCTGGCGTCACCCGCCATGTGGTCGGGCAGGACCACCTTCTGGTACTGCATGGCGTTCTGGTGCTGGTCCTGGTTCTGGCTCTGGTGGTCCTTGGCCGCGGCCCAGCCGCCGTCGCCGCCGTTGCCGTTGGACGGCCAATAGCTGTGGCTGGACGAGGCGCTGCCGCCGTCGCCGCCGTTGGCATAGATGTCACCCTTCTGGTACTGGCCCTGGCCGTTGCTCTGGTACAGCCCTTGGGCCTGGCTGATCTCGGCTGCGTGGGCGGTGACCCCGACCATGAGGGCCGCGCCGGAAACGCCCATCATCAAAGCCTTCCTCATAGTGCCTCCTGTGGCATTGCCTGACGAGTGTGGAACCCGTGCCCCGTGGCCGTTGGGCCGGCCGGTGAGGGCCGCCCTAGAAGCGCAAGCGCCGTGCCAGTTGCCCGGCACGGCGTGATAGTTGGGAATATCAATGGCTTGCGGCGAAGGTGGGCCGCCGGCGGGCGGGGGCGATGTGTTTCGTCCCCGTTACCCGGTGTCAACCGAGCGAACGCTTTCAGCCCAGGCTGGAGCGGATGCCGAAGGCGGCCAGCGTCTTGACCAGCAGTTGGACCTTGCGCTCGCGCTCCTCACCCTGCGATCCGCCCAGGTAGTCGGGGACGAACTGCGGGTCCTGCAGGTAGCGCTCGATGGACTGCTTGACGCCGTCCAGGTTGCGGCCCTCGATGAAGGTGGCCTTGCGGCACAGATCCAGCAGGGTCAGCACCTTCTGGGCGGGTGAGCCGCTTTTCTTGTCGACCTGCTCGAACAGGCGCGAGCGCTTGATCAACTCGGCCTGGGCCGTCTCGACCAGCGCCATATAGGTGCCCTTGTCGTCGTCGGACAGCCACGAACTGCGCAGCGAGCGGTGGGTGGCGGTGAAGGTCTGCAGCTTCGGCACCGGGGCGTCCTGGCCGGACACCACCCGCGGGATGAAGTCCTGGTCGCCGAAATAATGGTCGATGAAGATCTTCAACGTCGCCCGGTTGCCCTGGCCGATGGCCAGTGCCGACAAGCCCATCAGGAAGGCGACGCGGTCGGCCAGCACCTTGCGCTCGCGCAAGAGGTCGGTGACGCCCTCGTTGTTGATGTAGCGCGCTTGGCGCTTTTCCAGCAGGGCCAGGGCCTTCTGGCCGCCGATCAGGGTGCTGCCGGTCCACATCTTGCGGAACATCTCGAACAGGGCCTGGATTTCCTGCTCGGGCTCGGCCGAACGCAGCGGCTCCTTGCCGGCCAGCGTGCGCAGCAGCGAGTACTCGATGCCGGCCTTGACGTTGGGGGCGGCACCCTCGGCGATCAGGGCGCTGATGTCGGGCAGGGCGGCAGACGCGGTGTCACGCTGCTGCCATTCGCCCTTCCACAGGTCGACCAGGTCGTTGCAGCGGGCTTCCAGGCGATCGGGCATGCCGAACAGCTGGTCCAGCGCCGGGTCGCTTCGCAGGCATTCGCCCAGCAGCCACTCGACATAGTGGTTCTCGTCGCGGCCGACGGTGGAGCGGACCATGCCGGTCAGCACCGCGACCTTGTCCTTCCACACCTTGTACTGGGACAGGTATTCGGACAGCGCGCGGTTGATGGTGTAGTCGCGCTCGGCCTCGGCCCCCTTGATGGTGGCGAACACGCTGGAGAAATTGTCGGCGGTCAGCGCGGGGTAGGGGCGCTCCTTCTCGTCGTCCCAAACCTTGCGCGAGGCGGCGCTGACCAGGGCATGCAGGTCCTTGACCCGCTTGGCCGAACTTTCGTTCTTCCGGCGCGCCTGCAAGGTGGCGATTTTGTCGACCGCGTTCATCATCGTCCGCCCGGCGTCGTGCAGACGCTTCTGGTACTTGGCGGAGTGGACCAGTTCGGTCGGAGTGATGACCAGGCCGTCGAGGAACCCAGGAAGGAACCGCCCGATCAGGTCGCGCGCGCCCGGGTTGAAAAAGTGTTCGACTGCCGTGCAGTAAGCGCCGTCGAGTACGACGTCGGATGCCGCTTCGATATCGTCTTTGCTGGGAACCGCCATGGATATGCTGCTACGCCCCCCGTCCTTCCCCTTTCCCGTGTCCAGCTCTTGGCTGCCTTTTCGGGACTGCAACAATATATCCACGCCTGCCGACTCGCAAAACTGATTCCTCCTGTGGGAGGACGCGAACGTCGAAGTAGAAATTCGCCTTGACACCGGCGCGCCAGGGAAAATGATGGGGGTGTGGGCGGCGCCGCCGTGGTGCTCCACAGCGGGGAGGCGCGTGCTTTGGGCTTCGACCTGGGGAATCATTTTCCGTACTTGCTCAATCGGGCTGCGACGGACATGGCTCAGGCTTTTACCGCCGACCTCGAGCGCTTTTCCATCAGCCTGCCCATGTGGCGGGTCCTGGCGGCGCTGTTGGGCGAGCGCGAAATGCGCCTGGGCGACCTGGCGCGGCGGACGAGCATCGAGATGTCGACCCTGTCGCGCATCAGCGTTGCCATGGAGGAGCGCGGCCTGATCGTTCGCCGCCGCTCGGGCCGCGACGCCCGCGCCGTGCTGGCATCGCTGACGCCGGCCGGCCTTGAAATGGTCGAGACCATCGTCCCCCTGGCCCAGGAACGCGAGCGCCGCGCCGTGTCGGGACTGAGCGCCGACGAAATCTCCCAGCTGAAGGCCATGCTGGTGCGCATCCACGCCAACGTCACCGAAACCGCGGGGCGCTAGGCCGTCGTTGCAAATGCTCAAAATGCGCACTAGGATACCGATTTAGGTCGGCTCGAACCGGCCCAAATCGACCCAGCCGCAAAAGACGGCGGGCAAATGATCCGGGAGGGAGCGCATGGAGAACAATTCGTATTCGCGTCGTCGGATTCTTCAGGCGGGCGCTGCCGCGGCCGCCGTCGGCTTCGTGCCGACCAGGTTTGCCATCGGCAACACCGCCAAGGTCAAGGTCGGACTGATGCTGCCCTATTCGGGCACCTATGCGGGCCTGGGCGAGGCGATCACCAACGGCTTCAAGATGGCGCTCGCCGAGCGCGGCGGGAAGATGGGCGGCCGCGACATCGAGTTCGTGGCGCTGGACGACGAGTCCGATCCCGCCAAGGCCCCCGAGAACGCCAACAAGCTGGCCACCGGCGAGAAGGTCGACTTCCTGGTCGGCACCGTGCATTCGGGCGTCGCCATGGGCATGGTCAAGGTCACCCGCGATACCGGCACCATCACCATCATCCCCAATGCCGGCGCCAACGCCGCCACCGGGCCCATG
Organism: Actinomycetota bacterium; assembly: GCA_050260215.1. Classification (GTDB taxonomy): domain Bacteria; phylum Pseudomonadota; class Alphaproteobacteria; order Rhodospirillales; family Magnetospirillaceae; genus JBLNBU01. The sequence goes on from JBLNBU010000007.1 coordinate 5,858, forward strand.
TGCGCCCCCAACATCTTCCGCACCTCGTTCTCCAACTGGCAGACCACCTGGCCGATGGGCAAGGTGGCGTGGGACCGCGGCTACAAGAACGTGGTCACCATGACCTGGAAGTACGCCGCCGGCGAAGAGATGATCGGCGCCTTCGAGGAGAACTTCCAGAAGCAGGGCGGCAAGATCGCCAAGCAGATCCTGGTGCCGTTCCCCACCGCCGAGTTCCAGGCCAACCTGACCGAGATCGCGGCCCTGAAGCCCGATGCGGTGATGGTGTTCTTCGCCGGCGCCGGCGCGCTGAAGTTCGTCAAGGACTATGCCGCGGCGGGGCTGAAGGGCATTCCGCTGCTGGGGCCGGGCTTCCTGACCGACGGCGTGCTGGCCGGCCAGGGCGAGGCGGCCGAGGGCGTGCTGACCACGCTGCACTATGCCGACGCGCTGGAAACCGCCGAGAACGTCCGTTTCCGCACCGCCTATACCGCCACCTACAAGAAGCCGGCCGACGTCTATGCGGTGCAGGGCTATGACGCCGCCCAGGTGATGGACGCGGCGCTGAAGGCCGTGAAGGGCGATACCTCGTCGCGCCAGGCGGTCATCGCCGCCATGGAAGCCGCCGAGATCAAGAGCCCGCGCGGGCCCTTCCGCTTCTCCAAGGCCCACAACCCGGTGCAGGACATCTACCTGCGCCAGGTCAAGGGCGGCAAGGAAGTGGTGCTCGGCGTCGCCCAGGCGGCCGTCGAGGATCCCGCACGCGGCTGCAAGCTGGCGTAGGCCTGCTTTCCACGTCATGCCCGGGCTCGACCCGGGCATCCGGCAGGGACCCCCGGGCCAAGCCCGGGGGTGACGGGCGAAGGAGATGCGTTCGGTGGAAGCGGCGTGATGGATGTGTGGTTCTTCCTGATCCAGGTGCTGAACGGGGTCCAGTACGGGCTGCTGCTGTTCCTGGTGGCCAGCGGGCTGACGCTGATCTTCGGCATCATGGGCATCATCAACCTGGCCCATGGCTCGTTCTACATGCTGGGCGCGTACCTGGCCTATTGGCTGGCGGCCAAGACCGGCAGCCTTCCTGCGGCAGTGCTCTTGTCCTTGCCCATTGCGGCGGCGGTCGGCTACGCCATCGAGGCGGTGCTGGTGCGCACCCTTTACCGGCGCGACCATCTGGACCAGGTGCTGCTGACCTATGGCCTGATCCTGATCTTCAACGAGGCGCAGAAGGTGCTGTGGGGCAACGACGTCCACGGCGTCGCCGTGCCCCAGGCGCTGGCGTGGTCCATCCAGCTCACCGACCGGCTGGCCTATCCGGCCTACCGGCTGGCGCTGTCGGGAGTGTGCGCGGCCCTGGCGGTTGCCATGTGGTTCGTCATCGCCAGGACCCGCTTCGGCATGTGGGTGCGGGCGGGGGCCTCGAATCGCGAGATGGTGTCTGCGCTGGGCATCGACGTGAAACTGCTGTTCGGCGTCGTCTTCGCCGTCGGCGCCGCCATCGCCGGCCTTGCCGGCGCGCTGTCGGCGCCGGTCAACTCGGTCTATCCGGGCATGGGTGAAAGCGTACTGATCATCTGCTTCGTGGTCGTGGTGATCGGCGGCGTCGGCTCGGTCAAGGGCGCCTTCCTGGGGGCGCTGCTGATCGGCCTGGCCGACACCTTCGGCAAGGTGTTCGTGCCTGAATTCGCCAGTTTCTCGGTCTATGCGGTGATGGCCGCGGTGCTGCTGTGGAAGCCGCGGGGGCTGTTCGCATGACCGACCGGCTTCCCCGTTCGCTGGCCCTGGTGCTGCTGGCCCTGGCCCTGGTGCTGGCGCTGTTCCCTGTGTGGGGGGGCTGGGCCTTTCCGGCCAAGCATGCCTTCTTGATGCAGAAGCTGACCGGCGTGATGATCCTGGCGGTGCTGGCCATGAGCCTGGACCTGCTGGTGGGCGTCTGCGGGCTGGTCAGCCTGGGGCACGCCGCCTTCTTCGGCCTGGGCGGCTATTGGCTGGCCATGCTGTCGCCCCAGTACGAGGCCGCCAACCTGTGGGTGGTGCTGCCGCTGGCCCTGCTGGGCACGGCGGCGGCGGCGGCGGTGGTGGGCTTCCTGTCGATCCGCACCTCGGGCATCTACTTCATCATGGTGACGCTCGCCTTCGGGCAGATGGGCTTCTATTTCTTCAACGACAGCAAGCTCGCCGGCGGCTCGGACGGCACCTACATCTACGTCAAGCCGGCGGTAGAGCTGTTCGGGCGCACCGTGGTCGACCTGGACAGCAAGGTGGCGTTCTTCTACGTCGCCTTCGGCGTGCTGGTGGGGAGCTATCTGCTGCTGCGGGTGCTGCTGGCCTCGCCCTTCGGCCGGGTGGTGCGCGCCATCGGCGTCAACGAGCACCGGGTGCGCGGCCTGGGCTACAACCCGGCCGCCTACAAGCTGGTGACCTTCACCATCGGCGGCACCGTCGCCGGCCTAGCCGGCTTCCTGGCCGCTACCCAGTACGGCTTCGTCAATCCGGCCATGCTGTCCTGGCACCAGTCGGGCCAGGTGCTGGTGATGGTGATCCTGGGCGGCATGGGCACCTTGTTCGGGCCGATCCTGGGTGCCTTCCTGCTGGAGCTGGCCCGCATGGGCTTCGAGTCGCTGACCGAGCATTGGCTGGCGCTGTTGGGCGCCATGATCATCGCCATCGTGCTGGTGCTGCCGCGCGGCGTCGCCGGCCTGGCGCTCGACCTGGCCGGCGCCAGGCGCGCCGACGGCGGGGAGGACCCGGAATGACCGCCCAGCTTCCCCAGTCGGTCGTCGAGACCCCGGCGGTGATGGAAACCCGCCAACTGACCAAGGCGTTCGGCGGCCTGGTCGCCGTCAACATGGTGGCCTTGCGTTTCCTCGAGCGCCAGGCCCACGCCATCATCGGCCCCAACGGCGCCGGCAAAAGCACCCTGGTCAACCTGTTGACCGGCCATCTGCCGCCATCGGGCGGCCAGGTGCTGTTCAAGGGCCGCGACGTCACCCGCCTGCCGGCGCAGGCCATCTCGCGCCTGGGCATCGGGCGCAGCTACCAGAAGACCAACGTCTTTCCCAGCTTCACCTGCTTCGAGAACTGCCGGCTGGCGGCGCAGTCCATGCTGTCGACCTCCATGCGCTTCTTCCGGCCGGCCTCGGCCTACCAGGCGGTCAACGAGCGCGCCCAGCAGGCGCTGGAGCTGTGCGGCCTGGGCAAGCGCCGCGACCGCATTGCCGGGACCATGTCCTATGGCGAGCAGCGCCAGCTGGAAATCGGCATGGTGCTGGCCACCCAGCCCGAGGTGCTGGTGCTCGACGAACCCTTGGCCGGCATGGGCAAGGAAGAGTCGGAAATGATGGTCGACCTGCTCAAGGACCTGGCCCGGCGCTACACCCTGATCCTGATCGAGCACGACATGGACGCGGTGTTCTCCATCGCCCAGGTGCTGACGGTGATGGTCAACGGCACCGTGCTGGAAAGCGGCCCCGTCGAGGTGGTGCGCGCATCCCAGGCGGTGCAGGACGCCTATCTCGGCGACGGAGCGGAGGCGTACTGATGTTCCTCGAAGCCGAAGGCATCCACTCGTACTACGGCTCCAGCCACATCCTGCACGGCGTCGACTTCTGCGTCGGCAAGGGCGAGACGGTGGCGCTGATGGGCCGCAACGGCATGGGCAAGTCGACCCTGCTCAAAAGCCTGCTGGGCATCGTGCGGCCGCGCAAGGGCCGGGTCACCATCGCCGGCCGGCCCATGGCGGGCAAGGAAACCCACGCCATCATCCGCACCGGTATCGCCTATGTCCCCGAGGGCCGCGGCGTCTTCCACAACCTGAGCGTCGACGAGCACCTGCGCATGGCGGCGCGCCCGGGCCCCAGCGGGCGGCGCGACTGGACCTATGAGCGGGTGCTGGACACCTTCCCGCGCCTGGCCGAGCGGCGCAGCAACCTGGGCAACCACCTCTCGGGCGGCGAGCAGCAGATGCGGTCCATCGGCCGTGCCCTGATGACCAACCCCGACCTGTTGATCCTGGACGAGGCCACCGAGGGCCTGGCACCCTTGATCCGGCGCGAGATCTGGCAGGTGGTGCGCACCATCAAGCAGACCGGCATCGCCACCGTGGTGGTCGACAAGAACGTCGGCGTCCTGCTCGACCTCGCCGACCGCCACGTCATCCTGGTCAAGGGCCGGGTGGTCTATGACGGCGGTCCGGCGCGCCTGCGCGAGGACCCGGAGATACTGAAAAGGCACATCGGCCTCTAAGAGCCGAGACCAACCTGGGAAGACAAGAACAACAGGGGTAGCTAGGAGGAAGGCCCAATGTCCCATGTGACCCATTCCGAACCGGTGCTCGACATTCCGCGCGACTACAACGCCGCCACCTGGTTCATCGACCGTCACGTCACCGAGGGCAGGGGGGCCAAGGCGGCCTATATCGACGTCGACGGCAGTCACACCTATGGCCAGCTGGCCGAGCGGGTCAACCGCACCGGCAACGCGCTGAAGGACCTGGGCCTGGCCATGGAGACGCGCATCGCCATGATCATGCTCGACACCGTCGACTTCCCGGCGGTGTTCTGGGGGGCGATCAAGGCCGGCATCGTGCCGATTCCGCTCAACACCCTGCTGACCACCGGCGATTACGGCTACATGCTGGCCGACTCGCGCGCCCGCGCCCTGGTGGTGTCGGAGGCCCTGCTCGACCGTGTGACGCCGATCCTCAAGGACCTGCCGTTCCTGCAGACGGTGGTGGTGGCCGGCAAGGATGCCCACGGCCACGTCCTGCTGTCGGACCTGCAGGCCAAGGCGTCGGCCCAGCTGGCGCCGGCGCCCACCACCCGCGACGACGTGGCCTTCTGGCTGTATTCGTCGGGCTCGACCGGCGCGCCCAAGGGGGCGGTGCACCTGCAGGGCGACCTGCCGGCGACCGCGGTCCTTTACGGCCAGAACGTGCTGGGCGTGCGCGAGGACGACATCGTCTTTTCGGCCGCCAAGCTGTTCTTCGCCTATGGGCTTGGCAACGGCATGACCTTCCCGCTGCATGCGGGCGCCACCACCGTGCTGCTGCACGAGCGCCCGACGCCTGAGGCGGTGGTGGGCATCCTGCGCAAGCACCAGCCGACCATCTTCTATGGGGTGCCGACGCTGTACGGTTCCATCCTGGCCGACCCCGAGTTCCACCGCGGCACCGCTTCGCAGGCCATGCGCGTGTGCACCTCGGCCGGCGAGGCGCTGCCCGAGGACGTGGGCAAGCGGTGGGAGGAGCGCTTCGGCGCCCCCATCCTCGACGGGCTGGGCTCGACCGAGATGCTGCACATCTTCCTGTCCAACCGCCACGGCGACGTGCGTTACGGTACCTCTGGCGTGCCGGTGCCGGGCTACGAGCTGAAGATCCTCAGTGACGACGGCCGCGAGGTGCCCAAGGGCGAGATGGGCGAGCTGGTGGTCAAGGGCCCGTCCTCGGCGGTGGCCTATTGGAACCAGCGTGAAAAAAGCATGCGCACCTTCCGCGGCGAGTGGACCCACACCGGTGACAAGTACTACATCGACCCCGAAGGCTATTTCCGCTATGCCGGCCGCGGCGACGACATGCTGAAGGTGGGCGGCATCTGGGTCAGCCCCTTCGAGGTCGAGGCCGCATTGATCGCCAACGACAAGGTCCTGGAAGCCGCCGTGGTCGGCCATGCCGACGCCGAGGGGCTGATCAAGCCGAAAGCCTATGTGGTGCTGAAGCCCGGCATCAGCGGCGGCGAACTGCTGGTCGAGGAGATGCAGGCCTTCGTCAAGGCCAAGCTGGCGCCCTACAAGTACCCGCGCTGGATCGAGTTCGTCGACGCCCTGCCCAAGACCGCCACCGGCAAGATCCAGCGCTTCAAGCTGCGGGGGTGACTAGAATACCCCTCTCCCTTGAGGGAGAGGGGAGGGCGAGGGGGTGATGCGTCCGCTCCCTCGCCGCTGCCCTGGGCCCGCATCTCGCCCTCACCCCGGCCCTCTCCCGCTGGGAGAGGGTGGAGACAATGTGCCATGAACCACTTCGACATCGACGGCGTCCGCCTGGAATACCGCTGGGTCGGTCCCGGCCCCGATGCGGCGCCGACCCTGGTGATGCTGCACGAAGGCCTGGGCTCGGTCGGCATGTGGCGGGATTTTCCCGACCTGTTGTCCCAGGCCACCGGCTGCGGCGTGCTCGCCTATTCGCGGCAGGGCTATGGCGGCTCGGACCCGTGCGCGCTGCCGCGGCCGCTGTCCTACATGCACGACGAGGGGCTGGTGGTCCTGCCCAAGGTGCTGGAGGCGGCTGGGGTCAAGCGGGCCATCCTGGTCGGGCACTCGGACGGCGCTTCGATCACCCTGATCCACGCCGGCAGCGGCAACGCCCCGCTGGTGGAAGGCGTGGTGGTCATGGCGCCCCACGTGGTGGTCGAGGACTGCTGCGTCAAATCCATCTCGGGCACCACCGACGCCTTCAAGCTGGGGGGCTTGCGCCACCGCCTGGCGCGCTGGCACGGCAACAACGTCGACTGCGCCTTCTGGGGCTGGAACATGGCGTGGCTGGACCCGCAGTTCCGCAAGTGGGACATCCGCGGATCGGTGGCGCGCGTCACCGTGCCCATGCTGGTGATCCAGGGCACCGACGACGAATACGGTACCCGGCTGCAGTACGACATCATCGGCACCCTGGCCCGCGCACCGGTGGAACTGTGCATCCTGCCCGACTGCGCCCACTCGCCGCACCGCGACCAGCCGGAAAAGGTGCTGGCGGCCATCGCTGGATTCGTGACCGGATTGACGTGATCCAGTCGTGATGTTCTTATTTCATTCACATTCCAGACGTCGCGAGTGAGTCATTTCTGCAACAGCAATGACTCCCGGCGCAGAAAAATGAATCTTCTGACTCTCGACTTGTTGACGGCTGGAATCTGGCTGTGATTCTATCGCGGCCATGTTACAGGAACTGCGCCGCCGTCTTCGACATGTAATCGGGCCTCTGATCGGGCTCGGGGCGGTGCTGTATTTCGCCTACCACACCATCGAGGGCGACCGCGGCGTGTTGGCCTGGCTGCGCCTGAAGGGCGAAATCCTGGAAGCCGAGATGCAGCTGGCCAAGGTCTCGTCTGACCGTGCCGAGATGGAACACCGGGTGCTGCTGCTGCGCCCCGACCACCTGGACCCCGACATGCTCGAGGAACGCGCCCGCATCATGCTCAACATGGGCCATGCGGACGAGGTGGTGGTGTTCGACAAGAGGCGGTAGCCGGGCCCGGTCTGGACTGCTACCCCAAGTGTTTCATTTCTTAAGCTTCGGGGTGGTGCCGTGCGTCTTCGGCCGCGTCTTCTTCCCTTTGCGTAGGCCGGTCTTCTTGTGATGAACGACGCCTGGCAGATGGCGGTCAAAATAATCGTCGATGAATTTTTCGACTTTTGATTTTTCAGCCATGCCGCCCTCCTTGTATTCCTGTAGGTGTTTTGCTGGTCAGTATGTGTGTTGGTGCATTCCGATCGAGAAAATGAAGGTTCAGTGAGGGATCAAAATAATTGTCCCTCTTGATCCACACCAGTCCATCACCTTTGGTTATTACCGCGACACTTATCGGTCCCCCTACGGAAGTGTCGTGATCATGCAATCTATTTTTAATGGACGACAATACTACCATATTCTCCGCCAGTTCGGCAAGGAGTGAGCGAGGCATGTCCGCTATCGCGGACAATTTCCGACACTCGGCAGATGCCTCTATATCTTCGGCAATCTGGTCATATGCCGACCTCTCGAATAACGGCCTCGTCTGCTCTGCCTTGGCGCGCTCTTCTACCCTGCGCCCGAATTCCTCTTTGAACTCATCGGCGATGCCGTGCATGAAGGTGCGGACCATCTCGTCTTCGCCGAACGCTCTTAGGGCGGCTCTATGTGACGTGGTGATGGATTCCTCGTGCGCAATATGCCGGATGACGTTGCCAAGCATGAAGCCGGTGACGTCGTATCCCCATGCGGATGGGAAGATGTCGTCCTTGCCATATCCAACGAAGACGATGCCCGAAGAAATCTCGGTATCGAGTTCGCAGTTGGACGCTGCGATGTTGTCCCCGTTTCCTCTGGTTATGGACAGGATGACCAATTCCGAAAAGTGATTGGCGTTGTTGGCATCGACTGCCGTCTCGGTCAGTTTGGTGCGGACGATCTGCTGATTCTCCGCGTCGAACTGCTTGAGCAAAAGCGCTTCCGTATCTTTGCTGAACCCCTCGGAAAATCGCAGCTTCTTGAGTGCGTTGATCCGTGTCCGCAGGAGTTTTGAAAGCGCTCTGTTCAGTAGCTGAGAAAAACTATTATCTGCTGTTGCCTTGTCTTCAATTATTTTCTCTACTTGACTGACGCGTTCTGTTCGGAGTGATGTGTACAGTTCGCCCATGATCTGCTCGACGATCGAAAGGACGTAATTTCTGTAGTGCTCCTCAACTAATGCCTTGCAGTGCTTTCTGCAGAAGGTTGCAAGAAATGAGAAAAATTCATTTGCATACGTGGACGCAGTCGAGAGAGATTCGCGAATACCGTGATAATCCCGATACGTGCGTATGATGATCTCCCATGGGATTTCCATGAAAGTGGGGCTGCCGTAGACGAGTATTGCGATATTGTGATGCGCGTGCAGGCGAAACAGCTTGTGGACGCCGTTATAAGTTATCGTCTTACCAGAATTCTCTACGGTCAATGCGCTATCCGTTGCAACCGCTACGCCGGTCCTGTTCATTATTACGACTGCAGTTGTCACAGATATGCTCCAGACGCGCGAGACGGCGAGTGTATAGCGCCTCTGCTAAAAAAGAGCAACCCACCGATAATAGCATTGCCTGAGCTGGGGTTCCGGCTACGTCGCCCGTGCCGCCAGCCGGCCGTCCGGTCCGTAGAGCTGCCTGGCGCGTTTCTCGAACGCGGCGACCATCAGGCGGACCGCCTCGTTGAACAGGGCGCCGATCAGGCCCTGCAGCAGCTTCGAGCGGAATTCGAAGTCGACGTAGAAGTCGATCTCGGTGCCGCCGTCGGGGGCGGGCTTGAAGATCCAGTGGTTGTTGAGGTGGCGGAACGGGCCCTCGGTATAGGTGACGTCGACCCGGTCGGGCCGGCTCAAGGTCACCTTCGAGGTGAAGCGTTCGCGCACCATCTTGAAGCCGATGATCAGGTCGGCGAAGAACACCTCGCCCTCGCGCCGGCGGATGCGGGCACCCAGGCACCAGGGCAGGAATTCCGGGTATCGCTCGACGTCGGCGACCAGTTCGAACAGTTGTTCGGGGGTATAGGGCAGCAGGCGGCGCTCGGCGTGGGTGGGCATGTCTCAGCCTGCCGCCCGGCGGGCGCGCTCGGCGCGCAAGGCCTCGAAGTCGCGGTCGGCGTGGTGGGACGACCGGGTCAGCGGGCTGGCCGCCACCATCAGGAAGCCCTTGGCGCGCGCCACCGTCTTGAAGTCCTCGAACTCGTCGGGGGTGACGAAGCGGTCGACGCCCACATGCTTGGGGGTCGGCTGCAGGTACTGGCCGATGGTGATGAAGTCGACCCCGGCCGAGCGCATGTCGTCCATGACCTGCAGCACCTCGGCGCGCGTCTCGCTTAAGCCCACCATGATGCCCGACTTGGTGAAGATGGCCGGGTCCAGCTCGCGCACCTTCTGCAGCAGGCGCAGGCTCTCGAAATAGCGGGCGCCGGGACGAATGCCGGGATAGAGCCGCGGCACGGTCTCCAGGTTGTGGTTGAACACGTCGGGGCGGGCGCGGGCCACCGCCTCGACGGCACCGGCCTTGTCGCGGAAGTCGGG
>JBLNBU010000008.1:0-11935 GCA_050260215.1 Actinomycetota bacterium
GACCGGCCGGTCGGCTTCTTCCTGTCGGGCAGCGTGCCCGCCCAGCTGCGCCAAAGGCTGCCGGCCGGCGCGCGCATCCACGCCCCCGGCGCCCAGTCGGCGCCGTCGGTGCTGGCCACGGTCAAGGCGTGCAGCTTCGGCATCTATCCGACCCTGGTCGAGAACTACAGCATGGCGCTGCTCGAGGCTGCGCTGGCCGGCGTGCCCATGGTCACCACCGCCGTCGGCGGCAACGGCGAGATCGTCGCCCACGGGGTCAACGGGTTCCTCAGTGCCGACATCTCGGCCGCCGCCCTGTGCGGGCTCGCCCTGCCGCTGCTGGACCCGGCTGCCGCCGCCGCCATGCGCGCCGCCACCCTGGCCGATGCCGCGCAGCGCCTGTCGGCCGCGGGGGTCGGCGCCCGCGTGGTCGCCGCCGTCACGGGGGCCGGCCGGTGAAGGTGCTGCAAGTCAACACCTTCGACCTGGGCGGCGGCGCCGAAGCGGTGGCCATGCGCTTGCACCGCGCCTACCGGGCGGCGGGCCACCAGGCCTGGCTGGCGGTCAAGCGCAGCCGCGGGACCGAAGAAGGCGTGTTCGAGATCCCCGCCGGGGCCGGCCGCCCCCTGGCCCAGCGCGCCCTGCTGGCCGCCGCCGGCGTGGTCGAGGCCGCCGGGCTGCCCGGATGCGGCCTGGCCACCGCCGGCCTGCGCGCCGCGGCGCGTCCGCTGGCCAGCCTGGACCGACGCCGCGGGCGCGAGGACTTCGCCTTCCCGTCCACGGCCGGGTTGCCCGAGCTGGCCCCGGCCCGACCGGACGTCCTGCACCTGCACAACCTGCACGGCAACTACTTCGACCTGTCCGCCCTGCCGCGGCTGTCGGCACGGCTGCCGGTGGTGTGGACCCTGCACGACTGCTGGGCTTTCAGCGGCCACTGCGCCCACTCGTTCGCCTGCGAGCGCTGGAAGACCGGCTGCGGCGACTGTCCCGACCTGAAGATCCACCCGGCCATCGCCCGCGACGCCACCGCCTTCAACTGGCGGCGCAAGCAGGACCTGTTCGCTGCCAGCCGCATCTACCTGGCGACGCCGTCGGAGTGGCTGATGCAGCGGGCGCGCGCGTCGATCTTGTGGCCCGCGGTGGTCGAGGCCCGCGTCATCCACAACGCCGTCGACGACGCCTTCTTCGCCGCGCCCTCCCGCGCCGAGGCGCGGACCCGCCTGGGGCTGCCGGCCGACACCCCCATGCTGCTGTTCGCCGCCAACTCGATCCGCAACAACGAGTGGAAGGATTTCGCCACCTTGCGGGCGGCGCTGGCTCTGCTGGCCGGTCGGGGCGCCGACCGCCGGCCGCCCCTGCTGGTCGCCTTGGGCGAGGAAGGGCCCGAGCAGGATATCGGCGGCGCCCGCCTGCGCTTCATCCCCTTCCAGACCGATCCGGCGCTGGTGGCCTGCTGGTTCGCCGCCGCCGACCTGTACCTGCATGCGGCCAGGGTCGAGACCTTCTCGCTGACCATCGCCGAGGCCATGGCCTGCGGCACGCCGGTGGTGGCCACCGAGGCCGGGGCGGTGGCCGAGCGCATCGTCGACCTGGGACGTGCCGGCCCGGACCGCGCCACCGGCATCCTGGTGGGCGCCGGCGACGCGGCGGGCATGGCGGCGGGTGCGGACCTGCTTTTGTCCGATCCGGGGCTGGCCGCGCAGCTGGCGGCCAACGCCCGGGCCGTCGCCTTGGACCTGTACCGCGGCCGGCGCCAGGCCGACGCCTACCTGTCCTGGTTCGCCGAGATTGCGAAGGCAAAGTCCGGGTTGGTATAACCCCCTAATTCTTTCGGCAAGAGCCCATGCAGATCCTGATCCTCAACCCGCCGGCCCAGAACACCGTCGTCGAGCATCCCGACGAGGACGGCGGCGAGTTCCTGGAATCGGATTCGTTCGGCGAGTTCCCGCCGCTCGGGGCGCTTTACGTGCTGACCTATGCCCAGCAGCACACCAGCGGCCACAGTTTCCACTTCATCGACTGCGTCGGCGAGGGGGTGTCGCACCAGGCGCTGGAGCAGCGCATCGCCGACATCCGGCCCGACGTGGTCGGGATCACCAGCTTCACCATCTCGCTGCTGGACGTGGTCAAGGCGGCCGAGACGGTGCGGCGCATCGTCCCCCATGCCCATATCTGCCTGGGCGGCCACCACCCCATCGCCTTCCCCTTCGAGGCCGCGGCCCTGCCGCAGTTCGACTCCATCGTGGTCGGCGAGGGGGAATACGCCTTCACCGCCCTGCTCAATGCCCTGGAAAAGGGCGAGGACATCACCGCCATCACCGGCGTCTACACCCGCGACAGCATCAAGCCGTGGCGCGAGCGGGCGTTCTCGGACAAGCGCTTCCTCGGCCGGGTCACGGTGCCGCCGGCCTATGTCGAGGACGTCGACCAGCTGCCCATCGTCGACCGCCGGGCCATCCGCCACGTTCGTTACCGCAACATCCTGGGCGTGACCAACGACCTGGCGACCATCCTGTCGTCGCGCGGATGCCCGTACCGCTGCACCTTCTGCGACGTGCCCTACAAGCGCTATCGCCCGCGCGATCCGGACAAGGTCCTCGACGAGGTCGAGGCCTGCCTGGCCATGGGCTACACCGAATTCCGCTTCTATGACGACCTGTTCAACCTCAACGAGCGCAAGGTCCTGGAATTCTGCGAGGCGGTCGAGCGCCGCAAGCTGAAGTTCGTCTGGGACTTCCGCGGCCGGGTCAACGGGGTCACCCGCCAGTCCCTGGAACGCGCCAAGGCTTGCGGCCTGCGCATGATCTCGTTCGGCGTCGAGACCGGCTCGGACGAGGGCCTGCGCGAGCTCAAGAAGGGGACCACGGTGGCCAAGGTCCGCGACGCCTTCCGCTGGTGCCGCGAACTGGGAATCCTGACCGTCGCCGACTTCATCATCGGCCTGCCGTTCGAACGCACCCCCGCCGACGTCCGCCGCAACCTGGCGTTCCTGACCGGGCTGGACCCGGACTATGCCCAGGTGTCGATCCTGACCCTGTACCCGAACACCGAGCTCTACGACCAGGCGGTCGCCAAGGGCCTCGTCGATCCGGAACGCTGGCGCCGCTGGGTGTCCGATCCCCAGCCGGGCTTCGCCGTCGACCACTGGGAGGAACACCTGGACGTCGCCACCCTGGTCAAGCTGCAGAAGCAGGCATACCGGAAGTTCTATTTCCGCCCACGCTACATCCTGCGCAGCCTGCGCCAGACCGGGTCCATGTACGAACTTCTGTCCAAGGCCAAGGGGGCGCTCACCCTGCTGCAGATCAACCGGCGATGCGCCTGAGCACCCTGCCCCACCGGCCGGTGCTGGCCGGCTTCACCGCCCTGATGGCCGTTTTCGTCGCCTGGGCCGTGTGGGCCGTGGGCGTCCACTTCTATTACAGCTTCAGCGAAATATCGGCCCTGTCGCTGGCGTTTGGCATGAACATCGACCAGTGGCTGGGCGAACGCATCTGGCGCGGGCGCTACCACCTGTTCAACAACTACGCCTATCCCGGCGTGCCCCTGCAGTTGGCCAGCTGGGCGATCTATCGCCTGATGGACGGCCTGCGGTTCAGCAGCGCTGTGGACCTGGCCAGCCGCACCCTGGCCGACCCGCAGCCCTGGTTCGTCGCCACCCGGATGGCCTGCCTGGCCATGGCGTCGGGGGCGATGGCGCTGCTGCTGCGCCAGGCCCGTGCCCTGCCGTGGCAGGCCGCCGCCGCCGCCGGGCTGGCCTGGCTGGCCTATCAGCCGTTCTGGCGCTGGGGCCTGCTTTACCTGGACAATCCGAGCTTCGCGCCGCTGATGGCGGTGGTGTTCTTCGCCGTCGCCGTGCGGGCGATGAACGGCCGCGGCTTCGTGCTGCTGGGCTTCATGGGGGCGGCCGGCTATTCGATCAGCCTGCAATACATGTCCTGGCTGGGCGGCGCCGGCATCGGGGTGCTGGTGGCGGCGTGGCTGGGGCGCTGGGGGTGGCGGCGGACCGCGACCTCGGTCGGGCTGACCGTGCTGGGCTTTGCCGCCGGCATGGAGCTGATGGCCCTGATCCTGGAAGGCGGCCGGCTGACCCACAAGCAGTTGGGCAACATGCTGCGCTTCCATTTCAGCCTGTTCGGCAGCGTGGCCGGCAACGAGCAGCCGTCGGGCGTGGGGTCGGCCGAGTTCTCGGTGGCCAGCGCCTTCACCCCGGCCGTCGGGGTGTACGGGGCCATGGCGGCGCTGCTGGCCGGCTGGCTGGGCGCCGTGGCCTGGCGGCGGGACAAGGATCCCCAATGGACGGCCGGCGCGGTGATGCTGATCGTGGTCTACGTTTTCGGCGCCCTGGCCTATGTGAAGTTCCCCTCGGACAAGTACCTGGTGTCGAGCGCCGCCTTCCTGCCCTTCGGTCTCTTGTGGCTGGCCCGTGCCGGCCATGGGCGGGCGGTCGGCCGCCTGGTGGTGCCGCTGGCGCTGGCAGCAACGGTGTCGGGTGCATCCGAAATGCGCCAGGAGCTGGCCCGCAAGGATGCCGAGATCGCCACCCGCGCCGACCGCGACCGCGTGCTGGCCCTGCCCCTGGCGCCGGGGGAAAAGCGCCTGTGGCTCTACCGGGTGCCGGTGCCCGAGTACACGGCCCGGCTGGTGCTGCAGTGGAGCGGGGTGCCGGAATGGGACACCCGCATCGGAGACGCCTTGATGCCCGACGATGCCGAGTTCAACGTCTGGCGCAACCTGGTGCGCGTCCGCGGCAGCTGGTACGCCCTGGACGCGTTGCCGTGGCGTTATGCGGTGGCCAGCGGCAAGACGCGGACCATCGAATCGGTGGGCGCGCTGGCACCGTTCGCCGGCCGCGCCCGGGTACTGGAACACTACGGGACGCTGACGGTGCTCAGCCCCGGTGGGCGCTGACGCACAGGGGTGGCTTGACCATGATTTCCTTCATCATCCCGACCCTGGACGAAGAGCGCATCATCGCCGACCAGATCACGGCGGTATTGGCCCACGTCGCCGGCGACGTCGAGATCATCATCGTCGACGACAGCCCCGGCCTGGCCACCGCCGACGCCGTTGCCGCCCTGAACGAGCCGCGGGTGCGGGTGGTGCGTCGCGGCGCCCCGCGTGGCTTGGCCTCGGCCATCCTGCGCGGCATCATGGAATCGCGCGGCGAGATCGTCGGCTGGATGGACGCCGACGCCTGGATGCTGCCCGAACGGCTGCCGGCGATGATCAAGGCGCTGGAGACGGCCGACATCGCCATCGCCTCGCGCTATGCCGAGGGCGGCGGCGACGTCCGCGTCGCCACCCGCGTGATGGCCAGCCGGCTGATCAACGGATTTGCCCAGCTGATGCTGGGCGACCACGTGCGCGACTACACCTCGTGCTTTGCCGTGGTCCGCCGCAGCGTGTTCGACGTCATCCTGCCCGACCCCCACGGTTTCGGCGAATTCTTCGTCGAGTTCGTCCACCGCGCCCGCAAGGCCGGACTGACCATCGCCGAGGTCCCCTACATCCTGCGCGACCGTACCGCGGGCGAATCGAAATGCTCGAACCATTGGCGCCAGTTCCTGCGGCTGGGCATCAATTACGGTGTCCGCATCCTGGTCACCGCCGTCCGCGGCTGAGGTTGCCATGGCGAGTCGTCCGTGGCATCCTGCCGGCTGCTTATTCGGGTAGGGTCACATGGTCGTTCGCGTAACCGCCGGGTCGAAGCTTCTGGCCCTGATCGTGCCAGCCGACCACCGGCCGCCGGGCGTGCACTTCGTCACCAACGACGAGGATTCCCAGCAGGTTGCGGTGATGCGCCATCCGGCCGGGCACCAGATCAAGGCCCACGTCCATAATCCCGTGCCCCGGCAGTTCAAGTACACCAAGGAAGTGCTGATCATCGAGAAGGGACGCATGCGTGCCGACTTCTACGACAACGACCAGACCTATGTGGAAAGCCGCGAGGTCGGTCCCGGCGACGTCCTGGTGCTGATCGACGGCGGCCATGGCTTCACCGTGCTCGACGAGATCCAGATGATCGAGGTCAAGCAGGGCCCCTATGTCGGCGGCGCCGACAAGACCCTGTTCCCACCGGTGGCCGCCGAGTCGGTGACCCTGCGCAGATGAGCGGCGACGCGTTCATCCCCATCAACGAGCCGCTGTTTGCGGGCAACGAAAAGGCCTACCTGGCCGAGTGCATCGACACCGGCTGGATCTCGTCGGACGGCCCCTTCGTCGCCCGCTTCGAGCAGGCCTTCGCCGCCCATGCCGGCCGCCGCCACGCGGTGGCGGTGACCAACGGCTCGGCCGCCCTGGAAGCGGCCGTGGTGGCCCTTGGCATCGGCCCCGGCGACGAGGTCATCCTGCCCACCCTGACGATCATCTCCTGCGCTTCGGCGGTGGTGCGGGCCGGCGCCACCCCGGTGGTGGTCGACTCGCGTCCCGGCGACTGGTGCATGGACGTCGGGGCGGTCGAGCGGTGCATCACCCCGCGCACCAAGGCGATCATGGCGGTCCACCTGTACGGGCTGCCCGTCGACATGCAGGCGCTGATGGGCGTGGCAGAGCGCCATGGTTTGAAGGTGATCGAGGACGCCGCCGAGGCCATCGGCCTGGAAGCGGGCGGGCGGACCTGCGGGTCGTTCGGCGAGGTCAGCTGCTTCAGCTTCTATCCCAACAAGCACGTGACCACCGGCGAAGGCGGCATGGTGCTGACCGACGACGACCAGGTGGCCGAACGGCTGCGCTCGCTGCGCAACCTGTGCTTCCAGCCCCAGCGCCGCTTCGTCCACGAGGAACTTGGCTGGAACCTGCGCATGAGCAACCTGCAGGCCGCCGTCGGCCTGGCCCAGCTGGAGCGGCTGCCCGAGACCCGGGCACGCAAGCGGGCGCTGGGCCTTCGATACACCGAGCTGCTGTCCGACGTCGCCGAGATCCGCCTGCCGCCGACCCATTCGGCCGCCGGCGACGACAACTGCTACTGGGCGATGGCGGTCGAACTGGCCGAAAGCGTCCCCTTCGACGCCACCGAGGCGGCCCGTCGCCTGGCTGCGCTGAAGGTGGCGACCCGGCCGTTCTTCTGGTGCATGCACGAGCAGCCGGTGTTCCGCAAGATGGGGCTGTTCGCCGGCGACAGCCATCCGGTGGCCGAGCGCGCCGCCCGCCGCGGCCTGCTGCTGCCCAGCGGCGTCGCCATGACCGATGCCCAGATCGACGCGGTCGCAGAACGGCTGAAGACGGCGCTGCGAGGCGCCTGATGGCGGTCTTCGACGCCTATGCCGCCTGCTACGACCTGCTCAACCACGGCAAGGACTATGCCGGCGAGGCGGCCTATGTGGAGCGCCTGGCCCGCCGCGTCGCCCCCCATGCCGCCTCGTTGCTGGAGCTGGGCTGCGGGACCGGCGGCCACGCCGAACATCTGGCGGCGCGCGGCTGGACGGTGACCGGCGCCGACCTGTCGCCCGGCATGCTGGACCGCGCCCGCACCCGCCAGGCCGCCCTGGCGCCCGAGATCGGCGCCAGGATCGACTTTTGCCAGGGCGACGCCCGCAGCCTGAGGCTGGCGCGCTCCTTCGACGTGGTGGCGTCGCTGTTCCATGTGGTCTGCTACCAGTCCACCGATGCCGACCTCGAGGCGGTGTTCCGCACCGCCGCCGCCCACCTGGCCCCCGGCGGGGTCTTCATCTTCGACGTCTGGTACGGCCCGGCCGTGCTCACCGACCGTCCGACGGTCCGCGAACGCCGCGCCGAGGGCGACGGCACCACGGTGGTGCGCACCACCACCCCGCGCATGGACCCGCGGCGCAACCTGGTCGACGTCGACTTCCATTTCCGCGTCGAGACCGGCACCCGGGTGGTCGAGTTCGACGAGACCCATCGCATGCGATACCTGTTCGAACCCGAGCTCGAGCGCCTCGCCGCGGGCGCCGGCATCATCCTGGTCGACGCCTTCGCCTGGGGCGAAGATCGCCCGCCGGGCCTGGATACCTGGAACGCCGGCTTCGTCGGACGCCTGGCTTGACCGGCGCCGAGCGGTGACGATACCTTCCGCCATGCTCAGCCCCTTCGCCCCCTTGCCGCTTCGCGCCCAGGCCATCGTCGTGGCCGTGGCCGCGATCGGGCCGGTGGCCATGTTCGCCAACCACGGCATGGTGGTGATCCTGATCGCCGCCGCCCTGCTGACCCTTGTCGACCCGGCGACGCGGCGCCAGCTGGCGTCGCGGCGATCCGCCGCCCTGACGGTGGCCGCAATGGTCGGACCGCTGATGGCCTGGGCTGCCGCGTCCTACTGGTGGACGTTCCAGCCCGAGCACTCCCTTGAAGTGGCGGCCTATCGCAGCGCCCTGTTCGTCGCCCTGGCGGTGGTCGCCGGCGCGGCCGCGTCGCTGACCGCGGACGAGGCCAGGCGCATGGCGGCATGGCTGGTTCCCGCCGGTTTCGTGCTGCCGCTCGTGCTGGGGTTCGAGCTTGCGACCGACGGGTTCGTCGTCAAGCACCTCCACCACTACCGCCCGGGCGGCAACGACCATCTGGCCACCACCTACCCTGCCGGGTCGATCACCGCCATCATGGCCTGGCCCCTCGCCGTCGCGGCGTGGGCACGCTGGGGGTGGCGCGGGGTCGCAGCCGTCATCGCCGCGTCCCTGGTGGTGATCCTGTTCGGCCATTCCTCGGCGCCCAAGCTCGCCATCCTGGCGTCGCTGGGCGTTGCCGTCCTGGCCCTGGCGGCACCGCGACGGGTGGCGCTGGGGTTTGCGGTGGTGCTGGTGGTGGCCATGGCGGTGCTGCCCTTCGTGCTGCCGCCGTTCCTGGTCGACGATGGCAGCCACTTCCGCGACGTGCCGTGGAACCTTCGCCACCGCCTCTACATCTGGCAGTTCGTCACCCAGCGCATTGCCGATCATCCGGTGCTCGGCTGGGGCATGGACACCTAGCGCATCATCCCCGGCGGCCATGCCAAGGTCCTGGCGATCATGGACGCCGAAGTGCTGCCGCTGCATCCGCACGACTTCATCCTGCAGGTCTGGCTGGAGCTGGGCGGGGTCGGAGCCACGCTGCTGGCGGTGGCGATCCTGGGCACCTTGTGGCTAGCCGCCCGCCGCCCCGACCGCCGCGTCGCCGCCATGCTGGTGGCCGGCGTCGCCACCTGGGTGATCCTGCACGCCACCAGCCACGGCCTGTGGCAAAGCTGGTGGCTGTCGACCGCCGGACTGGCGATCATGGTCGCCGTGGCCGGCGCCGCCGCCGCCAAAGCAGACGCGCCGCGATGAGGATATCGCTGGTCACCCCCTGCCTGAACCAGGCCTCGTTCATCCGCGCCACCCTGGATTCGGTGCTGAACCAGAACCATGACGGGTTGGAGTACGTGGTCGTCGACGGCGGCTCGACCGACGGCACGCTTGCGGTGCTGGACGACTACCAGGACAGCCTGGCCGCCCTGGTGGTCGAGCCCGACGGCGGCATGTACGAAGCCGTGGCCAAGGGCTTCGCCAAGTCGAGCGGCGAGGTGATGGGGTGGATCAACGCCGACGACATCCACTTGCCGTGGACCTTGTCGGTGGTGGCCGAGGTCTTCGCCTCGTTCCCCGAGGTCGAGTGGATCACCTCGCTGCATCCGCTGGCCATGGACGAGCGCGGCCGGGTGGTGCGCGGCCGGTCGCGCCGGCGCGGCTTTTCCGCGGCCGAGTACCTGGCCGGCGGCTACTTTCCCGCCCCGGAGCGCCCGGGCGCCCTGTGGATCCAGCAGGAGTCCACCTTCTGGCGGCGCAGCCTGTGGGAGCGGGCGGGCGGCTTCGACCCCGACCTGAAGGCGGCGGGCGACTTCGCCCTGTGGGGACGCTTCTTCGCCCAGGCCCGGCTGGTCGGCGTCGACACCCCCCTGGCCGCCTTCCGCCGCCGCGCCGGGCAGCTCAGCCGCTCGGGTCGCTACGAGGCCGAGGCGGCGGCCGCCTTGAAGCGCCTTGGCGGCAGGCCGCGCGGCGCGGTCGGCGGATGGCTGGCCTGGGCGGCCGAGCGCTTCACCACCGCCGGCGGCGGCCAGGTCTGCCGCTGGGACTGGGACGCCGGGCGCTGGCGGCTGGACGGTTGATTCCGCCTGGCCGCTCGGTCACTCTGTCGCGCGAGCCGGACGAGGGGAATGGCACCATGACGGATACGGGGGATTGGGGCGGCGTCGCCGTCATCCTGCCCTGCTACAACGAAGAGATCGCGGTCGCCGGCGTGGTGGCCGCCTTCCGCGCGGCCCTGCCCGGCGCCCAGGTGGTGGTGTTCGACAACGCCAGCTCCGACGACACCGCGGCCCGCGCCCGCGCCGCCGGCGCCACCGTGATCGCCGAGCCCCAGCGCGGCAAGGGCTGCGTCATCCGCCGCGCCTTTGCCGAGATCGACGCCCGCGTCTACGTGATGGCCGATGGCGACGGCACCTACGACGCCGCACGCGCGCCCGAACTGATCCGCCTGCTCGAAGACCAGCGCCTGGACATGGTCGTCGGCACCCGGGTGGCGAAGGACCCCCAGGCCTATCCGTTCGGCCACCGCTTCGGCAACGAAAGCTTCAACCGTGTCGTCCGCCTGGTGTTCGGCCGCGGCTTCAGCGACATCTTCTCGGGCTATCGGGTGATGTCGCGGCGCTTCGTCAAGTCGTTCCCGGCCTTGTCCGACGGCTTCGAGATCGAGACCGAACTGTCGGTGCACGCGCTGCAACTGCGCCTACCCACCGCCGAGGTGCCGACCGCCTATTTCGGCCGCCCCCAGGGCAGCGAAAGCAAGCTGAAGACCTGGGAGGACGGGCTGCGCATCCTGTGGACGGTGGTGATGCTGACCAAGCAGTTCCGCCCCTTCACCCTGTTCTCGGCCATCGCCGGGCTGCTGTGCCTGCTATCGCTGGCGCTGGGCCTGCCCCTGGTGACCGAGTTCCTGGAGACCGGGCTGGTCCCGCGCTTCCCCACCGCCATCCTGGCCACCGGCATCATGCTGATGGCGGCGCTGAGCTTCCTGGCGGGGCTGATCCTGCACAGCCTGGGGGTGTCCCAGGCCGAGATCAAGCGGCTGCACTACCTGCGTCTGTAAGCGGCGCGAGCCATCGCCACGCCCCAGCCCATCCACAGGGCGAACAGCATCCCCAGCCACAGGCCGACCACGGGCGGCTGGCGGGCCTCGAGGTTCTTGCCGCGCATCTTGTTGACCCAGCCGACCATGCCGTCCTTCAGGGCCACGTCCCAGGCCTTGGCCGAGAACGTTTCGCGCGCCAGGTTGGGGACGAAGTCGGGAGCGGTCTCGGTCTCGACCCCCAGCGGGCTGATGCCCCAGTGGTAGCTGAGCCCCGGCGTCTTGGTGAACAGCAGGAAGCCCACCACCGCCACCGTCCCCAGCCCGGCCAGCGCCGCCGCCACCGTGCGGCGCGCCACCGCCCCTGCGGTCGGCCACCAGGCGCACAGCGAGACGAAGCCCAGCGGGAACAGCGGCAGCAGATAGCGCCAGCCCCAGGAATGGCCGGTGTTGCGCCACATCAGGGTCACTGCCAGCCCGGTCAGGACATAAAGGCCCAGCAGGCCTGCGGTCGCCAGGCGCAGCGACATGGCGGCACGCGCGCGCAGGACCACCGCCAGGCCCAGAAGCGGACCGATCACCGCCAGCGGATCGGTCCACAGCAGGCCGAATTCCCCGCCGAATGCCACCAGGCGCGCCTGCGGCAGCAATTGCGCCAGCAGCACCAGGAAGGCCTGCGCGCCCTCGGCATTGGTGGGCATCGGCACCCCGCCTCCGTGGGTGCCGTGCAGCGCCTTGATGTCGGGCACGGGTGCGCCATAAAGCGCGAAATGCATGGGCAGCAGGAAGACCAGCGCTGCCAGGCAGGCGGCCATGGATGCCAGCGCGGCGACGGCGGCTGCGCGGGGCGAGGGCGTACCGCGCGCCAGCGCCGGCAGCAGCAGGGCCAGCGCCGGCAGCGCCAGCACGTTGAGATCGTTGA
>JBLNBU010000009.1:0-3124 GCA_050260215.1 Actinomycetota bacterium
CACCGGCACCGAACACGGCCAGGCCCTGATCGCGCGGGTTCAGGAAGCGTTCCAGGTGTCAGCGGATGCCGCGCGGGTGCGGCTCCTGCGGCTGAACATCCTGGGCGCAACGTCCGCCGGACCCTCCCTCTTCGACTGCCTGTAAACAACTCCGGCAGCCGAAATATCGGCTGCCCTTGTGTTTGGCTCCAAAATACGCTAATTAGCAGATATGCGGAACCGCGGTTCCGCGAGCCAGGAAAACAAGGAGACCAGACCGATGAGCAAAGGGCCGAAGACCCACCATATCGTCCCGAACCCGAACGGGGGATGGGACGTGAAACGCGGTGGCGCTGAACGCGCCAGCAGCCACCACGAAACCAAGCGCGAAGCCATCGAGAGCGGCCGCACCGTCAGCCGCAATCAGGGCACCGAGCTGCGGATCCACAACCAGGATGGCCGCATCGCCAGCACCGACAGCCACGGCGGCGACCCGTTCCCGCCCAAGGGCTGAACTGAAGAAGGGACGAAAGGAAGATGACCGACAATCACAAACCCGGCCATAACGGCAACGACCACCACGATGACCACAGCCACGGCGGTCACGACAACCACCACGACAAGGACATCACCATCGTCGTGAACGGCCGCGAGAAGACCGTGGCTGGCAAGGAACTTTCCTTCGCGCAGCTCGTCGCACTCGCCTTCGACACGCCGCCGACGGGCGAGAACATCGTCTTCACGATCACCTACCGGCGCGGCCACGGCGACAAGCCGGAAGGATCGCTGGTCGAGGGCGAGACCGTGAAAATAAAGAAGGGCATGATCTTCAATGTCACCGCCACTGATAAGTCGTAGCCCCGACCTCGCCAGGCTGAAGGAAGATGGATACGAGGTGGAGATCAGAGCCAACCACCTCGTTCTCCGCAACGTGCCCTACGTGAACGCCAAGCGCGAGGTGAAACGCGGACTGCTGGTCTCGACACTGAATCTCGCCGGACAGGTGACGGCGAAGCCCGACACCCACGTCGCCTTGTTTGCGGGCGAGCACCCCTGCGACCGGCACGGGCGTCCTCTGATCAAGATCGTCAATGGCAGCAGCCGCCAGAGTCTTGGCGACGGCTTGGTGGTGGACCACTCGTTTTCGAGCAAGCCCGCCAGCGGGTATCAGGACTACCATCACAAAATGACCACCTATGCCGACATACTGTCGAGCCACGCGGCGGCCATCGATCCGACGGCCACGGCGAAGACGTTCCGGGTGATCGAGGCCGACGACCCCGATTCCGTATTCGAGTATCTGGACACGGCCTCAAGCCGCGCGGGCATCTACGCCCTGTCGCAAAAGCTGGCCCTGCCCAGGGTGGCGATCATCGGCCTTGGCGGCACGGGTTCCTACGTCCTCGACCTGGTGGCGAAAACGCCGGTCCATGAGATCCATCTTTTCGACGGCGATCATTACCTCCAGCACAATGCGTTTCGCTCGCCCGGAGCCGCGACGCTTGCCGAACTGAAGACCACGCCGAAAAAGGTCCATTACTTCCGCGACCGCTATGCGCCGATGCGCCGGAACATTGTGGCGCACGATTTCCACATCGACGCCGCGAATGCGGACTGCCTCAACGGTATGACTTTCGTCTTCCTTTGCGTCGATCGCGGTGATGCGAAGCGGCCGATCATCGAGAAGCTGGAGGCCCTAGGCGTCCCCTTCGTCGATGTCGGGATGGGCATCGACCTCGTGAACGACAAGCTGCAGGGCATCGTAAGGACGACGACAAGCACCGACCGAATGAGAGTGCATGTCCGAGACAAGAAGCGCATCGGCCTTTCCGCCGCCGCGGCCGAGAACCTGTACGCCAAGAATATCCAGATTGCCGACCTTAACGCGCTGAACGCGGCCCTGGCGGTCATCAAGTGGAAGAAGCTGTTCGGGTTCTACCTTGATCTGGATGACGAACACCACTGCACCTACACGCTCGACGGCAACATGCTCCTGAACGAGGACAAGTCATGAAGCAGACCATCGTCCTCGACACGGAATTTGTCACCGGCATCCCGGACAGGCTCGCCGAGCATACGCTTTACGTGTCGATGAAATACGCCACGGTCGCGCATAAATGCTGCTGCGGCTGCGGCCTGGAAGTGGTGACGCCGCTCAGCCCGACCGACTGGAAACTGACCTATGACGGCGTCTCCGTGTCCCTTCATCCCTCGATCGGCAACTGGAGCTTTCCCTGCCGCTCCCACTACTGGATCGACAAGGGCAAGGTCCGTTGGGCGGGCGACATGACCCAGGAACAGATCGACCACGTCCGTGCCCACGACCGCCGCGCCAAGGCGCGCTATTTCAGCCAACCGGCACAGACGATCAAGTCTTATAGCCCATTGACGCCCTCCAAGCCGAAGGGCGGCTTCTGGTCGTGGCTTTCGCGTTTCTGGCGCTGACAAAACCGCAGTCCATCGGTTTCGTCGACAAGCGCCCGTAAGGGCGTCTTATACAAACTGGCCTGAAATTCGGCTTTGCCAGGCCTGACCGCCGTCCGTGTTGACGCGCC
Organism: Actinomycetota bacterium; assembly: GCA_050260215.1. Classification (GTDB taxonomy): domain Bacteria; phylum Pseudomonadota; class Alphaproteobacteria; order Rhodospirillales; family Magnetospirillaceae; genus JBLNBU01. The sequence goes on from JBLNBU010000009.1 coordinate 2,535, forward strand.
GCTTCCAGCAGAGCAGGCGCGTGAGATCGGCCGTGGCTTGAGCACTACGTTCCGCCGTTTCCCTGTCTTTATACGCTAGACTGCGACGACCCCATCGCGCTTGTTGCGCCGCCCGATTTTCTGCCTCTTCTACTCATCCCCGATCCAGGGCCGCTTGCGAGCGGTCCCGCGCAGAACGGGGACGACATGGCGGTTTCATTCCAGCAATCCGAGGCGGTCCTTCGCGGCACGCGCATGCTGCGCACCGCCCTCGGCCCGGCAATCGCCGGTTTCCTGGAAGACCCGTCGATCGTCGAGGTGATGCTCAACCCGGACGGGCGGCTCTGGATCGACCGGCTTTCGGAAGGTCTTGCTGACACAGGTGAGCGCCTGTCGCCCGCCGACGGCGAGCGCATCGTCCGGCTGGTCGCCCACCATGTCGGCGCCGAGGTCCATGCCGGCAGCCCGCGCGTCTCGGCCGAGCTGCCCGGAACGGGAGAGCGCTTCGAAGGACTCCTGCCGCCGGTCGTTGCCGCGCCAGCGTTCGCGATCAGGAAGCCCGCCGTCGCCGTATTCGGCCTGCAGGACTATGTCGCCGCCGGCATCATGAC
>JBLNBU010000010.1:0-8347 GCA_050260215.1 Actinomycetota bacterium
GTCGCTGGGGTGCTTCATCGGGTGCTCCGGGTGGTTGGTCCGCGCCCCGCATGTCGGGGGGCGCCGGCGGGCCCGCAATGGGGCGCCGACCCGACCGGCCGCAAGTCGAGGCTTCGGCCTATTGGGTCCACTCGGGAGGGGGCGACCGGTAGCCGGCCGGGGGATCCCAAGGCAGCATGTCGGGCTGCCAGACGGCGGTGGGTTCCTCGGAGGCTTCCAGGCCGGCGGCCAGTTCGGCGATCTCGTCGGCGGTCAGCACCGCGTCATAGCCGTCCTCGTCGGCGACGATCAGGCGGATCTGCCCGCTGGCCACGGCGTCGCCATAGCCCAGCACCCGGACCACCTCAAGGGCGTGACGGCTGATGAAATGCTCCATGCCGCGGTCAACAGGGCAGGCCGGCGATGGTTCACATCCGCCGCAGGCTGACCAGGGTCAGGTCGTCGGGCGGGGCGCCGACCAGGCGGCGCTGGAAGCGGTCGAGCACCGCCGAGGCGATGTCGGCCCGCTTGGCGTGCGCGGTGACCGCCCACTCGCGCAGTTCGGCCTCCTCGACCACAGGCTTGCCGTCCGCCTGGGCCTCGACCAGGGCGTCGCTGTACAGCAGCAGGGCGGCGCCGGCGGGGAAGGGAATTTCGATCAGGTCGTACTGGGCGTCCTCGAAGGCGCCCAGCAGGGGGCCCGACGCGTCCAGCGGCCGGGCGACGCCGCGGTCGATCAGCAGCGGGTCGGGCGAGGCGGCGGCGACGTAGCGCAGCATCGAGGTGGCGATGTTGACCACCCCATAGAAGGCGGTGGCGTACTGGCCGGGCGACAGCACCGCCGCCAACTCGGCGTTGAGCGCCGCCATCATGGCCAGCGGGTCCTCGGTCTGTTCGGGGCCCAGCCGCGACAGCAGGGCGTTGAGCTGGAACACCTGCAGCGCCGCCGGCACCCCGTGGCCGGCGAAGTCGACCACCAGCACTCCGGCGCGGCCGTAGCCCAGGTCGAGCACGGTCCAGAAGTCGCCGCCCAACTCGGACGAGGTGTGGATGGTGCCGTCGATGACCATGTCCAGGCGCTGGCCCAGGGCAAGGGTGCGCGCCCGGGTGGGCAAAAGCGCCATCTGCACCTGGCGGGCGGCTTCCAGCTCGTGGCCGATGCGGTCCTGGTAGGCCTGAAGGTCGGCCAGCAACGCCCGGTTTTCCAGGTGGACGCCGACGCGGGCGGCGACTTCGGCGGCGTTGATGGGCTTGGACACCATGTCGGTGGCCCCGGCGGCGAAGCAGGCCGAGCGCTCGGTCGGGCTGTCGAGCGCGGTGACGAAGATCACCGGCAATTCGGTGCGCGGCCAGATCTCGCGCAGGCGGCGGCACATCTCGTAGCCGTCCATGCGCGGCATCATGACGTCAAGCAGCACCAGGTCGGGGCGGCGCCGCTGCATCGCCTCCAGCCCCTGGATGCCGTCCTCGGCCTCGTCGATGCGCTCCACCCCGAGCGAGCTGATCAGTGCGCGCAGCAGCTGCCGGTTGGGCGCGTTGTCGTCGACGATGAGGACCAGGGGATCGCCGCGCAGCATCGCTAGAGCCCCAGGGTCAGGATCAGGCGCCGGCCGCCGTCCTCGACGCGGGCGCCGGCCAGGGCGCGGATCAGGCCCAGTCCGTGGCGGCGGATTTCGTCGGCCTGGCGGCGGCGGTCGGCGGGGTCGTCGTAGCCGCGGCCCTGGTCCTCGATCGCCACCTCGATGGCGCCGTCCACCGGCAGCGCCGACAGGAAGACCATGCGCCCGGCGAAGCGCTCGTCGGCCAGGCGCTCGTCAACGGTGCCGCAATAGGCCAGGAAGGCCTCGGTGTTGCCCTCCTCGAAGCTGGCGATGTCCAGGTTGCCGTGGACCAGGGCATTGGCCACCGCCTCGTGCAGGGCGAGGGTGGCGGCGTCCAGGGCTGCGCCGGCCAGGCCGAAGCGGTCGGCCAGCGCATGCAGCAGATGTTCGGTGGGACCGCAGGAATAGGCGGTGTCGGTGCGCAAGCCCAGGCCGATGCCGCCGGCCTCGAGATGGCGGCGGAACCATTGGCCGGGCGTCACCATGCCGCTGCCGATCTCGACGGCGCCGCACCAGGGGGCCTGGCGGATGCGGTCCAGGCCGACCTCACCCAGCCGGGTGCCGACCAGCAGCCGCGCCTCCCACGGCTCGCCGTCGCGGCGTTCCAGCCAGGGATTGCCGGCCAGGAAGGCGGCAAGCGCGGCGTCGTCGTCATCGCCGTCCGCGACCACCACTATGCCCATGCGGCCATCCCCAATTCCTTCGTATAATGACAAGAATACTCGCCGGCCGAGCCACAAGGCTCTAATATAGCGGAACGCCTTGCCGGAGGGGAGCCGTTATGAACTATGCCGCGGAAACTCATGGGGATGTTCTCGACATCCGCGTGGGCGGTCGGATGACCCACGCCGACTACCGGGAATTCCGCGAGATTCTCGGCCATATCAACGAGGGCAAGCCCGCCCGCGTCGTCTTCGACCTGCACGGGGTCGAATTCGTCGACTCGTCGGCGCTGGGCATGCTGCTGATCGTGCGCGACTCGGCCGTCCAGGCCGGCCGCGAGATCGTGCTCAAGGGCGCCTCGGGCCAGGTCGAGAAGCTCATCCACGTCGGCAAGCTCAGCCGCTACTTCACGGTCGAGTAGGCCGCCCGCCCGTCATGGCCGGGCTCGGCCCGGCCATCCGTCCGCCGCGGACCCTCGGGCCAAGCCCGAGGGTGACGACCGGGCTTCTCCCTCACGCAGCCTTGGCGCGGCCGTCGACCAGGTCGACGATGTCGGCCATGATGGCGGTGATGTCGTAGTCCTTGGGCGTGTAGATCCGCGCGCATCCGGCGGCCAGCAGCACCTTGGCGTCTTCGGGCGGGATGATGCCGCCGGCGACGACCGGGATGTCGGCCAGGCCGGCGGCGCGCATGCGCTCCAGCACCTCGGTGACCAGGGGCACGTGGCTGCCCGACAGGATCGACAGCCCGACCACGTGGACGCCTTCCTCCAGCGCGGCGTTGACGATCTGCGCCGGGGTCAGGCGGATGCCCTCGTACACCACTTCCAGGCCGGCGTCGCGGGCGCGCACGGCGATCTGCTCGGCGCCGTTGGAGTGGCCGTCCAGGCCCGGCTTGCCCACCAGCATCTTGATGCGCCGGCCCAGGCGGGCCGAGACCGCGTCGACGCGGGTGCGCACCTCGGCGATGCGTTGCCCCGACGTGCCGGCGGCGGCACGCGCCACGCCGGTGGGGGCGCGGTATTCGCCGAACACCTCGCGCAGTGCCTGGGCCCACTCGCCGGTGGTGACTCCGGCATGGGCGCAGGCGATCGACGGCTCCATGACGTTGCGGCCCTCGGCGGCGGCGGCCTTCAGCCCGGCCAGGGCGGTTTCGACCGTCTTGGCGTCGCGGGCGGCGCGGAAGGCGGCCAAACGCTCGATCTGCTCGGCCTCGGCGCGGGCGTCGACGGTCAGGATCGAGCCGTCGCCGGTGGTCAGCGGGCTGGGCTCGGTCTCGGTCCAGCGGTTGACGCCCACCACCACCTGGTCGCCCGCCTCGATGGCCGACAGGCGCCGGGCGTTGGATTCCACCAGGCGCTGCTTCATGTAGCTCGATTCCACCGCGGCGACGGCGCCGCCCATGCCGTCGATGCGGCCCAACTCGTCGCGGGCGCCGGCCATCAGCTCCTCGACCTTGGCTTTGATCTCGGTCGAACCGGCGAAGATGTCGCCGTATTCCAGCAGGTCGGTCTCGTAGGCCATGATCTGCTGCAGGCGCAGCGACCACTGCTGGTCCCATGGCCGCGGCAGGCCCAGCGCCTCGTTCCACGCCGGCAGCTGGACGGCGCGGGCGCGGGCGTCCTTGGACAGCACCACCGCCAGCATCTCGATCAGGATGCGATAGACGTTGTTCTCGGGCTGCTGCTCGGTCAGGCCCAGCGAGTTGACCTGCACGCCATAGCGGAAGCGGCGCAGCTTGTCGTCGGTGATGCCGTAGCGCTTGGCGGTGATCTCGTCCCACAGGTAGGTGAACGCCCGCATCTTGCACAGCTCGGTGACGAAGCGGATGCCGGCGTTGACGAAGAAGCTGATGCGCCCGACCACCTGGGGGAAATCCTCGGCGGGCACCGTGGGCCGCACGGTGTCGAGCACGGCGATGGCGGTGGCCAGGGCGTAGGCCAGCTCCTGCTCGGGCGTGGCGCCTGCCTCCTGGAGGTGGTAGCTGCACACGTTGATCGGGTTCCACTTGGGAACCTCGCGGTAGGTGAAGGCGATGACGTCGCTGGTCAGCTTCAGGCTGGGCTGCGGCGCGAAGATGTAGGTGCCGCGCGACAGGTATTCCTTGATGACGTCGTTCTGGGTGGTGCCGTTCAGGGACGACCGCGCCGCCCCCTGCTTCTCGGCGGTAGCGATGTAGAGCGCCAGCAGCCAGGCGGCGGGCGCGTTGATGGTCATCGAGGTGTTCATCTTTTCGAGAGGGATCTCATCGAAAAGAGCCATCATGTCGCCTATATGACAGACGGGCACGCCCACCTTGCCGACCTCGCCGCGGGCCAGCGCGTGGTCGCTGTCGTAGCCGGTCTGGGTCGGCAGGTCGAAGGCGATGGACAGGCCGGTCTGGCCCTTGGCCAGGTTGGCCCGGTACAGCCGGTTGCTGGCCGCGGCCGAGCTGTGGCCGGAATAGGTGCGGAACAGCCATGGCTTCTCGTGGGCCTGGGTCCTGCTCTTTTCGGCGCTCTTGTCACTCATCCCGGGATGCTCCACCTCGATTGCGTGGGCCGCTTCGACGGAAGCGGACGGCGCGGCTTTACGACCTAAAATTGCTCGACATCTGCGTTGCGCGAAACAAACTATCATTTTGTGCATTGCGAAAAAAGCGACAAAACGCTAAAAGGCGGGGCAGGCGGGCGTCATTCAGGTGGGCGCCTCGCTACCCGTCGGGTGAGGCGCCGCCCATTCCTCGGGGCAGGGCCTGTCGTCAGTTCAAGGAGTACCGGACATGAGCGAAGCGGCTAAGGTGGTCGATATGCGGCCCTCTCCCGAATTCAAGGACCTCTACGAGGTCGGCGAGATCCCCCCGCTCGGCCACGTGCCGAAGAAGATGTACGCCTGGTGCATCCGCCGCGAGCGCCACGGCCAGCCCAACACCGCCATGCAGGTCGAGGTGGTCGACGTGCCCGTGTGCGACCCCCATGACGTGCTGATCATGGTGATGGCCGCCGGCGTCAACTACAACGGCTGCTGGGCGGCGCTGGGCAAGCCCATCTCGCCCTTCGACTATCACAAGGCCGACTACCACATCGCCGGGTCCGATGCGTCCGGCATCGTGTGGGCGGTGGGCGACAAGGTGAAGCGCTGGAAGGTCGGCGACGAGGTCGTGGTGCACTGCAACCAGACCGACGGCGACGACGAGGAATGCAACGGCGGCGATCCCATGAACTCGCCCAGCCAGCGCATCTGGGGCTACGAGACCCCGGACGGCTCGTTCGCCCAGTTCACCCGCGTCCAGGCCCAGCAGGTCATGGCCCGGCCCAAGCACCTGACCTGGGAGGCCAGCGCCTGCTACACGCTGACCCTGGCCACCGCCTACCGCATGCTGTTCGGCCATCGTCCGCACATCCTGCGTCCCGGCCACAACGTGCTGGTGTGGGGTGCGGCCGGTGGCCTGGGCTCCATGGCCATCCAGCTGATCGCGGTGTCGGGCGCCAACGCCATCGGCGTCATCTCGGAAGAGGACAAGCGCGACTTCGTCATGAGCCTGGGCGCCAAGGGCGTCGTCAACCGCAAGGACTTCGACTGCTGGGGCCAGCTGCCTGACGTCGACGGCGACCAGGAGAAGTTCAAGGACTACATGAAGAAGGTCCGCGAGTTCGGCAAGGCCATCTGGGACATCACCGGCAAGGGCAACGACGTCGACTTCGTCTTCGAGCACCCCGGCGAGGCCACCTTCCCGGTCAGCTGCAACGTGGTCAAGCGCGGCGGCATGGTGGTGTTCTGTGCCGGTACCACCGGCTACAACCTGACCTTCGACGCCCGCTTCGTGTGGATGCGGCAGAAGCGCATCCAGGGCAGCCACTTCGCCAACCTGCTGCAGGCCAGCCAGGCCAACCAGCTGGTGATCGAGCGGCGCATCGATCCGTGCATGTCGGAAGTGTTCTCGTGGGACGACATCCCCGAGGCCCACATGAAGATGCTCCGGAACGAGCACAAGCCCGGCAACATGGCCGTGCTGGTCCAGGCCTACAAGCCCGGCCGCTACACCGTCGAGGACTGCATCGAGGGGTAAATTTCATACTTCGTCATGGCCGGGCCTGACCCGGCCATCCACGGACCCCCGGGTCATGCCCGGGGGTGACGAAAAGAAGACGAGTGCAATCTAGGAGCCCGCCCCATGACCATCCTGCTTCCCGACCTGCTTGCCACCTGCGAAGGCGCGCTGGTGCCCGTGCGCGAGATGCACGCCAAGGCCAAGCAGTCGGTGCTGGCCATGGTCAGCCGGGACGGCAAGATCGATTCCGCCCTGTTCGAGGCCAACCAGATCGCCGCCCACGGCTATGCCTGGCTGACCACCTACGTTTCCGCGCTGGAGCAGATGCTGGGCTGGGCCCGGCGCCTCGAGGCCGAGGGCAAGCTGGGCGAACTGGAAAGCCTGATGCTGCAGGCGGCCTTCGGCGAGTACATCGCCCAGATGACCGGCGGCATCCCCATGAGCCAGTGCGAGGTGGTCCGCCCGGTCGACCTGGGCATGGACGGCCACTGCCTGTCGTCGGCCGAGACCAAGGTGCTGCGCCGCCAGGGCAACACGGCCGCCGTGCGCGCCCGCATCGCCGAGCTGATCCGCGACGGCCACCATTTCGGCGAGCCGGGCCTGGAAGACGAGACGCTGGTGCTGATCCGCGACCAGTTCCGCCGCTTCGCCGACGAGGAGGTGGTCCCCCACGCCCACGAATGGCACCTCAAGGACGAGCTGATCCCCATCGAGGTGGTCGACCACGTCGCCGAGATGGGCGTGTTCGGCCTGACCCTGCCCGAGGAATACGGCGGGCTGGGCATGGGCAAGACCGCCATGTGCGTGGTCACCGAGGAGCTGTCCCGCGGCTATATCGGCGTGGGCAGCCTGGGCACCCGCTCTGAGATCGCCGGCGAGCTGATCCGTCTGGGCGGCACCCCGGAGCAGAAGGAATACTGGCTGCCCAAGATCGCCTCGGGCGAGATCCTGCCCACCGCAGTGTTCACCGAGCCCAACACCGGCTCGGATCTGGGCAGTTTGCGTACCCGCGCCGTCCGGGACGGCGACACCTACGTGGTCACCGGCAACAAGACCTGGATCACCCATGCCAGCCGTTCCGACCTGATGACGCTCCTGGTGCGCACCGACCCGGCCACCAAGGACTGGAAGGGCCTGTCCATGCTGCTGGCCGAGAAGCCGCGCGGCACCGAGGCCGACCCGTTCCCCGCCGAGGGCATGACCGGCGGCGAGATCAAGGTCTTGGGCTACCGCGGCATGAAGGAGTACGAGCTGGGCTTCGACGGCTTCAAGGTGCCGACCGCCAACCTGCTGGGCGGCACCGAGGGCCAGGGCTTCAAGCAGCTGATGGCCACCTTCGAGAGCGCCCGCATCCAGACCGCGGCGCGCGCCGTCGGCGTCGCCCAGTGCGCCATGGAGATCGGCCTGCGCTATGCCAACGAGCGCGCCCAGTTCGGCAAGCCCATCTACGAGTTCCCGCGCGTCGGCGGCAAGATCGCCTGGATGGCGGTCGAGACCATGATCGCTCGCCAGCTGACCTATTTCGCCGCCCGCGAGAAGGACAGCGACCGCCGCTGCGACATCGAGGCCGGCATGGCCAAGCTGCTGGCCGCCCGCGTCGCCTGGTCGAACGCCGACAACGCGCTGCAGGTGCATGGCGGCAACGGCTATGCCGAGGAGTACACCATCAGCCGCGTCCTGTGCGACGCCCGCATCCTCAACATCTTCGAGGGCGCGGCCGAGATCCAGGCACAGGTCATCGCCCGCGGCCTGCTGGGCGGTGCGCGGGGCTGAACGTGAGCCGGGATGCCCGGATTACGCCCGGCCGCCATTGCGGCGGCGGCCAAGCAGGCGGAGCCTGCGCCCCGCGAGGGGTTTGAAATGCCCTGGCGGCGCCTTGCCGGGCTGGTCTCGGCAGCCGCCGGGCTGCGGGCCTCGATGGGGGCATGCGAAGGCTACCCGGCTGTCCTGCGCGACCTCCACGAGGCCAATGCCCGCGAGCTGGAACTGCTGGTCGACGAGGAAGGCTGGCCGACGCCTGAGATGGCCGGCGAGGACGGCTGCGCCGCCGCATTGGCCATCGCCGTCGATGCCCT
>JBLNBU010000011.1:0-11719 GCA_050260215.1 Actinomycetota bacterium
CAGGCCCAGCTGGGACTGCTGCCCGGCATGCGCGTCCACGCCCTTCTCAAGGCCGTCAACATTGCCCGCGGCGACGTGGCGGACAGGGGCTGACTTTACCGGTGCTGCGGCGCCGGCAGGAAGGCGGACAGGCCGACGGCGGCCACCGCCAGCACCGCGGCCATGGCGAAGCTGGAAGCAAAGGTGCCGGCGGCGTCGGCCATCATGCCGGCCAGCGCCGGGCCGGTGATCTGGCCGATGGCGAAGAAGAAGGTAATGGTGCCGAAGGCCGAGGCCGCCTGCTCGGGCCCCAGGTAGTCGCCGACCGCGGCGGCCATGATGCCGGGGATGGACCACGCCACCACGCCGAACAGGAACACCGAGACATAGAGCAGCGGTTCCGGCACTGGAGCCGCGGCGATGGTGTAGGCGCCGGCTTGGCAGCAGAACACCACCATCATCCCCGCCTTGCGCCCCAGGCGGTCCGACAGCGAGCCGAACACCGGCCCCGAGGCCAGCGACAACAGGCCGATCCACGACCAGAAATGGCCGGCCACGCTTTCGGGGAAGTGGCGCTCCTGGACCAGGGCGGTGACGATGAAGGTGGCGTAGATGACGTAGGTGAAGCCGAACAGGAAATAGACGGCGCCCAGATGGGCGAGGATGCGGCGCTTGGACGCGGCCGGCTTGGGTGCGGCCGGCAGGGTGGGCGGCGGCGCCTCGCCGCCGAAGGGCTCCAGCCCGATGTCGGCCGGGCGGTTGCGCAGCACGGCGAAGGCCACCACCGCGGCCACGGTCACCATCACCCCCAGCACCATCCAGGACAGCCGCCAGCCCTCCGCCCCGTGGGCGGCGTTGATGGCGGGCACCAGGGCACCCGACACCATGATGGCAAAGCCCGAACCGATGACCACGAAGCCGGCGGCGCGGCCGCGCACCCGGCGGGTGAACCAGTGGGCGATCAGTCCCATCACCGGCACGTTGGCGGCGCCGCTGCCGAAGCCGGTGACCACGTAAAGCGCCAGGACGGGAGCAAAGCCGCCCGCCTGGCCGACCAGCACCATCGAGGCCCCCACCAGGGCCAGGCCCAGCGCGATGGTGCGCCGTGCCCCAAGGCTTGCGACCATGCGCCCGCCCAGGACCACCGCAGCCAGGTAGCCGATGAAGTTGCCGGTCGAGATCAGCCCCATCTCGGAGCGGGTCAGCGGCAGCGACGCGCCCATGGACGGCAGCAGCATGCCCAGCGCGAAGCGCCCCAGCCCCAGGCAGGCAAAGATCGACAGCGTGCCCGCCGCCACCACCGCCCAGCCGTAATGGAACGGCAACGCCCTTCCGGGCGCCCTGCTGGCACGCATGCGAAGTCCCTCCCAGGGTATTCTTGTTGATGCAAGCTTGGCATGGGCCGCCAAGACGGGCAACCGCCGTCCTGCCGCCACCCCCGCTCAGGGAGCCGGTGGCGCACCCCTGGATGCCCGCTTTCGCGGGCATGACGATGAGGGCCGGCTACCCGATGCGCGGGGCCGGGCGGGCGGGGTGCAGGGTGTCGAGCAGGTCGCGCAGGCCGGCGGGCCAGCTGCGCATCACCTGGACGGTGACCGCGGTGCAGGACCAGCCGGGAACCTCGATGCGGCCATCGTCGATGTCGATGCCGGCGCGGGAGTCGGCAACCACCAGGTCGGGCTGCCAGCCGCGCAGCAGTTCGGCAATGCCGCGGTCGATGCCGGGAAAGGCCACCACCGTGGACACCGCCTGGTCGGCGGCGCCCAGTTCACCGGCCATGGCCGCCAGCTTGCGTCGCACCACCTCGTGCAGGCGCTGTTCCACCTCGGGCGGCGTCAACGGCGAGAAGCCGTCGGCACCCAGTTCCGCGCCCCAGTCGGCGACGTGGCCCAGGCAGAGCCGGGCCCCGTGCTGGCGGGCCAGGTTCCAGGCCTGGCGGGCGACCTCGCGCCCGCGGGCGCCCAGGTCGACCACCGCCATCACCCGGCTGAAGCGCGGGGTGCCGGTCATGCCGCCCCCGCCGCCTCGGGCTGTCCGCAGGCGCGCTGCTTGTGGCCTTCGCACTCGAGGAACACCGAGTGGGGGCAGGCGGCACAGCGGTCGAGGTCCATGCGGGCGTGCACCGAGGCCAGGGCCTGGGTCTTGGAGTGGAAGATGTAGCTCTCGCCGATCTCCTCGATATAGCCGCCTTTGCGCAGCGGCAGCTCGACGCCCTCCTTGACCCGGATCATGGTCATGGACCCGCCCTTGGCCCGCCAGCGGCGCGCCTCCTGGGCCAGGGCCTCGGCGCCGGCGATGTCGATGAAGTTGACGCCGCTCATCACCACCACCAGGTGCTTCAGCTCGGGGTTGGCCTTCTCGAAGTTGCGCAAGGTTTCCTGCAGGTAGTTGACCGCGCCGAAGAACAGCGAGCCGTCGATGCGGATGATCTTCAGCTGCGGGCACTCGGGCAGCGCGGCGTCGGTGGTGAACTTGCGGTTCCCCATCTTGGGATCGGGGACGCGCGACAGGATGGCCGGCCGCGAGGTGCGGTTGAGGTAGAGCAGCAAGGACAGCAGCACGCCGGCGAAGATGGCCTGCTCGAGCTCGAGGAACAGGGTCGAGGCCAGCGTCACCACCAGCACGGCGGTCTCGGCCTTGCTGCTCTTGAAGATCTGGACGATGTGGTGCTTGTCGATCAGGCCGTAGGCGACCAGGAACAGCACGCCGGCCATGGCGGCGTTGGGCAGGTAGGCCGCATAGGGCGCCACCAGCAGCATGATGACGATCAGCAGCGCGCCGGCGACGACCGCGGCCAGCGGCGTCTTGGCGCCGGCGTCGTAGTTGAGCCCCGAGCGGTTGAACGAGCCGGTGGCCACATAGGCCGAGAAGAAGGCGCCGGCCAGGTTGGACAGGCCCTGGCCGATGAATTCCTGGTTGCCGTTGATGTGCTGGCCGCTGCGCACGGCCAGCGCGCGCGAGATGGACAACGCCTCGGTCAGGGCGAACAGGGTGACCGCCACCGCGGTGGGGGCCAGCTGCTTCCACACCGCCGGGTCGAAGCTGGGCGCCGACAGCGGCGGCAGCGAGGCCGGCAGCGCGCCCACCGTCTGGATGCCGGCGCCGAAGAACTGGTTGCCGACGAACGACACCACCGCGCCCACCAGGATGGCGACGATCATGTAGGGCATGCGCGGCTTGTAGCGGCGCACCAGGATGCCGGTGGCCAGGGTGGCGGCGCCGGTGGCGGCGACCCACGGCTGGATCTCGGCCAGGTGGGTGGCGAAGTAGTGGATGACTTCGAGGAACGACGAGCCGCGCGGGATGGCCAGGCCGAAGAAGTTCTTCACCTGGTTGGCGGCGATCAGCACGCCGGCGCCGGCGGTGAAGCCGATCACCACCGAGTGCGAGATGAAGTTGACGATGCCGCCCAGCCGGAACAGGCCCATGACCAGCTCCAGCAGGCCGACCATGAAGGCCAGCGTCAGCGCCAGCTTGACGTACTGGGCCGAAGCCGGCTCGGCGAATGCCGACAGCGACGAGAACAGCACGATCGAGGCGGCGGTGGTCGGACCCGACACCAGGTGCCAGCTGGACCCGAACAGGGCGGCGATGATGGCCGGCACGATGCCGGCGTAAAGGCCGTATTCGGGCGGCATGCCGGCGATGGTGGCAAAGGCCACGCCCTGGGGCAGCACCACCACGGCGCCGGTCAGCCCGGCGGCAAGGTCGGCCGACAGGGTCTGCCGGTTGACCATGGGCAGCCATTCGAGGAAGGGCATCAGGCGCAGCATCCACTGGGGCATGCCGGCCGGGGCTCCGAGCCGCAACAACATACGTCCTCCGTCCATGTCCTGGTTCCCGGCCCTGGGGGGTGAAGGGCATCGGGGAATACTGAACTGTAGGACGGGGAACCACGCAGGTATATTAGGTAACCCACGTAGAAGAAGATTCGCCTTTTGTTCGATGGAGCCGTCGCGCAGGACGTCTTCCCTTACGATCCCTCGTACAGACAGGCGATGCGCACCAGGTCGGCCAGGTTGCGGGCGCCGGTCTTTTCCATGACGTGGGCGCGGTGGACCTCGACGGTGCGCGGGCTGATGCCCAGGCGGTCGCCGACCACCTTGTTGGGATGGCCGGCGACCAGCAGCAGCATGACCTCGCGCTCGCGGGCCGACAGGGTGGCCAGCCGCGACGACGGGCCGGGCCCGCCGGGGCGGCCGATCTCGGCATCGGGGGTGGCGAGCGCGGTCCGGATGGAGTTGATCAGCAGTTCGCCGCGGAACGGCTTTTCGATGAAGTCGACGGCGCCGGCCTTCAGCGCCGCCACCGCCATGGGCACGTCGGCATGGGCGGTGATGATCACCACCGGCAGGCGGATGCCGCGCAGGGCAAGTTCCTTTTGCATCTCGATGCCGGTCATGCCGGGCATGCGCACGTCGGCGACGATGCAGCCGCGCCAGCTGGGCTGGACCGCCTCGAGGAACTCGAGCGCCGAAGCGTAGGTGCGCACCCGCCAGCCGCTGGCTTCCAGCAGCACGGCAAGCGACTCGCGCACGTCCTCGGAATCGTCGACCACGTAGATTTGGCGGTCAGCCATAGGCAGCGTCTCCGGAAACGGGAATGGTCAGATGGAACACGGCCCCGCCGGCAGGGCCGTTGTCGGCCCACAGCCGGCCGTCATGGGCCTCGATGATGGACTTGCTGATGGAAAGCCCCAGGCCCATGCCGGCGGGCTTGGTGGTGACGAAGGGCTCGAACAGCCGGGCCAGCACGTCGGCCGACAGGCCGGGGCCGTCGTCGGCGACGGTCAGCTCGACCACCCCGTCGGCCACGTGGCCCGACACCGCCACGGTGCCGCCGCCGTCGCCCTGGCCGGCGATGGCCTGGACGGCGTTGCGCACCAGGTTGACCAGCACCTGGACCAGCTGGGTCTTGTCGGCCATCACCGCCGGCAGCCCGACCACCCCGCCGGCATGCAGCACCACGGCGCCCGCGTTGGCCTCGGCGGCGACCAGGCGCAGCGCGTCGTCGACCACGTCGGCGACCGCCGTGCGGGCCAGGGACAGCTCGCCCTTGCGCATGAAGTCGCGCAGGCCGTGGATGATGTGGCCGACCCGCTCGATCTGGTCGACGGCGCGCGCCATCACCGCCCCGGCGCGCTCCAGGTCGGGCCGGGGGGTGTCGATCAGGCGGCTGGCGGCCTGGGTGTAGTTCATGGCCGCGGTCAGCGGCTGGTTCAGCTCGTGGGCCAGGGCCGAGGCCATCTCCCAGCCGACGTTGAGGCGCTGGAAATGGGCCAGCTCGGTCTGGCGGGCCAGCATGCGCGCCTCGGTGACCTGGCGTTCCGAGACCATGGCGCCCAGCAGCAGCCCGGTGGCGGCCAGCACCACCAGGCGGATGTGCAGCTCGATGATGGCCTGGTCGTGCAGTCCCAGCAGCCGGTCCGACAGCAGCGGCGCGGCGAACATGGCGGCCAGCGCCAGCGCGGTGCCGCGCTGGCCGTGGCGGGTGGCGATCCAGGCAAAGGGCAGGAACAGCAGATAAAAGAAGTGCACCTCGCGGTTGGCAAAGCGCACGAACACCTCGTAGCCGGTGACCGCCAGCGCCACGGCTTGAAGCGCCAGTTCGGCCGCCGAGGGCGGGCTCCAGCGCCGCCAGTTGCGCGACGGCGGCCGCAACAGCAGGAACGGCGCCACGGTGATCACGGCGGCGGCCGTGGCCAGCCCGTGGCGGCCGCCCAGCTCGGCCGCCTCCAGCGCCGGCCGGCCGTCCCAGACGGCCTCGACCCCGCCAGCCAGGCCGACGACCCCGGCGACGATGGCGGCGGCGGCGAAGAAGGCCAGCACGTGCCGCAGGCGGCACAGGTCGGGAGAGGGGCGCAGCAGCCGGGCGGCGACGATGCAGGCGCCACCCTCGGCCACGGCGGACAGCGCGGTCCACAGCGGCGGTCGGGCCAGCCCGCCGTCCAGCAGGGCGGCCAGCAGCGGCGCCACCACCGTGGCCGGCAGCCAGGACGACCCCTTGCGGGCGGCCAGCACGAAGCTCAAGGCCACCCCGCCGTCCCAGGGCGCCAGGGACACCCCGTTCCAGTCGTGGGCCAGCCCGGCCCGATGCAGCAGCAGATAGCCGAGCAGGTAGTATCCAGCCAGGGCGCCGGTCAGGAAAGGTTCGGCCACCCGCTTCGGCTTGGCGTCTGCCATGGTCCCCCGCATTTCAGCGGCGGCGAATATACCGCTTTCGGGGGTGCGGTGTCATCGTCCGGGCTACAGCAGCAGGTCGACGCGGCCGGGCTTGCCTTCGGGTTCGACCTCGGGGCGGCATTCGAACAGGCGGGCGGCGTCGATGCCGGCGCGGTCGGCCAGGTATTCCTTGGCCAGCCCGGCCCGGTGGGCGGCCAGTTCGGCCAGGGCGTCGTGGTTGGGCGGCGGCAGCTCCTTGGCGTCCAGGCCGACAAGCTTCTGCAGCTTGGCCAGCAGCGGCTGGCGTTCCAGGCGGCGGCGTTCGAACAGGGCGGGCCAGTCGGCGGGACCGGCCTTGCCGCACAGCTTCAGCTTCAGGTTCGGCCGTGCCTTCAGCAGTTCGGCCACGCCGTCCAGGCGGGCGGGGGCGCCGTCGGGAAGGGCCTCGGCGCCGGGGTCGAAGACCACCGGCTGCAAGGACAGGTGGGGATGGTCGTCGGCGTCGATGACCATGCCGATGATGGCGGCCACCGGGAACATCACCTTGAGCGTGGTCACCGCCGTCGACTTCAGCGCCCCGGCCACCGCCTGGGACACGGCGTCGCTGACGTCGAAATCGGGGTTGGCGAGGTCGCCGCCGATGGGGATGGCCAGGCGGATGCGGTCCTCGCCGTCGCGCAGCAGGTCCAGCACCGTCTCGATGGGCATGTCGACCTTGCGGCGAAGGGGGGCATTGGGGTCGGGCTGGTCGACGAACAGGTCGGACAGCACCAGGTCGACCTTGCCCTCCAGGGCGCGCCGCCTGGCCGCCACCTGCAGCTTGCCGTCGAAATGGCCGGTGTGCAGGGTGACGCCCAGCGCATCGGCGGCATAGGGCGACAGCGGCGGCAGTTCCAGGCCGCGGATTTCGCCCAGCACCTCGCCCGACAGCTCGGCGGCGAAGGGACGGGCATGCCCGTGGGCGGCGATGGTGGCCTCGCCGATCTCGGCGTTGAGCGAGAACGGGCTGTCGCGTTCGGGCTTGGCGCTGTCCAGGTCGGCCAGCGACAGCTCGACCGCCTGAAGTTCGATGCGCACCCGTTCCGGGGTGGTGCGGTCCTCGAACACCACCTTCGAGGCGCCGGTCACCGACAGACGCCCCAGTGCCAGCGGCGGCAAGGGCGCGGGCTGGGCGGCGGGGGGTTGCTGGGGAGCGGCCGGGCCGGCGGTCAGTCCCAGGAAGCCGTCGTCGGTACGGGTCAGGCGCAGCGTCAGCCCGTCGAACACCGCCGAGGCGGCTCCGGCGGCGCCGTCGGTGTCCAGGCGCAGCCGCTCGGCGGCCAGGGTGCGCGCCTCGGCCCGCCAGGGGAAGCCGCGGGCCGGGCCGACGCGGTCGCGACGCAGCCCGGCGACGGTCTTGGCGGCCAGGCGGCCGATGGCGACGCCGCCGGTGGTCGACAGCTGCAGGTCGGTGGCGTCGATGTGCTCGGCCGACAGCCAGTCCTGGCCGAGGCCAGGCTCGCGCAGCAGCAGGCCGTCGGCGGCCAGGCCCAGGGTGGCGGTGGCGGCGACGCCGCCCTGTCCGAACTCGGCGCGGCCGTCGACGGCCAGCCGGCGCAGGCCCAGGGTCAGCGCGCCGAAGACCGCCTGCAGCCGGTCGGTCTCGACGCGGCCTTCGGCGCGGCCGGCCAGGGTGGCGGGGTCCAATTCGGCCCGCCCGCTCCACGCCAACCGTTCCGGTGCCGCATCAATGCCGTCGGCCGTTACCTTCAGCCCTTGCGCCGCGGCGCCGCCCGACCACGACAGGCGATGGCTGCCGGCCGCCCAGGCCAGCTCGGCGGCATCCAGGTGCAAGGTGGCGGCGGCGACGGTGGCGGGGCCGGCCGCGGCGGCAAGGCCGCCCAGGTCGGCGGCGCCCTTGAGGGTAAGGACATCGCCGCGGTGGTGCAGCCGGCCCAGCTCGACAGCCAGGGTCTTGGCCGTGGCGCCGGCGACGGCGGGTGCCTCGACCGCCAGCGTGCCCGCGGCCTCCCATTCGGTGGCGCGCCCCGACAGGCCCAGATGGGCCGCGAGGTGGCCCTTGGCCTGCAGCGCCGCCAGGGCGGCAAGGTCGAAACGGTCGACGTCCAGCCTGGCGGCGAAGCCGGGGTCGGCGGCGAACGGGGTGGCGGTGCCGGTCAGGGTCAGCGGCGCCCCGTTGGCGCGGCCCGCCAGGTGGAATTTCAGCGGCACCTCGGGCGAGCCGCTGCTGAGGTCGTCCAAGTCGAGGCGGTCCAGCTCAACCACCAGCCGGGTGGCGCCATCGGCCAGGATCAGCCGACTGTTGCTAAGCCGCAACGATCCCAGGTCGTAGGTCCAGGCATCGCCGCCGGCACCTCCGCCGCCGGTGACGGCCAGGGGCAGGCCGTTGACCTCGATGCCCTTGGCGGTGCGGGTGACCTCGATGTCCAGCCCCTCCAGGGCCAGGGCGTCGACCACCACCTTGCGGTCCAGCAGCGGCCGCCAATGGAAGCCCAGCGTCAGGTCGCGCAGGCCCAGCGGCCGGCCGCCGGGGGCGTTGGCGACGATGGAATGGACCACCACCTTGCCGCCGAACAGGGAGATGTCGGCGTCCGACAGCGACACCTCGGCCATGCCAAGGCGCCGCAGTCCGTCGACCACCGCCCAGCGCAGGCCGGCGCCGGGCAGGGTGTTCCAGCCGGCCACCGCCGCTCCCAGCACCACCGCGCCCACTCCGGCGCCGATCCAGCGCCGCCGCGTCATCCGCATGCAGGGCCCCCTCTCCCGCAGTACCACTATGGTCGATGATCGGAACCAGACGATGGAAAGGCAAGCCCGACAATGGGTGCTCGCAATCGACGGGCTTGCAATTGGGGGGCAGGCGCACCTATTCTCCGCCCGGGAGATCGGCGAGGGACGGACCCGTCGCCAACCCGGTCAGGTCCGGAAGGAAGCAGCCGTAACGATTTCCGGTCCGGGTCTTCGTCCGGTCTCCCACCTTCCCGAAAAGCCCCTGCTTTC
Organism: Actinomycetota bacterium; assembly: GCA_050260215.1. GTDB lineage: Bacteria > Pseudomonadota > Alphaproteobacteria > Rhodospirillales > Magnetospirillaceae > JBLNBU01. The sequence continues at coordinate 9,141 of JBLNBU010000011.1, forward strand.
CACCGGCCCGGCACCGATATATGGTGGCGCCATGACCGATGCGGCTCCCGTTCCCTACCGCGTGCTGGCGCGCAAATACCGGCCGACCGACTTTGCCGGGCTGATCGGCCAGGAGGCGCTGGTGCGCACCCTGACCAACGCCATCCAGTCGGGGCGGCTGGCGCATGCCTTCGTGCTGACCGGCGTGCGCGGCGTCGGCAAGACCACCACGGCGCGCATCATCGCCCGGGCGCTGAACTGCGTCGGCCCCGACGGCCAGGGCGGCCCTACCATCGATCCCTGCGGCACCTGCGAGCACTGCCGCGCCATCGCCGAGGACCGCCACGTCGACGTCCTCGAAATGGACGCCGCCTCGCGCACCGGCGTGAACGACATCCGCGAGCTGATCGAGGGCGTGCGCTACCGCCCCACCTCGGCCCGCTTCAAGATCTACATCATCGACGAGGTCCACATGCTGTCGACGGCGGCGTTCAACGCGCTGCTGAAGACCCTCGAGGAACCGCCCGAGCACGTGAAGTTCGTCTTCGCCACCACCGAGATCCGCAAGATCCCGGTCACCGTGCTGTCGCGCTGCCAGCGCTTCGACCTGCGCCGGGTCGAGATGGAGGTGCTGGCCGCCCACTTCCGCGCCATCGCCCAACAGGAAGGTGCGGACATCGAGGACGAGGCACTGGCCCTGATCGCGCGCGCCGCCGACGGCAGCGTGCGCGACGGCCTGTCGCTTCTGGACCAGGCCATCAGCCACGGGGCCGGAACGGTCGGCGCCGGCCAGGTGCGCGACATGCTGGGCCTGGCCGACCGCGCCCGCGTCTTCGACCTGTTCGAGGCGGTGATGAAGGGCAAGGTGGCCGAGGCCCTGGACCAGATCGCCGACCAGTACGCCGCCGGCGCCGATCCGGCGGTGGTGCTGTCCGACATGCTGGAACTGACCCACTGGTTGACGCGCCTCAAGGTCACCCCCGACGTCGCCGACATCGCCGCTGCCGCCTCGGAGACGGAACGGGTGCGCGGCGCCGAGATGGCCAAGGCCCTGTCCATGGCGGCGCTGACCCGGGCCTGGCAGATGCTGCTGAAGGGCCTGGGCGAGACCCGCTCGGCCCCCAACCCGCTGCAGGCGGCCGAAATGGCGGTGGTCCGCCTGGCCTATGCCGCCAACCTGCCCACCCCGGCCGAGCTGGTCGAACAGCTGCGCAACAATCCGCCGCCGCCGCCGGCCCCGCGCGGTCCCGGCGGCGCGCCCGCCGGGGGTGGCGGCTTCGTGTCGGCCGGCGCCTCGCAGCATGTGGGCGGCCCCATGGGTCCCGGTGCCACCGCCTTGAAGATGGAACCGGCCCCGGCCGTCCAGCCCGCCTCGCTGCCGGCCATGCCGCAAAGCCTGGCCGAGGTGGTCGCCCTGCTGCAGGAGCGGCGCGAGGGCGTGCTGGCGGTGCAGCTGCGCACCCAGGTCAGCCCGGTGCGTTTCGAGGCCGGCCGCATCGAGTTCCGCCCCCATTCCGGAGCGCCGTCCGACCTGGCGCCCAAGCTGGCCCGCCTGCTGTCCGAATGGACGGGGCGGCGCTGGACCGTTTCGGTCAACACGCTGGACGCGGCCGAGCCGACCCTGGCCGAGCAGGAAACCGCGGCCGAACTGAAGCGACGCGAGGATGCGGCCTCGCAGCCGCTGGTCAAGGCGATCCTGCAGGCCTTTCCTGGCGCCGCCATCGAAGCGGTGCGCGACCTGGCCGCCGAGGGCGGCGAGGACGAGGCCGCAGCCGACGCCGACCCCGAACTCATCCCAGGAGACGATGACGCATGAAGAACCTTGGCAACCTGATGAAGCAGGCCCAGCAGATGCAGGCCAAGATGGCCGAGATGCAGGAGAAGCTGAAGGAGATGGAGGTCACCGGCGCCGCCGGCGGCGGCATGCTGCAGGTGACCCTGAACGGCCGCTTCGAGGTGAAAAAGGTCAAGATCGACAAGGGCTTGGTCGATCCCGAGGACGTCGAGGTGCTCGAGGACCTGGTGGTCGCCGCCTTCAACGACGCCAAGGCCAAGGTCGAGACCGCCATGCAGGACGAGATGGGCAAGATCACCGGCGGCCTCAACCTGCCGCCCGGCTTCAAACTGCCCTTCTGACCCACAGTATCTTGGGCTTCATTGCCCAGGCCGCCCCAACCTGTGGGAAGATAGCCCCGGCCGGGGCGGAATTCGGGCCGGCAAATGCAGTTGCAGCGCCCGAAAAGGTAACGGACTCGTAATGGTTGGACCCGAAATCGAGCGCCTGATACAACTCCTATCGCGGTTGCCGGGCCTGGGACCGCGGTCGGCCAGGCGTGCGGCACTGAAATTGGTCGAGCGGCGCGACACCCTGCTGGTGCCCCTGGCCCAGGCCATGGCCGAGGCCGCCGACAAGGTCGTAACCTGCAGAATCTGCGGCAATTTCGACTCGGTGGACCCGTGCGCCATCTGCGCCGACGGCCGGCGCGACGACGGCCTGATCTGCGTGGTCGAGGACGTCGCCGGCCTGTGGGCACTGGAACGCACCGGCGCCTTCCGCGGCCGCTACCACGTGCTGGGAGGCCTGCTGTCGGCGCTGGACG
>JBLNBU010000012.1:0-17338 GCA_050260215.1 Actinomycetota bacterium
GGACCGCCTCGTACCTGTCGGTCGAGCGTATCGCCGTCGCCTTCGGCCTGTTCGAGCTGGCCTTCGTCTACATCGCCGTCAACGCCAGCCCCGACGCGGGCGCGCTGGCGGCCGGGCTTCGCGACATTCCGCTGACCGAGCCGCGTTATCTGTACCTGGTCACCGCCAACATCGGCGCGGTGATCATGCCGTGGATGGTGTTCTTCCAGCAGTCGGCGGTGGTCGAGAAGGGCCTGGGCCCCGACTACCTGCACATGGCCCGCATCGAGACGGCGCTGGGCGCGGTGCTGACCCAGGCGGTGATGGCCTCGGTGCTGGTCGCCGCCGCGTCCACCATCGGGGCCGGCGGCGAGGGCGCCACCCTGGACACGGTCCAGCAGATCTCGGACACCCTGGTGCCGGTGCTGGGCTGGACCATGGGCCGGGCGGTGTTCGTGCTGGGCATGAGCGGGGCGGCCCTGGTCGCCACCATCGTGGTGTCGCTGACCGCCGCGTGGACGGTGGCCGAGGTCGCCGGCTATCGCCGCTCGCTGGCCGACCACCCGCGCGAGGCGCCGGGCTTCTACGGCATCTTCACCGCCTGCCTGGTGGTAGCCGGCGCCCTGGTCGCCTCGGGCGCCAACCTGGTCGAGCTGTCCATCGCCGTCGAGGTGGTCAACGCCTTGCTGCTGCCCTGCGTGCTGGGCTTCCTGTTCGCCCTGTCGCGCAGCGCCCTGCCTGAATCCCACCGCCTGAAAGGCGCCTATGCCTGGGTGGCGGGCGCCGTGCTGCTGGCCACCGCCCTTTTCGGCGTCGCCGCCGGCCTGATCGGCGTGTTCGGCTAGCTAGCCCGGGCCGCCGCGCGCCAATTCCAGCACCCGGTCCTTGTGGGGCCGTTCCGGCCGCGACCGGTTGCCACCGCGGCGCGAACGGAAGGTCATGTAGGCGATGGCCATCCACGAGGCGTGGAACAGCACGCCCACCACCACCACCACCTGCCCGGGCACCGGGCCGACGGCGGTGCGTTCCCACAGGTCCGACCACGACGACACCGTGAAGGGGTGGGTCAGCACCTTGCCCAGGTACGCCGCCATCTGGATCAGGAAGATGTAGCCGTAGTTGCGCCGCAGCCGCCGCCCCAGCGCTTCCCTGAAGGTGATGTGGAGCTGCGGGTCGATGTAGTCGGCGTACAGGATCTCGTTCCACTTGTTGGTGAAGGTCAGCCCGTGGCCGAGCAGGATGGGCCCGAAGAAATTGGTCTCGAGGATGTGGGCGCGGATGCGCCAGAAGTCGAAGAAGCGATAGCGCCTGGCCTCGATGGACAGGAACACCGCCACCAGCAGCGACACCAGCAGCAGCGGCAACGGCGAGGCGCTGGCCGAACTGAAGGTCAGCGACATGGCCAACCCAGTCGTGACCACCGCCCAGTTGGTGGTGGTGTCCAGCCGCGTCCGCCACACCGTGCTGCGATAAAGCTCGCCCCGGTACAGGTGGGCCAGCGCCGCGATGTCGGCGGCGCTGAACTCGGGCGGATGGGTCATCTGCGGGTCGGCATTCATCGTGCCACCGAAGGCTCCTCGAGCGGCTTGGTCGGATCGATGCGCAACGACAGCAGCACGCCCAGGCCCAGCAGGACCACCGACGCCCAGAATGGCAGCTGCCAGCTCCCGGTGCGGTCCACCAAATAGCCGAACACCGCCGGCGACAGGATGCCGGCGATGCCGAAGCCGGTGTTCATCAGCCCGCCCGCCGTCCCGGCATAGCGCGGCGCCAGGTCCATGGGCAGCGCCCACAGCACCGCGTTGGTCAGCTCGAGGAAGAAGAACGCCAGGCTGAGGCAGACGGTGACCACGGCCAGGTTGTGGATGAACAGGCACGGCACCAGGAAGGCGAACGACCCGGCCAGCCCCACCACCAGGTTCGCCCGGCGCGCCACCTTGATGTTGCCGGTGCGCACCAATATCTGGTCGGACACCACGCCCCCCACCGTGTCGCCGACCACGCCGGCCAGCAGGATACCGGCCGAGAACCACACGAACTTCTTGATGGACAGGCCGTAGCTGTTGGCCAGGAACGACGGCAGCCAGGTGAGATACACCCACAGCGTCCAGCCGTAGCAGAAGTCGACCAGGGTCACCGGCAGGATCTTGCGGATCAATGGCCCCCAGGGGATGTGCGGCCGCGCGCCTGCCACCTGCTGCGGCGGCAGGTCGGCCAGTTCGTCGTCGGTCATCTTCGGGTTGGCATGGGGATCGTCGCGGAAGAACCACACCCACCACACCACCCAGATCAGGCTGAGCACGCCCAGCAGCACGAACGAGGCCCGCCAGCTGTGGGTCAGGATGATGGCCCCGACGATGGGCGGGGTGATGGCATTGCCGATGCGGGCGAACGAGTGGGTGACGCCCTGGGCGAAGGCCCGGCGCCATGGCGGCAGCCAGGTGGCCATGGCCTTGGTGGCGGTGGGGAAGGTCGCCCCCTCGCCAAAGCCCAGCATCAGGCGCGAGATGAACAGCACCGCCAGCCCGTTGGCCAGGCCGGTCAATGCCGTCGACACCGCCCACAGGGCGCCCACCACGCCCAGCACCACGCGCGGGCCGAAGCGGTCGCCCAGCCAGCCGCCGAACGGCTGCAACAGGCCGTAGGGAATGGCGAAGGCCGAGAACACCAGCCCCATCTCGGTCTCGGACAGGCCCAGGTCGCGGCGCATGAACGGCGCCGCTGTGGCGATGTTGACCCGGTCCATGTAGGTGATCAGGTACATCATGCACAGGCCGCCCAGCACCACCGTCGCCGGCGACACCAGGCGGGCGACCACCGTGCGGCGGGCGGCATGGGTCGGGGGAGTTGCGGTCGTCGCCATGTCTTCCTCCTGACTAGTCGGCCCACAGGCGCAACGGCGCCACCACCAGGTGGTCCTTGACCTCGCGCACCCCGGCGGTGCTTTGGGCGGCGGCCACCACCGCATCGCGGCGGGCGTCCGAGCGCACCACGCCCCACAGGTCGACTGCGCCCTGTTCGGTGACCAGCACGCTGACCTGGCCGACGGCGATGCCGGCATCGGCCAGGCTGTCCAGGATGCGCCGGCGGATGTCGGCGTCGGACCCGGCCACCGCCTTGTCCAGCTTGCCGGCCGCCGCCACCAGGCCGCGGACCACGTCCGAGCGGCTGACCACGCCGATGGGCCGGCAGTCGTCGTCGACCACCACCACCCGCTTGATGCGGCGTTCCTCGAGCATGCTGGCGATGTCGGGCAAGGCGCGGTCCTCGGTGACGGTGACCACCGGCCTGGTCATGACGTCGCTGGCGTGGCGGCCGCGGCCGCGCACGAATTCGCGGGCGACGTGCTCCTCGTTGAGCAGCGACAGCCATTTCGACGGCTTGGGCGCATTGCCGATCTCGTGGCGGCGCAGCAGGTCGGCCTCGCTGACGATGCCGACCACGCGGCCGCCGGCGTCGACGATGGGCACCGCGCTGATGCGATTGTCGACCATCAGCCGGGCGATGTCGGCGACAGTGGCCTCGGACCGCGCGGTGACCACACGGCGGCTCATCACGTCCTTGGCTTGCATGACGGCGTTCCTCCGCGCGCGTTTTCTACCGTCCAACACCGGCCGCAGGGACGACGTTCGCGCGCGATTGCGATGGGTAAGGGGTTGTTGACGAAGTCGCGCCAAGCTGCCGCCCATGACCTGCTCACGGACTGCCATCCGGACTTTCCTGGCCGGGGAATCGGCCACCGTCGCCGCCGCCATCGAGGCCGAGCGGCTGCCCAGGCTGCGCTATGACCTGATGGAGCGCATGGGCGTGCTGGAATTGCCCCGGGCCGAGGCCGAAGGGGTCAGGCGCATCTTCGGCGAGGAGTTCGACGCCCTGGTCCGCCTGCAGGCCCATCGCGCCACCGTGGGCGGGCTGGGCCGCGTGCTGCTGTGGCTGCTGCTCGGCCTGCTGGTGGTGCTGGTCCTGCTCGACCTCGGCTGGGCCACCGGCCTGGACACCAGCCAGCTGTTCTTCCTGGACTAGGACGGCGTCCCGACGTCGGTCTCCTTGCCCCAGTCGGCGGGCAGCGGCCTCACCGGCAAGCGGCCCGGAAGGTGGCGACGGTCTGGCCCACTGTGAAGCTCGGCGTGGAAGCGGCGCTCGACGTAGCGGGTATCCCGGCGCCGCTCGGCACGCGTCCACTCGGCCTGGTGGCGGCGCCGGTCAGGGCCGAAATAGCTGCCGCTATGCACGAACGGGCGCGGATGCTGAACCACCGAGCGCAGCCGGCTGGCCACCACCTGCGGCGGGAAGGGCTTCAGCATGTATTCGGTGACACCGACGTCGCGGGCGGCCCGGATATGGTCGAAGTCGCCATAGGCAGTCATCACCACCACCGGAATGAACGGATTGTGGCTGTCGGGCGAACGGATGATACGCACCAGGGCGATGGCGTCGGTGGCCTCCGACCAGTCCGAGAACACCACGTCGAACGGCTGCTTAGCCAGGATCAGCAGCCCCGCCTCCAGCGTCGGCACGGTCAGGACGTGGCCGATCTTGAGGCTGACGATGATTTCGCGCAGCAACCGGCGTCCCAGCTGGTGCGGCTCGATCACGAGGATCGACACTTCGCCGACGTCGACCATGGCGGCACCCCTTCGCAGCCTGCCCACCTCAAGGCGATTGTACCGCGCGGGGCATGGCGAAAACCCATGCGAGTTATGCGGCCCTGGGTTTCACTGGGCCTGGCGATAGGGTCCTGCCTCCGCCTCGATTTCGGCCCGGACCGCGGCGGCCTCGTGGTCGATGAAGCGGGCGACGGCGCGGCGCAGGGCGGGATCGGCGATCCAGTGGGCCGACCAGGTGGGAACCGGCAGGTAGCCGCGGCTGACCTTGTGCTCGCCCTGGGCGCCGGCCTCGACCCGCTTCAGGCCGTGGGCCAGGGCGAAATCGACGGCTCGGTAGTAGCACAACTCGAAATGCAGGAACGGCACCTCGCGCGGGGCGGCCCAGTTGCGGCCGTACAAGGTGTCGCCGCCCACCATGTTGAAGGCGGCGGCCACCGGGCGGCCGTCGTCCTCGGCCCACATCAGCACCACCCGCTCGGCCAGCGACGACGCCGACAATTCCTCGAAGAAGGCCCGCTTCAGATAGGCCTCGCCCCACTTGCGGTCGACGGTGGCGGCGTAGAAGCGGTGAAAGACATCCCAGTGGTGCGAGGTCACCTCGCGCCCGACCAGGGTGCGCAGGCGCAGTCCGCTGGCCGCCACCTCGGCCCGCTCGCGGCGGATCTGCTTGCGCTTGCGCGAGGCCAGCGCCGCCAGGAAGTCGTCGAAGCTGTCCCAGCCGCGGTTGTGCCAGTGGTACTGCAGGCCGGTGCGCACCAGGAAGCCGTGGCGTTCCAGCAGGCGGCACTCGTCCTCGCCGGCGAAGGTGACGTGGACCGAGCTGACCGCCAGCTTGCGGGCCAGCTCGACCATGGCGCCGGCCAGGGCCTCGGGCGCGCCGGGCAGGCGCGGGCCGGGCACGGGCGTGAACGGCACCGCGCCCTGCAGCTTGGGATAGTAGCGCCCGCCGGCGCGGTGGTAGGCTTCGGCCCAGCCCCAGTCGAAGACGTATTCGCCGTAAGAGTGGCTTTTCAGGTAGAGGGGGGCTCGGCCCACCACCTTGCCGGCGCTGTCCTCGGCCACCAAATGGCGCGGCAGCCAGCCGGTTTCCGCCGTGGCCGATCCCGAGCGCTCCAGCGCGTCGAGGAAGGCGTGCGAGACGAAGGGATTGTCGGTGCCGGCGCAAGCGTCCCAGTCGGCGGCGGACAGGTCGGCGATGCGTCGCAGGACGGCGACGCGGCAAGGATGCTGCGGATCGGACATGAGCATGGGTTCCCCACTCGGCACCAAGCATGACATGAGGGCACCACCCTCGGAAACCAAGGACATCGTCGCCGTCGCCCACGCCCCCGACGAACGTGCCCGCGAACGCCGCCGCGAACTGGTGCGCATGCAGGCCTTCGCCACCGGCCTTTTGCTGTTGATGGCGGTGGTGTTCATCGCCTGCCGGATGTTCGAACCCCGCTGGCCCGCCCTTGCCTATCTGCGCGCCTTCGCAGAGGCCGGCATGGTCGGCGCCTGTGCCGACTGGTTCGCGGTGGTGGCGCTGTTCCGCCATCCCTTCGGCATCCCCATCCCCCACACCGCCATCGTGCCGCGCAACAAGGACCGCATCGGCCAGTCGCTGGGCGGCTTCATCTGCAACAACTTCCTGGCGCCCGAGGTGGTGTCGGCCAAGCTGGCGTCGCTGACGCTCGCCCACCGGGTCGCCGGCTGGCTGCGCACCCCCGAGAACGCCGCCTTCGTCGCCCGGCGCTCGGCCGGCCTGCTGCCGCCCATGCTGGAAGCCCTGGAAGAAGAGCCGGTACGCCGCTTCTTCGGCGAGGCGGCGCGACGCGGCATCGAGACCGTCGCCGCCGCCCCCCTGGCCGCCCGGGTGCTGTCGGTGCTGGTCGCCCACGGCCACCACCAGAAGCTGTTCGACCGCGCCGTCGAGATCGGCGAGGAGTTCCTGCTGCGCCACGCCGACATGATCCGCGCCAGGGTCGCCGCCAACAGCTATCGCTGGCTGCCGCGCTGGGTCGACGACCGGCTGGCCGACAAGGTGCTGACCGGCCTGCTCGACACCCTGGCCGAGATGCGCGCCCCCGACCATCCGTGGCGCGACACCTTCCACCAGGCCGCCCGCGACTTCATCACCCGGCTGGCCGAGGACCCCGACACCCTGGCCCAGGGCGAGCGCATCAAGGCCGAGGTGCTGGCCAACCCGTTGGTCGAGGACTATTTCGACTCGTTGTGGACCGAGGTGAAGGGGCGCTTGAAGGCCGATCTGGCCGCCGACGAGGGCATGGTGCGCCAGGGGCTGGAACGCGCCCTGCTCGCCCTGGGCGCCCGCCTCGACGACGACCCGCGCATGCAGTCGATCCTGGACCGCTGGGTGCGACGCGCCATCGAGCGCTACGTGGTGCCCAACCGCGGCGAGATCGGCAGCTTCATCGCCGGCGTGGTGGCCCGTTGGGATACCCGCACCCTGGTCGCCAAGCTGGAGCTGCAGGTGGGCAAGGACCTGCAGTACATCCGCATCAACGGAACCATCGTCGGCGGCCTGGTCGGGCTGCTGATCTACGCGCTGGGACGGGCGGGAGGCTAGCAGATCACACACCTGTTCCCCATCCGCGACGGTTGGTGTATTGTCCGCGCCTTCGTTTTCGGCCCCCACGACAGCGCCCCATGACCTCGGACCCTGCCACCCCCATCGATTTCGCCGCGCTCGCCCGCGCCGAGCTGGTCGACGACGGCGGACGCGCGGTCGACGGGCTGTTGTGCGTGACCGCCGATGTCGCCCACGCGGTGGCCGAGGCGGTGCGCCAGGGCTATGCGGTGATGCCGGCGGGCGGGTTGACCAGCGCCATCGGTTCGTTCGACTGGAAGCGCGACAAGTTGGACCCCGCCTTCAAGGACGTGGTGGCGATCCGGCCCAAGGGCGCCCTGGCGGCCGAGGTGGTCGACCCGGCGACGCCATTGGCGGCGCTGAAGACCAACCAGGTCGCCATCGACGCGGCACGCGGCATCGTCGCCGCCGGCGCCGGGTTGACCTTCTCGCAGGTTGACGCGGCGCTCGCCGACCAGGTCGGCCCCACCGCCAAGATCTTGGTCGACCTGACCAGCATCGGCTCGGCCTTCGTCGGCGGCGTGGTCGCCACCGGCGGCATGGGGCCGCTGCGGCTGCGCCCGTCGGCGACGCTGGAGGCCGTGTGCCTGGCCGACGGCGGCGCCCCGCGCACCGTCACCGGCGCCGACCTCGACCAGGTCGAGGGCATGCAGGGCTGGACCGGCATGGTCACCGCCGCGGCCTTCCGCTTGTGCCACGTGCCGGCCGGCGAGTTCGGCCTGGTGCTGCCGGTGCAGGGCAGCGACGTCGACGCGGTCGCCGGCCTGCTGGCCTATCTGGCCCGCTGGTGCAAGGTCGAGCTGCCCGCAGCCGGCGGCGCCATCGAAGGCGACATCGTGCTCAACGGCATCGAGCTGGTCAGCCGCGATTCGCTCGAGGCATTCGTCGAGCATGCGGGCGAGCCGGCGCGCACCAAGGCGCAAGGCCTGCTGCAATCGTGCGAGTATGCCGGCGCCGACATGCTGGCCTGCCTGACCGGCTGGTCCGAACAGTCGGTGGACGACGTGCTGTACGGCCTGCTGGACCCCGAGACCGAGACCATCGGCGGCATCATGATCGACTTCGGCGTCGGCTTCTCGTCGGGCGCCGAGATGGAGACCTTTCGCGCCATCCGCGAGGGTGCCCCCGACCTGGCCCGCACCAAGGCCCGCGTGCGCACCCCCGGCCAGCTGGCACCTTGGACGACCTCGACCGACGTCAACCTGGCGGCGCCGGCCGACACCGCCGCCATTTCCGACGTGCTGGCGGCCTACGGCGACTACCGCTCGGCCATCCGCGCCCTGGGCCGCGAGCTGGGCGATGCGGTGACCGTCGAACTGGCCGCCTACGGCCACCTGTCGCCCAACGGCATCGACCCCCACCACCGGGTCACCCTGTTTGCCGCCGAGGGCTCGGAAGCCGCCCTGGCCGGCGCCCGCCAGGCGGTGGCCGCCAACAAGCGCACCCTGATCCGCGACCTGCTGCACGTGGCCGAGCGCCACGGCGCCGAGATCACCGGCGGCGAGAAGGGCGTGCCGTCCCTGGTCGAAATCGCCCGGGCCGCCGGCGGCGAATCCCGCCTGCCCGACGCGTTGAAGACCCGCCTGCGCCGCGCCCGCGAAGCGGTCTCGGCCGCCCCGGCGGCGTTCAGCTTCCGGGCGCCCGAGGAGTTGCGGGACTGATCGTCGGCTGAGGAGGGCCGCAAGGCCCGTCTCGAAGGATGGCTTCCCCCTACTCCTCCTCCGCGACCTTCCACATGCGGTCGGGATACAGGCAGGCGAAGGTGCCGCCCTGGCGCTTGGCCAGGTACATGGCCTTGTCGGCCAGGTCCATCAGCTCGACCGAGGAATAGGCGTCGTCGGGGAACAGGGCGATGCCGAGACTGGCGTCGACGCTGTGGTTGACGCCGTCGATGATCTCGGGCGCGGCGACTGCGGCCATGATCTTGGCCGCCAGCATGCGAACCTCCTTCTCGCCCGAGATCTCTTCGAGCACGGCAACGAACTCGTCGCCGCCGATGCGGGCCACCGTGTCGGTCTTGCGCAGCACCGAGCGCAGGCGCATGCCGATGCCCATCAGGACCCGGTCGCCGACCGCGTGGCCGTAGGTGTCGTTGATGGGCTTGAAGCGGTTGAGGTCGATGAACATCAGCGCCAGGCGCTGGTGGTGGCGGACTGCGCGGTTGATGGCCTCTTCCAGCCGGTCGGCGAACAGGAAGCGGTTGGGCAGGCCGGTCAGGTGGTCGTGGTGGGCCAGATGGCGGATCTTCTCCTCGGCCCGCTTGCGCGCGGTGATGTCGCGCACGACGCTGGTATAGGCCACCGTGTCGCCGTGCTGCATTTCGCTGACGGTGATTTCCATGGGAAAGACGCCGCCGTCCTTGCGCTTGCCCATGACCTCGTCGGCAAGGGCGGCGATCTGGGCCAGTTCCATGCCTTCGGGCCCCTCGATCTGCTGGGAGATGGGCTCCGGGATCAGTTCGCGGATGCTCCGCCCGATGACCTCGTCGGCGCTGAAGTGGAAGATGCGCTCGGCCGCCGGGTTGAAGCTTTGCACCCGGCCGCGGTGGTCGACGGTGACGATGCCGTCGGCGACGGTGTTGATGATGCCTTCCAGCCACTGCTCGCGCGAGCGCAGCGCCCGGGCCGACTTCAGGTGCTCGCCGATGTCGCGGGCCTCGATGATGTAGATGCCCTGGCCGGCGTCCATGGGATTGACCCACATCTCGGCCTCGATCTCGGTGCCGTCGCGACGCAGCAGCTTGATGGGGATCATCGTCTCCTCGGCCAGCACGTCGAGGCCGAGAGAGGCCAGTTCCGCATAGTCGTGGTGGAAGATGTCGCGCACCTCGCGCCCGATCAGGTCGGCGGGGCGGTCGAAGCCCAGCCAATGCAGGCCGGCGGTGTTGACGAAGCCGATGCGGCCGCGAGCAGCCAGCACGATCAGGTTCTGAACCCGCTCCAGCACGTCGAAGCGGATTTCCCAGCCTTCGTCGGCGGCGACGCCGAGGAAGCGGCATTCGTGCTCGAAACGCGCTGTCATCCGCCCGCGACTTGCCTATGAACCCTGGACAAGTCTACATCCGCCGATGGCAAGGCGCCAGCCCGCAGGCGGCATGGGCAAAAGGAGCTACGGGCGGAGGCGGGGGCCTGCCGCCCGTCAGCCGGCCGTCAGTGGCTCTGGCCCACGCCCTTGAACACATCGGCCATGCTGGTGTACTCGGCGTCGGGCATCTGCTTGATGGCCTCGACGACCTCGTTGTCGGCATTGTTCTTCTGGGCGTAGTCGACCAGCTGCTGCTTGTTGGCGGGAAAATCGATGCCGCTCAGCACCTGGGCGATGGTCGCGGTGGAATGGCTGGCGAGAGGCATGGGGACATCCTCCGTGGTTGCCTTGCGGTCGGACGGCCGGGACTTCCGGTCGTTCCGCACTCCCAGCCAACGCGCCCAGCCACGGTTGGTTCCGCCGCCAGGGACGTCCCATGCCCCATGTTGCGCCCGCCTAGCCCGTACTCCACGCCCGCGGGCGCTTCATGCCGGCAATCTTGCAGGCCTGCTGGACGTAGCCGTAGGGAAACAGCTCGAACAGCTTGTTGCGGCCGCCGCCCACGGTTTCGGCCAGGTGGCGCATGACGTGGCGGGCGTCGGGCGCGACCTGGTGTTCGTCGAGCCAGGCACGCATGAAGCGCAGCGCCTGCCAGTGCTCGTCGGTCAGCACCAGCTTCTCGCGGCCGGCCAGTTCCCGGGCCACCTCCTCGGTCCACTCGCCCGGATCGACAAGATATCCGTCGGCATCGGTCTGGAAAGATGTCGCCATGGGTGTCTTCTCCCAACCGTGACCCCAGTCCCTGATACATCGTGACAAGGACAGGCGCGCGACAGCGTTGACGGACGTCAAGGTATGCCCCCCGTCCATGCGGCATGGTCCGACCATGACGGCCGACGCTCATGCCGAACGGGTGCCGGGACCGGCGGGTCTGGAGGAGCATCCCCACCTCCAGACCCGGCTGGGCACCCTGGTGCTGATCCGCTGGCTCGCCATTGCCGGGCAACTTGCAACCATCGTCGCCGTGGAAATTGCCATCGGCGACCTTCCGCTTGCCCCGGTGCTGGGCACGGTGGCGGCTTCGGCGGCGCTGAACCTGGGGCTGACCGCGGCGCGTCGCCGGGTCGGCCGCATCGACGAGCGCTCGGCCGCCTGGCACCTGGCCTTCGACCTGGCCCAGCTGGGGGTTCTGATCGGGCTGACCGGCGGGCTGTCCAATCCGTTCTCGCTGTTCCTGCTCGCCCCGGTGACGGTGGCGGCGGCCACCCTGTCGGCACGCCCCACCGCGCTGCTGGCCGGCGGCGCCATGGCGGCGGCGACCCTGATCGGCCAGTGGCACCTGCCGCTGCCCTGGCCCGACGGCCCGCTGGAACTGCCGGTGCTGTACCGGGTCGGCGTCTGGGCGGCGCTGCTGTTGGGCGTGGTGTCGGTGGCCTTCTTCACCTGGCGCATGGCCGCCGAGGCGCGCCGCATCGCCGCCGCCTATTCCGCCAGCCGGGTCGCCCTGGCCCAGGAGGCGCGCATGGCCGAAGTGGGCGCCCTGGCCGCCGCGGTGGCCCACGAACTGAACACGCCGCTGGCCACCGTGCACCTGGTGGCGCGCGAACTGTCCGAGGAAGTGGGCCCCGAAAGCCCGCTGCAGCCCGAGCTGCGCACCCTGATCGGCCAGGCCGAACGCTGCCGCGACACCCTGGCACGGCTGACCCGGGCGCGCGGGCGCGACGCTGCGGTGGGCGGCGAGCGCGTCGCCTTCCCCGCCCTGGTCGAGCTGGTCGCCGAACCCCACATCGACGGCGCCGCCGCCCAGGTGATCTTCGACCATGCCGGCGACCGTCCGGTGCCGTGGGTCGAGCGCAGCCCCGAAATCCTGCATGGGATAGGCAACTTCATCCAGAACGCGGTACAGTTCGCCACCGCGCGGGTGGCGGTCGAGACGTGGTGGGACGGCGACGGCATGGGCGTGCGCGTCGCCGACGACGGCCCCGGCATCCCGCCGCACGTGCTGGAACGCCTGGGCGAGCCCTATCTGTCGACGCGCGACGGCGACGGCTCGCATCTGGGGCTGGGGGTGTTCATCGCCACCACCCTGCTGGAACGCACCGGAGCCAACGTGTCCTTCGCCAACAACGGCCAGGGGGCGGTGGTGACGGTGCGGTGGAAAGGACCAACCGAGGAGAGAGAAGCGTGAGCGCGTTCCTGTCCCTGCCCGCCGACGAGCGGACGCTGCTGGTGGTCGACGACGACGATCCCTTCCGCACCAGCCTGGCGCGCGCCATGGAACGCCGCGGCTTCATCGTCCGCGGCGCCGCCTCGTTCGCCGAGGCGGTGGCCGCCGTCAAGGCCGATGCGCCGGCCTATGCGGTGGTCGACCTGCGCCTGGGCGACGGCAACGGACTGGAACTGGTCTCGGCCTTGCGTGCCCTTTCGGCCGACCTGCGCATCGTCATGCTGACCGGATACGGCAACATCGCCTCGGCGGTGTCGGCGGTGAAGGCCGGCGCCATCGACTACCTGCCCAAGCCGGTCGAGGCCGACCGGCTGAAGGCCGTGCTGGTGGGCGAGGACTTGCCGGTGGAAGCCCCGGCGGCGCCGATGACGCCTGAGCGCGTGCGCTGGGAACACATCCAGCGGGTGTTCGAGGAATGCGGCCGCAACGTCTCGGAAACCGCCCGGCGACTGAGGATGCATCGTCGCACCCTGCAGCGCATCCTGGGCAAGCACGCGCCGCCCTGAAAGATGCTCTTCGTCATGGCCCCCGGGTCGAGCCCGGGGGTGACCAACGGAATCGGCGATCAGGCGTTCCGGCCGCCGTGCAGGGACGACCACTGGACGGGGTCGTGCAGGAACGAGCGGACCTCGTCGATGGTGCGCTTGTCGAACTGGCCTTCCTGCTCGGCCACTTCCAGCACGTCCCACCAGTTGGCGAGATAGGACAGGTCGACGCCGATCTCGTTGAGGCTTTTGAGCGCGCCGGGGAACACCCCGTAGAAGAACACCACGAAGGAATGGTCGATCAGGCCGCCGGCCTGGCGGATGGCGTTGACGAAGTTGACCTTCGAGGCGCCGTCCGAGGCCAAGTCCTCGACCAGCACCACGCGCGAGCCTTCCTTGAAGTCGCCTTCGATCTGGGCGTTGCGGCCGAAGCCCTTGGGCTTCTTGCGCACGTACAGCATGGGCAGCATCATCCGGTCCGAGATCCACGCGGCATAGGGAATGCCCGCCGTCTCGCCGCCGGCGATGGCGTCGACCGATTCGTAGCCGACCTCGCGCAGCAAGGTGGCGGTCGCCAGCTCGCAGATCTTGGCCCGCGCCCGCGGGAACGAGATGACCTTGCGGCAGTCCACGTAGACCGGGCTGGCCCAGCCCGAGGTCAGGATGTAGGGCTCCTCGGGGCGGAAGTTGACCGCCTTGATCTCCAGCAGGATGCGCGCCGTGGTCAGCGCCGCCTTCTTCTGCTCGGGGGTACGGGAAACCGGTTTAGCCATGTCGAGCCCTCTGCCTGGTGACGCCTTGCCGCACCCGGGCGGTATAGGCACAATCGCGCCGTCCTGCAAGAAGACAACAATCGGGGTGAAGATGTCCCAGGTGATCGAACTGCTGCGCGACGGGTCGGTGGCGACGGTGGTGTTGAACCGGCCCGACCGCATGAACGCTTTGAACCTGCCCATGTGGCAGGCCTTGGCCGAGACCTTCGAGGCGCTGGCCGCCGACGACACGGTGGGCGCGGTGGTGCTGCGCGGAGCCGGCACCAAGGCCTTCGCCCCCGGTGCCGACATCGACGAGTTCGACACCCTGCGCGCCACCCCGGCCCAGGCGAAATCCTATGACGCCGCCATGCGCCGGGCGCTGGACGCGGTGAAGCGCTGCCCGCAGCCGGTGGTGGCGCTGATCTTCGGGCCGTGCGTCGGCGGTGGCCTGGAACTGGCCTGCTGCTGCGACATGCGCGTCTCGGCCAAGTCGGGCCGCTTCGGCGTGCCCATCGGCAAGATCTCGGTGGTGATGGCCTATCCCGAGCTGGCGACCATCCGCCGCATCGTCGGCCCCGCGGTGGCGGCCGAGATCCTGCTGGAAGCCCGCGTCTTCGACGCCGACGAGGCCCTGGCCAAGCGCCTGGTAAACCGGGTGGTCGCCGACGAGGAGGCCGAAACCGAGGCCTACGCCGCCGCGCGGCGCATGGCCGCCAACGCCCCCCTGGTCAACCGCTGGCACAAGCGCTTCCTCGCCCGCCTCGACGACGCAGCACCGGTCACCGAGGCCGAACTGGACGAGTGCTACCGCTTCCTCGAGACCGAGGACTACGCCGAGGGCCTGGCCTCGTTCCGCGAGAAGCGCAAGCCGGCGTTCAAGTGCCGGTAACGCGGCAGCTTCTGCGTCACCCCCGGGCTTGACCGGAGGTCCATGGATGGCCGGGTCAGCCCCTCAGCTGCCCGGCCACAGGGTGTTCATCTGCTCGGCATAGTCCAGGATCTCGGCGACCGAGCGGCCTTCGAGATGGGCCGGGGCCGGTGTCGGTTCGGGCTTGGGGCGCCGGGGCGCGCTGGGCAGGATGGCGCCTTCCTCGACCGAGGCGGGCGGCAGTTCCTCCTCGTCCTCGGGCTCGGGCTCGGGCAGGACCTCCTCGGCCGGCTCGGTGGAGCGGACGTTGCGGCGGCGCAGGTGGTAGACGGTCTGCTTGCCGAAGTCCTTGGCCAGCGACAGCACGCCGACGTATTCGCAGGCGAACTTCTCGTCGAACTCGTCGCCGCGGTTCTGGGCCTCGGACCTCAGCGCGCTCTGCTCGGCGGTCAGCACCGCGACGAACTGCTGGGTGGCGTAGACGTGGCCGATGACGGTGACCGGCTCCAGGCGGGCGGCGCGGTTGATGTGGCTGCCGTAGAAGTTGATGCGCCCGCAGATGGGGTCGGTGGCCTGGAATACCGGGCCGGCATGCAGCGAGATGCGCAGGTTCAGCGGGTGCGGCAGTTCGTCGGCCAGCACCTCGTCGGCCTTGAGCACCATTTCCTGCAGCGTCATGGCGTACTCGGCCATGGGCGTGGCCTTGTCCATCACCGCGAAGATGGCGTCGCCCCAGGTGTTGACCGACAGGGGCTGCAGCCCGGCCGCCTGCATGCCCTCGTTGATGATGCCGAGGAACTTGAGGAACACCGGGACGTGCTCCTCCTTCAGCTTGGAGTAGCCGGCGATGTCGCAGAACATCATCGAGCGGATGACGCGCCCCTCGCCCTGCTCCTCGTCGCCGCCGAGGTCGAGGTCGGGCAGGGCCGGACCGTTCTCGCCCAGCAACTCGGGATGCTGCTGCAGCAGACCGTCCAGGTCGATGATGCGCAGGCGGGTGATGTCCTCCCACTGGTCGATGAAGTCGGCGGCGCCGCCGACCAACGAGCCGGGCATCATGTCCCACACCGCCAGCAGGTAGGGCGTAGTGCGCAGGAAGCCGGCGCGCAAGGTGGACAACCCGTGCAGGCACTGGTTGGCGAACCGGTACAGCATGTCATGGCCGAGGAAGCGTTCCTCGGTGGCATAGGTGACCGTGGTCGCCAATTTCAGCGCGTTGCGGAAGCGCATTTCCCAGCGCGGGCCGGCATAGCGCACGTCCTCGGCGATGAAGTCGTCGATGGCGAACGGCATCACCACGTTGACCTCGGCGCCGCGTTCCAGCATGGCCTCGATGAACAAGAGGTCGGCGCCGCAGGCCGCCATGGAATAGCCGACCTGGGCGTCCAGTTCGTCCAGGCGGGCGACGATCTCGCCGCGCACGCCGGCTTCCAGCTCGGCCGGGAAGTGCGGCCCTTCGCCCGGGCGGTCGAGCGCGTGGCCGGTGAACACCACCACCGTCGGCGGCTTGATGACATCCCTGATCTCGTCGGGGACGGCGACGCCGCCCTCCTCGAGCAGGGCCAGCTGGCGCAGCACGCCCACCGGCGCGCTGTAGTGCACGCCTTCCAGCGTCCTGGCCCATTGGAAGTTATGGATGGCCTCCTCGGTCTCGCCCAGCAGCAGCAGGGCCTGGCCCAGGGTGGCCAGCAGCTGGTAGCGCTCCTCGACCGCCATGTCGGGTTCGGCCATCAGCTGGTTGGCGCGGTCGCGCACCCGCCGGGCCAGCTCGTGGGCGCCCGAGCGGTCGCCCAGCAGCAGCGAGGCGATGGCCGCATCGGCGCCGTCGCGGGCCTCGCCGCCCACGTGGAAGGCGCGCAGGAACAACTCGCGGCAATGGACCAGGTCGCTGCGCGCGCCCGAGGCCAGCCAGGCTTCGCGGAACACCCCGGCCAGGGCGGTATAGGTTTCGGCGTCGGCGGTGGCGACCAGCTTCTTGCCGCGCACCAGCTCGATGGCCTCGGCCAGCTCGGCCATGGTCGACAGCGTGTGCTTGCCGGGTGCGGCCGACAGGGTCTCGACCGCCTTCTTCAGGCTGGAATGCAGGCGGTGGAATGGTCCCTCGTCGATCAGGATGACGTCGAGGACCGGCTGCAGCAGCTTGCGCGCCTCGTCGACGGCGCCGGTCTGGGACAGCGCCACGGCGCCGTAGATGGCCAGCTTGAAGCTGTCGGGGTAATGGCGCAGGCCGTCGCGGGCGACGTCGTGGGCAAGGAAGTTCTGGCCTTCCTCGACCAGCGCCCGGGCCATCTGCTCCCAGTCTGCCTGGCTGCGCGCGGCTCCGCCCGCTGTGGCGGCTGAACTGCCCGTCGATTCGGCCACGACCCCAATCCCCTCGACACCAATCGCTTCCCTTTGTTTAGCACGACAGAACCGGCGTCGGAAGCACCACCGGCCATCCTTCGTGGCGCCCCCATACGCATGTGTCGGGGATGCTGCGCCGCAGTATGGTCCGGATCAAAAAATCCAATTGACTCAATCTGTTAATTTGGTCGGTACGTAACCGTATCCTTCATTGACGCTCCCCCGGACATGGTACTACGTTTGTGTCAGTTCTTGTCCCTCCCCCGGTCCCGGAGGCCCCCCCCTGATGGCGCACATCTATCCCGAACATCTGCGTGTCGACGACTGCCTGCCGACCACCGAACAGTTCGAAGTCTGCTCGGTCAACGGACAGGTCGGAATGGGGGTCAAGGCGAAGGTGCGCTTTGCCCGCGGCACCATGGTGGCCAAGTTCACGGGATACCTGTCCAACATGATCCTG
>JBLNBU010000013.1:0-9456 GCA_050260215.1 Actinomycetota bacterium
TGTCGGGGATCGAACTGCTGCGCCAGATCAGGATGGCACATCCGGCCATGCCCTTCCTGATGCTGACCGGCCGGGCCGACGTCAACTCGGTCACCAGCGCCCGGGATTCGGGCGTCGACGCTTACCTGGCCAAGCCGTTCTCACGCGACCAGTTCGTCGCCAAGATGCATATCCTGCTCAACCGGCAACGCCGCCGCCTGGCGTGACCTGGCGCAGGAAGTGTGAAGAGGAAGGCCGCCAGCGTCGGCCTCCGATCCGACCAGGCAGGAAGAGAGTATCGCGGTCTTGCGCACGCAGACCGTCGCTCATCTATTTCAGCTCCACCTTCAGCGCCCGCTCGACCGCCTTCCTGACGGCAGCGATCGAGACCGGCTTGACCAGGTAGCCCTCAACCTTCAACTGCCTGGCGGTCAGCACCGCCTCCTCGGTCGAGTCGGAGGTCCGCATCACGATGGGGGTGGCGGCCACCTCGGGGATCGGCGCCTTGCGCACGTGCTCGACATAGACGAAGCCGTCGTCGTCGGGCATGTGGATGTCGCACAGCACCATGTGCGGCCGCATGCGCATGGTCTCGGTAGCGCCGGCCCGGGCGGTGCCGGCCTCGTAGACGTTGGCCTGGGGGATGCCGACAGGATCTGGCGGATTGTCGAACGGATGAACGACTCGTCGTCGATCAGCAGAACCTTGGCCCGCTTGATGTCGAAGGCAGTCATGAGGCACCTGTGGGATGAAGAACGGTGGACAGCGCCGCCTCCAGCTCGGCGAGCGTCGGCGCCACCAGGGGGATGAGCAGGGAAACGGTGTCAGCCTGGCCGGCCTTGGCCGCCGTCTCGATATCGCCGGCCAGGCGGCCCAGGCGCATCGCGCCCGCGGTGTTGGCCGAGCCTTTCAGCGCATGCGCCAACTGGGCCAGTTTGGCGATGTCCGCCTCCTTCCCCAGCCGGGCGACCTTGCCGCGGGCATCGTCGAGGAAACCCGCCAGCGCCGGCGCCAGCCGGGCCATCTCCCACTTGTAGACCGGCCCCATCCGGTCGGGATCGAAGACGTCCGGGTCCATCTCGGGGAAGGCAGGCTTGGAAGGCTCCAGCAAGGCCAGCGCCTTGTCAAAATCGAAACCGCGCACCAGGGCGGCGACCTCGTCAGCCTTGGGCAAGACCCCACGCAGCAGTGCGAGGTTGGCCTCAACCAGCTCCTCCGCCTCGGGATCGCTCTCGGCCAGCAGGGTGCGCAGGCGCTCCAGCACCTCGTCGGCGTTGCCGGTCGGCACGCCCTCGGCGGCGGGAGCGAGCAGACGCTCCAGTTCGCCGGTCATCGCCGCCAGCGGGCCTTGCAGCGCCGCCAACTCGGACCGGGCGGCATGCGCCGGCACGGCCGCCGTATCTGCCTTCGTCCGCCAGCGCAACAGGGCGGCGAACAGCGCATCGGGGTCGATAGGCTTCGCCAGATGGTCGTTCATGCCGGCTTCCAAGCACTTGTCTTTGTCGGACTGCATGGCGTTGGCGGTCATCGCGACGATCGGCAGAGCCGTGAAGCCGAGTTCCCGGATGGCATGGGTGGCGGAGACGCCGTCCATGACCGGCATCTGCATGTCCATCAGCACCACGTCGTAAGCCCCGGCCTTGACCCTGTCGACGGCGACCTGGCCGTTCTCGGCCACTACCACCTCGACGCCAACGTCGGCGAGCAGTTCGGTGGCGACCTGCTGGTTGAAGTCGTTGTCCTCGACCAGCAGGACCTTCAAGCCCTTCAGGCTGGCCAGGTCTGCCTCACTGACGCCGCCGCTAGTCGCCCCCTCAGTTTCCGGCTCATCCTCGTCGGCGCTCATCACTCGCATAATGGAGTCAAACAAGGTCGAGGCGCTGACTGGCTTGATTAGCACTTCGGCAATTTCGACCTCTCCGGCCCGTTTCAACATTTCCTCACGACCGTGAGCCGTCACCATGTAGGGATTTGGCGCCAAGCGCATCGTCATGATCCGCTCAGCGGTCTCCAGACCATCCATTCCAGGCATTTGCCAATCAAGGAAGACAATATCGAACGGCTCGAAATTGGCGCTCGCGTCTCGCACTGCACGGATCGCCGCCTGTCCCGAGGGCACACTCTCGACCACGAAAGACATCGAGCCCAGCATATCCGCCAGCACGGTCCTGGCCGTCTCGTTATCGTCAACCACCAGCACGCGACGACCGCGCAAATCGGGCTTTGGGACAAGTATCCGGCTCGAGTTGCCCTTACCCAGGCGAGCGGTGAACCAGAAGCAGGATCCCCTGCCCGGCTCGCTGTCGACGCCAACGGTACCGCCCATCAACTCGGCCAACTTCTTGGAGATGGCTAACCCAAGACCAGTTCCACCGAATTTGCGGGTAGTCGAGGTGTCGGCTTGCTGGAAACTCTCAAACAAGCGCCCTTTCTGCTCCTCGGTCAGGCCAATTCCGGTGTCTCTGACCTCGAAACGGATCACTACCGCGTCGCCCAACTGCTCGACCAAGCGGACTACCACCGTAATCTCGCCAGCTTCGGTAAATTTGACGGCGTTGTTGGCGTAGTTGATGAGGACCTGCCCTAGGCGTAGCGGGTCGCCCACGAGGTTGTTGGGAACCTCAGCGGCGACATCGAAGATCAGTTCCAGACCTTTGGCGGCGGCCTTCTCCGAGATCAGGTTGGCGACGTTGTCGAGCACCTTGTCGAGGGCGACTTCGGTCTTCTCCACCGACAGCTTGCCCGCCTCGATCTTCGAGAAGTCCAGGATGTCATTGATGATGCCGAGCAGGTGCTGCCCGGACTGCTGGATCTTCTTGACGTAATCCTTCTGGCGCGGGTTCAGGTCGGTCTTCAGCGCCAGGTGGCTCATGCCGATGATGGCGTTCATCGGCGTGCGGATCTCGTGGCTCATATTGGCCAGGAAGTCGGCCTTGGCCTGGGATGCGGCCTCGGCCTTGTCCAATGCCTGGCGCAGCAGGTCGTCCGCTTCCTTCTGCTTGGTGATATCCTGATAAGCGCCGTACATGTACTGGATCTTGCCGCCCTCGTCCTTCACCAGTTTGCCGGCGGCATGGACCCAGACTATCTCGCCGTCGATCGGACGCTTGTACGCGTAAATTGAATCGTACTGGTCGTAACGGCCTTCGACGGCACCAAGATAGCGTTCCTCCGTCTGTCTGGCCGTATCGGGATTGGCTTCGACCAGATGGTTGAACCATTCGGTGGCGAGATTGTAACGCCCATCCGGCTTGATCGGTTCGCCCAGGATGCGGGCCGCACGCTCCGACTGGTAATAATATTCGGGATCGCTGTAATCGACGTGCCAATAGCCCGAGCCCGTCAGCTCCAGGGCGATGTCGGCCTGGAAATTGGCGTTTTCCAAGGCCTTCGTCCGCTCGGCGACCAAGTCTTCCAGGTGCTCTTTGTAGGCGGTCACCTCGGTGCGGGCATGCTCGGCATCCTCGGCCAGGCTGATGGCGGCGACGCGCTCCTTCTGCGCCGCCACCACATGCTCGAAGATGCGCTTCTCCGCCTGGCGGGCCCGCCACTGCTGCACCGCGAACGAGCCGACCAGCTTGGCGAAGCGGGCAAGGAAGCCCAGGATCGCCGGCAAGCGCTCCTCGTCCATCACCGGCGCTTCGCGCACCGCGGCCAGGTATTCGGCGCGGTCGAAGCCCACCTCGTCGGCCTGGGCGCCGAAGAAGGCTTCGTCGATGCCGCCGACATGGAACTGGCCGATGAAGACGTTGGCGACATGGTGGCCGGCGATGACAATCGGCGAGGCGCAGTCGGTCATGCCGTTCCTGCAGCGATACATCGCGTAGTCCTTGCCCTCGTTGAGCTTGAGGGCCAGTTCAGTGTCGCTCTCGATGCAACGGGCGCAGGTGGTTCCGTTGATACGGTGGAAATCGGTGCAGGCCCGCTGCCAAGGCGACGATGCCAAGACCACCGCCTCCAGGTCGATGATCGCGGCCGGCACGCCTGCGGTCTTGCAGAAGTCTGCGAACATGTCCTGGATCGCGTTGTCCCGCAGCAGTTCGACGAACTCCTGCTTGATGGTGGCGGCGTCGAGAAGCTCGACCCCATCCTCGTTTGCCGCCTCGAAATCCACCACCTCCGGCTGGTCGACCGAGGTGAACAGCGCCCCCTTGCCAGCCTCTGCCGCCAGGGCATTGACTTGGCGCTTCAGGTCGATGATGCGTTGCTCGCGGCCCAGGGCGAGCCTGTTGAAGCGTTCGACCTCCTCGATCTTCTTGCGATCCGAAACGTCGATCAAAGTGCCGATCAGCCCGCCCGGCGAACCATCACCCTTGCGGAACCCCGCCACGGTATAGAGCGTATCGTGCAATTTGCCGTCGGCAAACGTGAGCGGCATTTCGCGCTCGATCGTCGAGGCGGAGGCGATGACAGCCTCGGTTTCCGCCTGGAAGGCAAGGCGGTCGTCATTGGTCAGATACTCCAACTCCAACACTGTCTTGCCGACCATATACCGGCGCTCGATCCCGAAGGTCCGTTCATAGGCTTGGTTGGCACCCAGGTAGCGGGTATCCGGACCCTTGTAGAAGACCGGATAAGGGATGGTGTCGATCAGCGCTTCCTGGAAGGCCGCCTGGTCGCGGATGGCATTCTCGGCCTGTTTGCGTTCGGTGATGTCCAGCAGCCAAGCCAGGATGCCCGGCTCGCCGTCGTAGGAGATCGGCAGGTAGGTCACCAACATGTCGAGCGGCGTCTTGTCGATGCTCCACATCTGGATTTCCTGGTTGCGCACGATTCCCCCGCGCCGCAGGGTCTCGATCAGCGCGTCGCGTTCCGTCTTGCGGACGTAGACGTCGGGGGCCTTGTCGCCTACGTGGAAGCCAAACTTCTCGTTGACGATGGGGTTGGCGAAGCGGATCACCCCGTTGATGGTGATGGCGATGCCGACCGGGCTCTTGTCCAGAATGTCCTGCAGGCGCACCCGCTCATCGGCCAGCGCCTTCTCCTGCGCCACGCGCAGCGAAATATCGCGGAAGCTGACCACGGTGCCGACCACCTGGCCGTCCTTGACCACCGGGGTGGTGGCGTATTCCACCGGGAAGCCGGTGCCGTCCTTGCGCCACAGCACCTCGTCGGCCACCGTGCGTAGGATGCCGTCGCGCGTGGTGTGGTACATGGGGCACTGTTCGCGCGGGAACTCCGATCCGTCGGCACGGTGGTGGTGAACCAGCGGGTGCATTGCCTTGCCCACCAGTTCCTCGGCCTCGTAACCCAGCATCCGCGCTCCGGCAGGATTGACGAAGGTCATCGTGCCGTCCACCGCCAGGCCGCAGACACCCTCGCCGATCGAGGACAGGATCAGACGGGATCGCTCCTCGGCCTCGGCCACCTGACGGTTGATCTGCTCCAATTCCTCCTGGCGGGCGGCCAACTGGCGCTCCGACGCAGCCAAGCTGGCGGCCTGGACCTGTGTCTCCTGCAACAATTGCCGGGTGCGCTCGGTGCGTTCGATGATCTCCAGGCTCATGGCGAGGATCGGCATGAGCCCATCCAGCAGCGCTTCCTGATCGGGTCCGTAGCGGTCGAAGGTTGCCAACTCGATGACGGCCATCAGCTGGTCGTGGTGCAATACGGGCAGCACATTGATGCTGCGCGGCGCGGCCTGGCCAAGGGAAGTGCCGATGTTGACGTAATCTTCGGGAGGATTGGTCAGGACGAAGGGGGTGCGCTCCAAGGCACATTGACCCACCAAGCCGTGCCCCAGGGGAAATATCTGCTTGATGGCCTTGCGCTCGCGGAAGCCGTAACCCGTCAGCAAGCGCATGTGTTTGAATTCCGGCTCATGCAGGTAGAACACCGCGTGCCCGACATTCAGCAATGGTGCGATGCTCGCAAGGAAACGCCGAGCCAGGTCGACAACATCGGTTGCCGAGATCAGTTCCGCCTGAATGGCCGCCTGGCTTGCCTTGATCCAGCGCTGAGACGCCATCTGACGCGCTTCGTGCTGCAGCACCTGGATGGAGCACGCCAGGCCATGAAGCTCGTTCGAACCATTGGTAAAGGGCAGTGTGGTATCCAGTTCCCCTTTCGCCAGCTGATCGACGGCAACATGGAGTCTTCCGATCTGTCGGCGTACCGACCAGAAGATGATGCTCATCAGCGCCAGCATGGACAGTGCTCCGGCAAAAGCCGAAGGACCGAGCGCGAAAGCAATCGCCAAGCCGCATACGATGACGGCCAGACGACTTTTCATCGATTGTTTGTCCAAGAGCGCTTGCAGAAACTTCATCTGAGACCCTTTCAGGGCGCATCCGCGGGGAGCATCTGCCTCCGAAGTGCAAGGCTCAAATTGAGAGCCAGTACCTCAAGTATCTCGTTGAATGCCTGCCTTGTATCCTCATCCGGTTTGTGCAGGATCGCTAGTTCGACCACTCCCAGCGTTTCACCGTGGACCCGGAGCGAGCCCAGCAACACGGCGGCAGGCACGGTGTCCCCTAGGCCGGAATTGATGGTCCAGATACCGTCCGGCGGTGTCTCGATGATCCGGGAATCGCCGGACAGCGCGCACTCGCCCAGCAATGTTTCCCCTATGGCGATCTCGTCTTTGACCGCTTCACTTCCGGCATAGCTGGCAGACAGGATCAGGCGGCCGCTATCGACCACATAGACCACCCCCTGATATGCCCCGAGCAACTGATGGGCCTCTCCAAGGAAAACTTGCGAAATCTCCCTGGTGCTGTGAACCTGTTGCAGGCGCATGGCGGCGTAAACACTCTGCTTTCCGGCCATCGCCGCCTTGAAGTATGGGCGGAACTGGATATCCATCCCTGTTGACGACTTACCTGTTGTGACGGATGACTTGATGATGCCGTCGCGTCCAACGACAAAGCCGCCCTCGCCGTTACGCATCAATCCCTTCAGCAGACGGGTAACCGTCGGGCCGTTCGGTGCAAGATTGCCGCTGGCTTCCCGTTTGATGTCGCGATCGATTCGTCCCAGAAATTCCGTTGCCCCCATCAGCCCGCCATTGAGCGTCAGCGACGCCAATTCTATTCCCATGCGCTGCGCGTCGAGGCGCAGCGAGGCCAAGCGATCCTGCTCTCGCCAATCACGTGCCGCATACCGGCGGCTGGGGCTGCTGTTGGCCAGGGAGGGCGTGGCCATGAACCACAAGAAGCTGCTGCGGCTGTACCGCGAGGAGAGGCTGACGGTGCGTCGTCGCGGCGGCCGCAAGCGGGCGTTGCCTGCAGCGCCGCGTCAGTGACAAGTCCCTGCGGGACGATCTCCGCAACATGCGTAAATGGCACCGGAGCGTCCATGTTGCCCTCAGCCGCACGGAATACGGGGAACTGGCCCTCAAGCCTATCCTCGATGCACTCCAACTTTATCGGGACACCGCGGGGTGGACCCGCATTGGACTTTACATTGCCTCCGTTCTGTTCCTCGGGGCGATGTGGTTCCTGCCCGCCATGAAATAAAGGGCTGCCTCGCGGGCGCGTCGCCGCCGGGAAGGAAAAGCACATGGGCTCAATGGTTGACAAGGTCACGCCGATCCTTGATCGGATTACCCAGTACAGGGTTTTTCTGCTCCTCGCGTCGCTGATCCTAGCGGCCGACGTTACCATGGTGGCTCTTCTCGGACGCGGCATTGCCAGCCTGGAGGCCACTGGTGAAGGAATGAGGGCGGGTCGCGACGGGAATATCACCTTCGGCGGCGCGTTGCTCTTCGCAGCTGCGTACGCTTTCTTCATGTCGGGAGTGGGCCGATTTCTCAGGCACGCCTTGGAATGGGCGCTTCTGTGGCCAAAGATGTGGATTTGCGCGCTCTTCAGGGACGACCGCGGGCGCAACTGGTGGCATTCCTCGGGTAGGCACATCAGGCTCTCACGCCTTCGCGAGAAGGCCACGGAGCGTAAGGACGCCGTGTACCTGAAGATCGCTGAAGACAGGGAGCGAGACAGGCGCGATTCTGCAGAACGCGACGCTGGTTTGTCGACCGCCTCTTTCTTATCGGCAATCCTCGCAGCCGCCAACTGGTGGATGGGCGCCCCCACTGCCCTGGGGACCCTCCACGAGGCCATAGCCGCGTCTCTGCGACAATATCCCCGTATCGCACTCTGTTTTCCCTAATCCATTTGGGTCGCCCCGGGCGCCTGGTCGACGATGGCGAGGAGGCCGTTATCGCCTTGATCTTTGGCCGGGGAGGGGCCGCATTTGGGGGCGGCGGGCGGGCTCTCCGGAGCGACCCTGTCCTCGCACTATTTTTGCCTGCCGTGCAGGCGTCGCGCGGGCGGACGCCGGATGGCGTGCGGACTTTTCACTACCATGAGACAGCTCATTCGAAGCCGCGGCCGGCCAACAGTGTCATCGATCCTGGCTCGCGCGCCTGGCTCTTTCCACACTCGCGCGAGGTCGAGCAAGTGCGGGCAGCTGATGCCAGCTACGACCGGAGCGCGCGCGGATGGTATATGCCCGAAGGGCGTCGCGCGATGCCAAACTCCAGGGCTGTGCTCGAGCGTATGGGGGTGGGTGCCAATCCGCGATTGCCTGGGCCCGATGGTCGGGTAGCGGTTTTTCCCACGGGAAATATGGTCTCTCGGGTCAAGGATCTTGGCGGCGAACGGGCGGGCCGGGGAATGTGGACCATTCCTGCGGACGCGGCCGATTTGCTGTCGGACGCCGAGATCGACGCGTTGGCAGGGCCAAAACGGCGGATGGCATTGCGCCGGCCAAAAGCGGCGACACCGGTCGGGCGAGGGCGGGATTTTGCGCTGTATGTTCTTCGCGGCGGTACCGAGGAGGGCGTCGCGGATGGGATCCTCTGCGATGACCAGGGTGCCCTGATATTTTCGGACATTGGGGAAAATGCGGACGAAATTGCCGCATTTTTCGAGGCGGTCGAAGGGCGCGAGCGCGCCAACGGGGTTACGCAGATAAGGGTGGTGGCTGAGCTGCCCTGGGAGCTTTCCCCACAGGAATTGCGGACAATTGTTGACCGCTACCTGGCGGAATTTCGTCTGAGGCGCCTCCCATTTGTCGCCGCCGTGCACAAACCCCACGTCGACACCGGCAGCGATCCACGCAACCTCCACCTGCACGTGCTTTATCACGACAGGCCGGCCAGCCGAACGGCCCCCAACACATGGAAATTCGATGAACGAAAGGATCGCGAAGCGCGCGGAATCTCGACCTCATCGTCCCACACTGACCGGCGATAGCGCACGTCTTGCACCCCCTCAGGTACTCGCCAATGCATTACATTGGCTAATTGCGCTTGCTGTCTTTCACCCACAGGATACCGGCGTGCGGAGTCACAGGCAAGCAGCTCTGCCGGCCTGCTTCTTGCTGCCATTTCTCCTGTTGGTGCTACATGGTCTGCCCGGGGCATGCCCCGGGCCTGCTTGCCGTGCGGCGTGGCTTGCGGCTTCGGCGGGCGTGGCGCCGCCGAGGCCGGAATGCGGCCGCACATGGTTGTAGTCCTGCCGCCAGGCGGCCAGC
>JBLNBU010000014.1:0-31531 GCA_050260215.1 Actinomycetota bacterium
CCTGCGCCTGGCCACCGGTACCGCCGCCGACGACGAACGCGCCGGCAGCTTCGGGGTGACCACCCGCATTGAGCTGCCGCTGGAATTCGGCGACCTGCCGGCGCTGATGCTGCAAGGCGCCGTGCTGGCCGCCGCCGATGCGGTCAACGACGCCCAGAAGGCCGCCGTCAAAAGGCTGCTGCCCCAGCTGACCACCCAGGTCGAGCCCTTGGCACAGCGTCCGCCGGTGGCCATGTCCATGCCGCAGCAGCGCACCGCCCAGCTGGTGTTCGGCCACCTGGCCGCCGCCTGTGCCCAGGTGGTGCCGCCCCCCCAGGCGGGGGCGTGGCTGACCAAGGCGGTGGAAAGCTATCGGGCCTCGCTGCGCCGCCTGGGCCGCACCGACCCGGCCTGGGAGGCCGGGCTGATCCACAAGCACGTGGCCGCCATCCTGATGCTGCAGGCCGACCGCGAGAAGGAACCGGCGCCCATCCTGGAAGAGGCGGTCAAGGAATGGCGCGAAGCGGCCGAGACGCTGACGCGGGCCACCATGCCGCAGGAATGGGCCTCGACCCAGATGCGCCTGGGGATGGCGCTCTATCGGCTGGACCTGATCACCGGCCAGACCGAGCTTTTGCGCGAAGCATTGCAGGTGCTGCAGGGCGCGCTGCAGGTCTATTCCCGCACCGAGACTCCGGGGCGCTGGGCCGAAGTGATGAACGCCGTCGCCCAGGTGCTCGAGGTCTACGGCGACCAACTGCGCAGCCCCGAAGTGCTGCAGCGCGCGGTGGACGCGTGCCATGCGGTCCTTGAGGTGCGCTCACGCGATCGCACCCCGCTCGGCTGGGCGGCGACCCAGAACACCCTGGGCGGCGCCCTGTTCCTGCTCGACCGCCACAGCGAGGGCATCAGCCACCTGGCCGATGCCGAGCAGGCCCTGTCCGCCGCCCTGGCGGTGTTCCAGGCCCACGGCGCCAAGGGCCCGGCCAAGGTCGCCAGCAAGAACCTGGCCCATGTGCGCAAGCTGGCCGAATCCCGCAAGGGCCGCCAGTTCGTCGACCCCCACTGGGCCGACGACTAGAGCATGGTCCGGCCTGCCGGCCCCATGCTCACCCGCCATTGCGGCGGGGGCCAGGCCGCCGGAGGCGGCGCCAAGGAACCCTAGGCCGTCGCGGTTACCTGGCGGAAGCTGTCCGAACGGGCCAGCCAGCCGGCCAGGAACTTGGCCTGCGACTTGGGCGCCGCGGCAAGGATGCGGGCGACCAGTGCCTTGTCGGTCGCCATCTGCTGGACCAGCGCCGCGTCCAGGGTCAGCCCCAGCACCTTGCACGCCGCCGCCGTCGCCGGGTCGTTCTGCACGATGGCCTGCAGGAACCGGTCGCGCGCCGCCACCAACGCGTCGACCACGGCCGGGCCGCCCATCTTGGCCACCGCCGCGGCGGCTGCGGCCTGGGACTGGGGGCCCAGCACGCCGTCGGTGGCCAGGGGACCGAAGCCGGCGTCGTTCAGGGTCTGCTGCACCAGCCGGCCCATGGTGGTCGGACTGCTGTTGACGCAAAGGTCGAAGCAGACCGGCTGGATCGCGGTCGGCAGCTTGTCGATGTGGGGGGCGGTGAAGAACATCTGCGCATAGATGGCCGCCGCCTGGCCGGCGGTGAGCGCACGCACGTCGTCGACCGTCGCCGACCGCTTCAGCCAGGCCGACAGGGTCGCCTGGGTGATCCCCATGTTGGTGGCGCCGCCCTTGTCGGCGTCGTCGTCGACAAAGCCACCCTCGCGCTTGATGACGTCGGCGATCATCTGCTGGATCGTTTCGCCCATGACCCCCTCTTTTTGGCCGAATATCGCAACACATCGGCAACTTATACGGTAGTTTTCTCAAAATGCAAACAACGCCGCCCAGCCCCGCTGCGCCTGCATGGGCCGGCTCCGCCCGCCCATCCCAACCCGTGGTATAGTATCTACATGGGCAGGAAACCCCGGACCTCATCGAGGCCGGGGTTTTTTCGTCCGCGATGACGAGAGGGTGTCATGTCGCTCGAACGTGAAGACATGCCGACCTCGACCGAACAGGCCGAGACCAAGGCATCCGCCCGGCAGGATCTGGATGACCTGACCGTGCTGAACAACGTCGCGAACCAGGATCTGGGCGCGCCGGTGCTGAACCAGAACCGCGCGGTCGATACCGACGACGCCAAGTTCGGCACCTTGGCGATGGTGCATCAGGGCTCCCGCTCGGCGCCCGAGGTTCTTGACGTGACCCATGCCTTCACCGGCCAGGCGCCCGTCAGCATCGTCTCGGTCGAGACCGACACCCACGGGCCGGCCATCGCCGGCATCGACAACGTGACCCTGGCCGCCACCGAAGGCGGCATGACCGCCGAAGCGGTCACCGCCCAGCCTGTGGCGCAGACCCTTTCCGATGCCCCCCCCATCGACCTGTCCGGCGGCGCCCATGCCGAAATCCTGGCCGCCACCGTGACCGCGCCTGACGCGCCCACCCCGACCGTCGTTACCGCGCCCGAGATGCCCGCCCCCACCGGCGGCGTCGCCGAGGCCGCGCCGGCACCGGCGCCGGTGCCTCCGCCCGAGGAGCCGGTGCCCGTCAACCACGCCCCCACCGCCGAGAACGTGGCGGCGACCGGGGCCGAGGACACCCCGATCCGCTTCGGCCTGGTCTATGGCGACATGGACGGCGACGCGCTCAGCGTCAGCCTGGGCCAGCCGGCCCACGGCGTCGTCCGCTTCGACGCCGAAAGCGGCCAGTACGAATACATCCCCGACGAGAACTGGAGCGGTGCCGATTCGATCACCTACACGGTGACCGACCCCGGCGGCGCCTCGGTGACGCGGACCATCGCCATCACCGTCGACAGCGTCAATGACGCGCCCGTCATCGTCTCGGCCGCCGATGGCGTCGGCACCGAAGACCACGCGGTGACCGGCCACATCATTGCCACCGACGTGGAGGGCGACACGCTCGCCTATACGCTCGCCGACGGCGGCGCCCCGGCCCACGGCAGCGTGACCTTCGCCGAGGACGGCAGCTACACCTATGTGCCGGCCGAGAACTGGAACGGCACCGATGCCTTCACCGTCACCGTCTCGGACGGCCACGGCGGCAGCGCCACCCGTACCGTCAACCTTGAGGTCACCAGCGTCAACGACGCACCGGTGGTCACCGAGCTGACCGGCGGCTCCGGCAACGAGGACCAGCCCGTCACCGGCCGCA
Source organism: Actinomycetota bacterium (assembly GCA_050260215.1). Taxonomy (GTDB): domain Bacteria; phylum Pseudomonadota; class Alphaproteobacteria; order Rhodospirillales; family Magnetospirillaceae; genus JBLNBU01. The sequence goes on from JBLNBU010000014.1 coordinate 3,212, forward strand.
TCGTCGCTACCGACGTGGAGGGCGACACGCTCGCCTACACGCTGGCCGACGGCGGCGCCCCGGCCCATGGCAGCGTCAGCTTTGCCGATGACGGCAGCTACACCTACGTGCCGGCGGCCGACTGGAACGGCACCGACACCTTCACCGTCACCGTTTCCGACGGCCAGGGCGGCAGCGAGACCCGCACCGTCACCGTCGAGGTCGCCAGCGTCGACGACGCGCCGGTGGTCACCGAAGTGACCGGCGACGGCGGCACCGGCGGCGGCGGCACCGGCGGCGGCGACATCGCGCTGGCCGGCACCGAGGACCACGCCATCACCGGCCACATCGTCGCCACCGACGTGGACGGCGACCAGCTGTCCTTCGGCCTGGCCGATGGCGGCGCCCCGGGCCACGGCAGCGTGGCCTTCGGGCCTGACGGCAGCTACACCTACACCCCGGCCACCGACTGGAACGGCACCGACAGCTTCACCGTCGCCGTCTCGGACGGCCACGGCGGCAGCGTGACCCGCACCGTCACCGTCGAGGTCGCCGGCGTCAACGACGCGCCGGTGGTCACCGAGGTGACCGGCGGCCACGGCACCGAGGACCATGCGGTGACCGGCCGCATCGCCGCCACCGACGTGGACGGCGACCAGATCGCCTACACGCTCGCCGACGGCGGTGCTCCGGCCCACGGCACCGTCAGCTTCGCGGCCGACGGCAGCTACACCTATGTGCCGGCCGACAACTGGAGCGGCACCGACGCCTTCACCGTCACCGTCTCGGACGGCCACGGCGGCAGCGTGGCCCGCACCGTTGCCGTCGAGGTCGCGCCCGAGGCCGACACGCCCACCTTGACCGTCGGCGCCACGGTGGTTCCCACCACCGACCAGGGCATCGACGTCGAGACGACCGCCGGCACCGCCACCGTCACCCATTCGGGCGGCGGCGACACCGACTACGGCAACGAGTCGGGCACCATCGTGATCCACGCCGCCGGCAACGCCGGCAACGGGCACGAGGCCAACAGCTTCGACATTTACCTGAACGGCGCCAAGATCGGCAGCGGCGGGCCGGGCACCACCACCATCTCCGGCCATGACGTCCATGACGGCGACGTGCTGAACTTCGTCGGCAACCGCGGCACCAACGTCGAGGTCGACGCCATCACCGTCGACGGCGAGACGGTCGATGTCGGCACCGGCATCAAGCACGGCGGCGCCCAGGTCGATGCCACCCACGACACCTTCGACCTGCACAACGGTTCGGTGTCCTATACGCTGAACGACGGCGGTGCCGGCTCCACCGCCTACACGCAGCCCCTGCACCTCGAGCTGACCGGCAACGAGGCCGAGGCCGGCGGACTGGTGCTGGGCGGCTTCAGCGCCGGCGATGTCGTCTCCGACCAGGGCCACACCTGGATCGCCGATGCCAACGGCGCCATCACCATCACCGAGGCCCAGCTGGACGGCATGGTCAGCGGCATCGCCATTGACCACGACTTCACCGTGACCAGCCTGACCGCACCGGTGACCGAGGTGACCTCGACCGTGCTGACCCACGCCGAGGGCGGCACCTTCATCGGCGGCGGCGGCAACGACGTGGTGCTGGGCCAGGGCGGCAACGACGTGATCTGGGGCGACCAGGGCGTCGGCTCGGTCACCGCGCTTCTGGACATCAGCGCCACCGACGCAGATCCGTCCGAGACCTTGAGCTATGCCATCGGCGGCCTGCCCGCCGGCTGCAGCCTGGCCAACGACCACGGCCTGCTGGCCGCAGGCTCCGACGGCGTCTACAGCCTGTCGGCGGCCGACCTGGCCGGCCTGAAGGTGACCATGCCGGAAGGCACGGCGGCCTTCGACCTGTCGGTCACCGCCATCGCCCACGACGGCGCCTCGGTGGCCGAAGCCGAAGCCGCGCTGCACCTGGACCCGGCCATGGTCGGCGGCGCCGACACCCTGACCGGCGGCGCGGGTGCCGACCTGCTGGAAGGCGGCGCCGGCAACGACGTGCTGAACTACAGCACCGACGGCACCTGGACCAGCGGCTGGTACGCCTATGATGCCGGCAGCCCCGGCACCGCGGGCACCGCCGAGATGATCCCGATCGCCGGTGACAACCGCAGCACCGACGTGTTCCACGGCGGCGCCGGCACCGACACCATCGTCATGGGTGACGGCAACGACGCCCTGTTCCTCGACGACCAGTACAGCCCGATCAACGCCGCCACCGGCGGCATGGGGCCGCGCTTCGACGGCGTCGAGGTCATCGAGGCCGGCGCGGGCAACGACGTGGTCGACCTGACCAGCGACAAGTACGCCTATGGCAACGTCACCATCGACGGCGGTTCGGGCAACGACCTGCTGTGGGGCAGCAAGGGCAACGACCTGATCGTCGGCGGCACCGGTGACGACCACCTGCACGGCGGCGCCGGGGCCGATACCCTGATCGGCGGTGCCGGCAACGACACCCTGCAGGGCCAGGACGGTTCCGACACCATGCTGTTCGACTTCCAGGGCCACGACGTGGCCGACGGCGGTCACGGCAGCGGCTGGTCGGACACCATCGACCTGACCGAGGCGGGCGCCGGCGTCACCTTCACCGTCGAACTGGACGACGGCCGCAGCTGGACCGTCACCACCGACGGCAAGGGCGAGCACCGCATCGACCTCGGCCAGGACGCCGCGGGCCACGTCACCGTGGCCGGCGAGGACAAGGTCGACTTCACCAACGTCGAGGAGGTGCGCTGGTAGCACCCCATCCCACCTTCGGGGCGGGGCCGTTCGCGGCCCCGCCCTTTTGCTACCCCCCGGACTATTCCGACGGTCGCGGGTGGCTGCTCCCCACCCTTTCGGGCACCGCAGGATCGCATGCGTTCCCTGCATGGGCTGCCTGCAGGACGGCATGATTCCCCCGGATTTGCGGGGTTTCCCCACCCATACGGGCTGGCGGAGGGAGGATTGCCCCGCCAGAAAGTGTGGTATGCCGGCGTTGACTTGTCCCCCACGAGGCGATAAACCTTGCTGCATCGCCGCATGGAACCTCCGGTTCCTGATCGTCCGTTCTTTGGGATGACGCCATGACAACGAGCAATCGGCCGCTTTCCCCCCATCTGCAGATCTACCGGCTGCCGCTTCTTGCGGTGATGTCGATCACTCACCGCATCACCGGCGTGGGCCTGGTGGTCGGCCTGCTGGCGCTGGCCTGGTGGCTGGGCGCGGCCGCGTCGGGCCCCGACGCCTTCGCCGCCGCACGGTCGTGGCTGGGCTCGCCGCTCGGCCTGCTGGCGTTGTTCGGCTGGACCGTCTGCCTGTTCTTCCACCTGGGCCACGGCATTCGCCACCTTTTGTGGGAGGCCGGCTGGGGCTTCGAGTTGCCACAGGCCTATTTCACCGCCAAGGTGTCGCTGGCGGCCACCGCCGTGCTGACCCTGCTGGCCTGGATCGCCGGCCTGGCCTGAGGAGACCGACATGATCCTGCGTTCCCCCTTGGGCCGCGCCCGCGGCCTCGGTTCCGCCAAGGAAGGCGTCGGCCATGCCTGGCACACCATCGTCACCGCGGTCGCCCTGGTGCCGCTCAGCCTGTGGTTCGTCATCTCGCTGATCGGCCTGGTGCATGCGGACTACGCCGCCTTCCGCGGCTGGATGGGCAAGCCGTTCAATGCCTCGCTGATGCTGCTGACGGTGCTGCTGGTGCTGCACCATGCCCAGCTCGGCCTGCAGATGGTGATCGAGGACTACGTCCAGGGCGAGGGCGCCAAGTTCTCCTCGCTGATCGCCGTCAAGCTGGGCGCCGCCTTCCTTGCCGTCTTCATGGCGGTGTCGATCCTCAAAGTCGCCGTCGGAGTCTGAGCCCATGGCCTACAAGATCATCGACCACACCTACGACGTGGTGGTGGTGGGCGCCGGCGGCGCCGGCCTGCGCGCCACCATGGGCATGGGCCAGGCCGGCTTCAAGACGGCCTGCATCACCAAGGTCTTCCCCACCCGCTCGCACACCGTGGCCGCCCAGGGCGGCATCGGCGCCTCGCTCGGCAACATGGCCGAGGACAACTGGCGCTGGCACATGTACGACACCGTGAAGGGGTCGGACTGGCTGGGCGACCAGGACGCCATCGAATACATGTGCCGCGAGGCGGTGCCGGCGGTCCACGAGCTGGAACACTTCGGTGTGCCGTTCTCGCGCACCCCCGAGGGCAAGATCTACCAGCGCCCGTTCGGCGGCCACATGTCCAACTTCGGCGAGAAGCCGGTGCAGCGTGCCTGCGCCGCCGCCGACCGTACCGGGCATGCGATCCTGCACACCCTTTACCAGCAGTGCCTGAAGCACCAGTGCGAGTTCTTCGTCGAGTACTTCGCGCTCGACCTGATCATGGATGCCGACGGCTCGTGCCGCGGCGTCGTCGCCTGGAACCTGGACGACGGCACCTTGCACCGCTTCCGCGCCCACCAGGTGGTGCTGGCCTCGGGCGGCTATGGCCGCGCCTACTTCTCGTGCACCTCGGCGCACACCTGCACCGGCGACGGCCACGGCATGGTCGCCCGCGCCGGCCTGCCGCTGCAGGACATGGAGTTCGTGCAGTTCCACCCGACCGGCATCTACGGCTCGGGCTGCCTGATCACCGAGGGCGCCCGAGGCGAGGGCGGCTACCTGACCAACTCGGCCGGCGAGCGCTTCATGGAGCGCTATGCCCCCACCGCCAAGGACCTGGCCAGCCGCGACGTCGTCAGCCGCGCCATGACCATGGAAATCCGTGAGGGCCGCGGCGTCGGCAAGGGCAACGACCACATCTTCCTGCATCTCGAGCACCTGGGCGCCGAGACCCTGGAGCTGCGTCTGCCCGGCATTTCCGAGACCTCGAAGATCTTCGCCGGCGTCGACGTCACCCGCGAACCGATCCCGGTGCTGCCCACCGTCCACTACAACATGGGCGGCATCCCCACCAACCTGTACGGCGAAGTGCTGCGCCCCACCCCCAGCCATCCCGACGCCACCGTGCCCGGCCTGATGGCCATCGGCGAGGCGGCCTGCGTGTCGGTGCACGGCGCCAACCGCCTGGGCACCAACTCGCTGCTGGACATCGTGGTGTTCGGGCGCGCCGCGGCGCTGCGGGCGGCCGACACCATGAAGCCCGGCCAGGCCCACAAGCCGCTGCCCAAGGACGCCGGCGAGCTGGCGGTGTCCCGCTTCGACCGCCTGCGCAACGCCAACGGTTCCATGCACACCTCCGAGATCCGGCTGGCGATGCAGAAGACCATGCAGATGGACGCCGCGGTGTTCCGCACCGAGAAGTCCCTGGCCGAGGGCGTCGACAAGCTGGCCCAGGTCGCCTCGACCCTGCCGCAGATCAAGATCAACGACCGCTCCACCGTGTGGAACTCGGACCTGGTCGAGGCCTTCGAGCTCGAGAACCTGATGGACTGCGCGCTGGCCACCATCGTCTCGGCCGAAGCCCGCAAGGAATCCCGCGGGGCCCACGCCCACGAGGACTTCCCCAACCGCGACGACGTCAACTGGATGAAGCACACCCTGGCCTGGGTCGACGGCGGCAAGGTCAAGCTGGACTACCGTCCGGTGCACACCTACACGCTGACCGACGAGGTCGAGTACATCAAGCCGCAGAAGCGCGTGTACTAAGGCCCAGGGGAAGGAGAAACATCATGGTCGAATTCGCCCTGCCCCCCAACTCCCGGGTCCAGCCCGGCAAGGCCCACAAGGCCGCGCCCGGGGCCTCGCGGGTCAAGGTGTTCAAGATCTACCGCTACGACCCCGATGCCGGCGCCAACCCGCGCCTGGACAGCTACGAGGTCGACCTGGACCATTGCGGCCCGATGGTCCTGGACGCGCTGATCAAGATCAAGAACGAGATCGACAGCACGCTGACCTTCCGGCGGTCCTGCCGCGAAGGCATCTGCGGGTCGTGTGCCATGAACATCGACGGCACCAACACGCTGGCCTGCCTGAAGCCCATCGAGGACATCAAGGGCGACGCCAAGATCTACCCGCTGCCGCACATGCCGGTGGTCAAGGACCTGGTCCCCGACCTGACCGTGCCCTATGCCCAGCTGGCCTCGATCAAGCCGTGGATGCAGACCCAGACCGCGCCGCCGCCGGACGGCGAGCGCCTGCAGAGCCCCGAGGACCGCGAGAAGCTGGACGGCCTGTGGGAGTGCATCCTGTGCTTCTGCTGCCAGACCAGCTGCCCCAGCTACTGGTGGAACGGCGACCGCTACCTGGGCCCGGCGGTGCTGCTGCAGGCGGCGCGCTGGATCCTCGATACCCGCGACGAGTTCACCGGCGAGCGCCTGGATGCGCTGGAGGACCCGTTCAAGCTGTATCGCTGCCACACCATCATGAACTGCACCCGGACCTGCCCCAAGGGCCTCAATCCGGCCAAGGCCATCGGCGCCATCAAGGAAAAGCTGCTCGAACGCCGCAGCTGACCGCCGTCAGGCCTGCAAAGACGCGAATGGGCGTCCCGTCACCGGCGGGGCGCCCTTTTTTTGGCCGATGTCCAGGCCGTCAGCGCAGGCTGGGATCGAACCCGCGCGTCGCCATGGGGTCGACAACCGCCTCGGGCGGGCCGGGGATGGCGGTGGCGGCGTCGGCGGGCTTGTAGCCCTTGCGGGGCTTGCCGGCCTTCTCGTCCTGCCAGGCCTCGACGTCGTTGCGGCTGAACGGGTTGACGTAGCTGCCGTTGGCGAAGCGCATGGCGGGATCGATGCAGCGATAGACGGCCAGGTGCGGCACCGTCAGGCGGCACTGGTAGGTCTGGACCGAATAAAGGAGCGGGCGCAGGCCCCAGTCGGCGCAGGCCTCGGCGGCCAGGCGCTCGCGCTCGGCGGCCGGGGTCTCGTTTGTGTAGCAGACGGAAACCAGGCCGTTCCACCCGGCCGGCTTGGGCTTTTGCACCGTGGCGTCGTAGGCGCGATCGACGAACGCCTCGCCACGGACGCAGCCGGCCAGCGCGGCGGCGGCCAGGAATACGGCGAGCAGGCGGGTCGGGCGCATCGGATCCATTCCCCCTTGTAGCTCAACCGTCCTCGAGATGGAACAGCCCGCCCAGACCCACCAGCGCGGCGAACAGCGCCGGGCTCCACGCGGCCATGGCCTGGGGAAGCACCGTCGACTGGCCCAGCGCGTACACCACCTTCGAGAAGAAATAGACGACGAAGCCGGTGGCGACGCCGCCCATGACGCGGACCATCAGGCCGCCCGAGCGCATGTTCGGCTTGAGCGAGAACAGCGCCGCCATCAGCACCATGCCGCACAGCAGGAACGGCGAGGCCAGAAGCGACTGCAGGTAAAGGCGATGCTTGCCCGCCGAGAAGCCGGCGCGCTCGAAGAACGAGATGAAGGCCGGCAGCTGCCAGAACGACAAGGTTTCGGGCGAGGCGAAGTTGTCGTGGATGCGGTCCAGCGTCAGCTGGGTGGGCAGGCTCATGACATCGACGAACTGGGACGGCCGCCCGGCCTCCATCAGCCAGGCATTCTCGAGGACGAAGTTGCCCCTTTCCAGCCGCGCCCGCTCGGCCGCAATGCGCCGCGCGAAGTGGTCGGGCCGGTCGTAGATGAAGATGTGCACGGTCTTCAGGTTGAGCACCAGCCCGTCCTGGTGGACGTCGTCGGAATGCACCACCATCTCGCCGTTGTCATGGGGCTCGCGCAGCCACAGGCCGACCTCGGAGACGTCGAGCGCGCTGCCGCGCACCGTCAGCAGCTCGTCCTGCATGCGTTCGTAGCGGCCGTACAACGCGGCGGCCAGCGGGTTGAAGGCGGTCACCTCCAGGATGCCCACCACCGCCACCACGCCCAGGACCGGCGCCAGGAACTGCCACACCGACACGCCGGCGGCGCGGGCGACCACCAGCTCGTGGGTACGGGTCAGCCGCCAGAAGCACACCATGGAGCCGATCATCACCGCGAACGGCAGCACCATGTGGGCCATTTGCGGCAGCTTGAACAGCGCCATGGTCATGATGGTGCCGAAGCCCACCCCCGGCCGGCCGGCGGCGCGCCGGATCAGCTCGATGATGTCGAACAGCATGATCACGCCCATGATCATCAGCATCACCGAAGCCAGCGCCAGCAGGAACTGCCGCCCGATGTAGCCGCTCAAGATGGTGGAGATGCGCATGGGTCCTGGCCGAAAGAGATCGGAAGTCAGATTATAGCGCTTTGCACGCCGGCTCCATGGCATAAAGCGGAACCGTCGCAAAGGGAAGGACGAGCATGGTCAGGCTGACCCGCATCTACACCCGCACCGGGGACAAGGGGGAAACCTCGCTGGGCAACGGCGCCCGGGTGGCCAAGCACGATCTCCGCGTCGAGGCCTACGGCACCGTCGACGAGGCCAACGCCGCCGTCGGCCTGGCCCGCCTGCACGCCGACCCGGCCGCCGACGCCGTGCTGGCCCGCATCCAGAACGACCTGTTCGACCTGGGCGCCGACCTGTGCACGCCGGCGGCCGAGGCCGAGGAGCCGGGCACCCGCCTGCGCGTCGCCCAAGCCCAGGTCGACCGCCTGGAAGCCGAGATCGACGCCATGAACGCCGACCTGGCGCCGCTGAACTCTTTCGTGCTGCCGGGCGGCACCCCGCTGGCCGCATATCTGCACCTGGCCCGCACGGTGGTGCGCCGGGCCGAACGGCTGATGGTCGCCCTGGCCGGGGCCGAACCGGTCAACCCGCAGGCGGTCGCCTACGCCAACCGCCTGTCCGACCACCTGTTCGTCATGGCCCGCCACGCCAACCGCGGCACCGGTGACGTGCTGTGGCAGCCGGGCGCCAATCGCTGAGGGGCACCCTTGCGCCGGGCGGCGTTGACAACCGGGTTTCCCAGGCATATTGTGCAATGCAATACCTAAATCCGCCAGGCGATACCGATTTAATTTCGTACGCCTTATCAGAGGGTTGAAGGGTTCCATGAAGCTTCTCGTCGCGGTCAAGCGCGTCATCGACTACAACGTCAAGATCCGGGTGAAAACCGACGGATCCGGGGTCGAGACGGCCAACGTCAAATACTCCATGAACCCCTTCGACGAAATCGCCGTCGAAGAGGCCGTGCGCCTGAAGGAAGCCGGCAAGGCCACCGAGATCGTGGTGGTCAGCATGGGTCCCGCGGCGGCGCAGGAAACCATCCGCACCGCGCTCGCCATGGGCGGCGACCGCGGCATCCTGGTGCAGACCGAGGACGAGTTGCAGCCCTTGGCGGTGGCCAAGCTGCTGAAGGCGCTGGTCGACAAGGAGCAGCCGGGGATGGTGATCCTGGGCAAGCAGGCCATCGACGACGACAGCAACCAGACCGGCCAGATGCTGGCGGCGCTGCTGAAGTGGCCGCAGGGCACCTTCGCCTCGAAGGTCGCGCTGGGCGACGGCGGCGTCGAGGTCGTGCGCGAGGTCGACGGCGGCCTGGAGACCGTGGCGCTGGCGCTGCCGGCGGTGGTCACCACCGACCTGCGCCTCAACGAGCCGCGCTACGCCAGCCTGCCCAACATCATGAAGGCCAAGAATAAGCCCATCGACACGGTGGCCCCGGCCGATCTGGGCGTCGACACCGCCCCGCGGCTGGTGACCCTGAAGGTCGAGGAGCCGGCCAAGCGCAAGGCGGGCATCAAGGTGGCCGACGTCGCCGCCCTGGTCGACAAGCTGAAGAACGAAGCCAAGGTGATCTGACGATGAGCATCCTGGTCCTTGCCGAGCACGAAGCCGGCCAGATCAAGTCCGCCACCCTGCACGCGGTCACCGCGGCCGCCAAGATCGGCGGTCCCGTCGACCTGCTGGTCGCCGGCGGCTCCACCGCCAAGGCCGCCGCCGAGGCCGCCGCCAAGATCGCCGGCGTCGCCAAGGTGCTGGTGGCCGAAGACGCCGCCCTCGAGCATCCGCTGGCCGAGCCGCTGGCCGACCTGCTGGTGACCGTCGCCAAGGGCTACGGCCACGTGCTGGCCGCCTCGACCACCTACGGCAAGAACGTCCTGCCCCGCGTCGCCGCCCTGCTCGACGTGGCCCAGGTTTCGGACATCTGCGCGGTGGTATCGGCCGATACCTTCGTGCGTCCGATCTATGCCGGCAACGCGCTGGCCACCGTGCAAAGCAAGGACGCCGTCAAGGTGATCACCGTGCGCACCACCGCCTTCGAGGCCGCCGCCGCCACCGGTGGCTCGGCAGCGGTCGAGACGGTCGCCGCGGCTGCCGCCGGCGCCGCGTCGCGCTTCGTCGGCCAGCAGCTGTCCAAGTCCGAGCGCCCCGAGCTGACCAGCGCGCGGGTAATCGTTTCCGGCGGCCGCGGCATGCAGTCGGGCGACAACTTCCACCTGCTGGAAGCCATCGCCGACAGGCTGGGCGGCGCCGTCGGCGCCAGCCGCGCCGCGGTCGATGCCGGCTTCGTCCCCAACGACTTCCAGGTCGGCCAGACCGGCAAGATCGTCGCCCCCGACCTCTATATCGCGGTCGGCATTTCGGGCGCCATCCAGCACCTGGCGGGCATGAAGGATTCCAAGGTCATCGTCGCCATCAACAAGGACGAGGAAGCCCCCATTTTCCAGGTGGCCGACTACGGCCTGGTCGCCGATCTGTTCAAGGCGCTGCCGGAATTGGCCGACGCCTTGGGCAATAAGTAACAACCAGGCCCTATACTCTGCCCATCGCCAACGGAGACCAGTCATGATCCAGAAAATCGGAGTCATCGGAGCCGGCCAGATGGGCAACGGCATTGCGCATGTCTGCGCGCAGTCCGGGTTCGACGTTGTTCTTCTCGACATCGCCGAGGACCGCGTCAAGAAGGGCCTGGCCACCATCGACAAGAACCTGACCCGCCAGGTGTCGAAGGGCAAGATGACCGAGGCCGAGAAGGCCGCGGCGCTCGCCCGCATCAAGCCGACGGTCAACTACCCCGACTTCGGCGACTGCGACCTGGTCATCGAGGCCGCCACCGAGGACGAGCAGGTCAAGCGGGCCATCTTCCAGAAGCTGTGCCCGGTGCTGCGTCCCGACGCCTACATCGCGTCCAACACCTCGTCCATCTCGATCACCCGCCTGGGTGCCGCCACCGACCGTCCCGGCCGGTTCATGGGCATGCACTTCATGAACCCGGTGCCCCTGATGGAGCTGGTCGAACTGATCCGCGGCATCGCCACCGCCGAAGAGACCTTCGCCGTGGTGCGCGAGATGGTGGTGAAGCTGAAGAAGACCCCGGTTTCGGCCGAGGACTTTCCCGCCTTCATCGTCAACCGCATTCTGCTGCCCATGCTCAACGAGGCGGTCTACACCCTGTATGAGGGCGTGGGCAGCGTCGAGGCCATCGACAACGCCATGAAGCTGGGCGCCCACCATCCCATGGGTCCGCTGGAACTGGCCGACTTCATCGGCCTGGACACCTGCCTGGCGGTCATGCAGGTCCTGCACGACGGCCTGGCGGACACCAAGTACCGCCCCTGCCCGCTGCTGGTGAAGTACGTCGAGGCCGGCTGGCTCGGCCGCAAGACCGGCCGCGGTTTCTACGACTACTCGGGCGAGAAGCCGGTTCCGACCCGCTGATCTGCCGCACATTGAAAACCCCCTTCCCCGCGATCGCCGGGGGAGGGGGTTTTTCCATGGCGTTCAGTGCGCCGGCGCCGACGATTGGCCGGACTGGCGCGACACTCCTTCAAGCGCATGCTCGGCCGCCTGCTGGCAGCCGCCGCTCTCGGCGATGTCGCCGAGACTGAGCACGCCGACCAGCCGCTTGTCGCGGTTGAGCACCGCCAGCCGGCGGATCTGCTTGTCCGCCATCAGCTCGGCCGCCTCGTCGGTGTCCTGGTCTTCGAAGCAGTAGACGATGTCGCTGCTCATGGCCTCGCGCACCGTCGCCGAATTGGGGTCCTTGCCCTCGCACACCGCGCGGATGGTGATGTCGCGGTCGGTCAGCGATCCGACCAGCCGGTCGTTCTCGCCCACCGGCAGGAACCCGGTGTCACACTCCTTCATCAACTTCGCCGCCTCGCGCAGCGTGGTGCCGGGGTCGATGATCTTGACGTCCTTGCTCATGCACTCGCGGATCTGCATGCCTGTCCTCCCGTGATTTCGGAAATCCCGTACCCAGCCGATATCGGCAGGAATCCCGACGGGTCCACGAGGCGGATGGTGGGGTACCACGTTGGGAGGATTGGGGGGGGCTCAGGCGAAGACGCGCTGCATCCAAATCGCGCATCACCGTTCAATGGAACATCGTCGTTCCGTTGCGCCGATTGGTCCTCTAGCATTGCCCCGGCACCAGGGAGGGATTAAGCAATGCGCCTGTATGCAATACTCGTCGTTCTGGCTACCATCAACTCTAGCGCGTGGGCCTCTTGCGAACGCGGTGCGACGCTGCCCCCTTTCAATGGAAAGCGCGTGGTCCTGGCCGACGACGTTCTATTCTTTCGCACCAATGCGGTTGCAACCGACTTTGACGGGTCGCCGGCCAGCTACGGCCGGCAGGATCAGGGCCTTGAAGACATTTGCAACGGCTTGGCGGCACTTGAGCCACCCAAATGCCGTGGTGCCAAGCAACAAGGAGAATGCTACGACGCGTGTCGGCGTGCATTCCGGGCGTGGGATGGCAACCCCACCACCATCGAACGCCATATGTGTTCAATCGGGCTGGGCGGCTCGAATTGTTCGCCGCCTCGACTCCGACTGCAGAATGAGCCTCGCCAGGATTGGCTTGTCAGCGAGACTGCGGTCCGGGTTTCACCCCCGGACGGGACACCAGTCGGGCGATGGATCGGTCTGCAGGACGCCCAGATCGACCCATTCGAAGTCTCCTACTTCGTCATCCCCGGGAGCTTTCGGAACGAGAAATACTGGGATGCCACGCCCGGCGATCTTGGAGTGCTGGTGGACACCAAGAGCCGACGAGCCTTCCTGTTCATCGTCGGCGACACCGGCGGCGCCCTCGATGAGGGGTCGGCCCATCTCGTGTCTGCCCTCAAAGGACAGGAGCGGCTTGCGACCACGAAAGGGACCAGCGCTCTGGGTAAATCCGTCGAGCGGGTGGAGCAGCCGACCGCGAGGGGTGATTTTCGCGTCGCCATCTTCCGCCATACATCGCCGCGCCTGCCCACGAAGGCTGGAGTGGTCCTGAACAAGACCGCGGCGGAACTTCCGGGCTGGATCGGGGAAACTGCCGGAAGCAAGCTCGCCGCGATCGGTGGAATAGACCGCGTGCTGGCATGCACCGAATAGGAGGGCGACAGCCCCCCTACACGTCCAGATTCGACACTTTCAGCGCATTGGTCTGGATGAATTCCCGCCGCGGTTCGACGACGTCGCCCATCAGGGTGCTGAAGACTTCTTCGGCGTCGTCGGCGTGGGCCACCTTGACCTGCAGCAGGGAGCGGACCTGGGGGTCGAGCGTGGTTTCCCACAGCTGCTCGGGGTTCATCTCGCCCAGGCCCTTGTAGCGCTGGAAGGCGATGCCCTTGCGGCCCTGGTCCATGATGGCGTTGACCAGGGCGACGGGGCCGGAGACGGTGGTGTCGCGGTCCTTGGCGGTCAGGCGGGCGGCCCTGGCATAGGCCTCCTGCAGGCGGGCTGCCATCTCGTCCACGCGGCGGGCCTCGGCCGAGCGCAGGATGGCGGCGTCGACGGCGTGGGTCTCGGTAACGCCGCGCAGGGTGCGGGTGAAGACATAGCCGTCGCCCTCGACCCACTTGCCGGCCCAGCCGCGTTCCAGCTCGGTTTCCAGCGCGTCCAGGCGGCGGGCGACTTCGGCGGCGGCAGCGGTGCCGGCCGGCTCGTCGGTCAACAGGGCGACGCGCATGGCGCCGGCGATGGCGGTCTGCTCGACCACCTTCAGCGCCACCCGGCGCGACAGCGGCGTCAGCAGGGCCTTGATGGTGCGGGCCTGCTCGGCGAGCGCGCGCAGGTCGGCCCCGGCCAGCTGGGCGCCGTCGGCCAGGGTCAGCACCGCGTCGGACAGGCCGGCGTCGATCAGGTAGTCCTCGAGCGCCCGGTCGTCCTTGAGGTAGACCTCGGAATTGCCACGCTTGGCGCGGTACAGCGGCGGCTGGGCGATGTACAGGTAGCCGCGCTCGATCAGCTCGGGCATCTGGCGATAGAAGAAGGTCAGCAGCAGGGTGCGGATGTGGCTGCCGTCCACGTCCGCGTCGGTCATGATGATGATCTTGTGGTAGCGCGCCTTGTCCGGGTTGAAGTCGTCGCGGCCGATGCCGGTGCCCAGTGCGGCGATCAGGGTGCCGATTTCGGCCGAGGACAGCATCTTGTCGAAGCGGGCGCGCTCGACGTTCAAGATCTTGCCGCGCAGGGGCAAGATGGCCTGGAAGGCGCGGTTGCGGCCCTGCTTGGCCGAGCCGCCGGCCGAATCGCCCTCGACGATGAACAGTTCCGAACCGGCCGGGTCGCGCTCCTGGCAGTCGGCCAGCTTGCCGGGCAGGGTGGCGACGTCCAGCACGCCCTTGCGCCGGGTCAGTTCGCGCGCCTTGCGGGCGGCCTCGCGGGCAGCAGCCGCTTCGACCACCTTGGTGACGATCTTGCGCGCCTCGGAGGGGTGCTCCTCGAACCATTCCGCCAACTTCTCGCCGACCAGGTTCTCGACCAGCGGACGCACCTCGGAGCTGACCAGCTTTTCCTTGGCCTGGCTGCTGAACTTGGGGTCGGGCATCTTGACCGACAGCACGCAGGTCAGGCCCTCGCGCATGTCGTCGCCGGACAGCGCCACCTTCTCCTTCTTGGCGATACCCGATTCGTTGGCGTAGTTGTTGATGGTCCGGGTCAGTGCCGCGCGGAAGCCCGCCAGGTGGGTGCCGCCGTCACGCTGGGGGACGTTGTTGGTGAAGCACAGGCAGGTCTCGTGGTAGCTGTCCGTCCACTCCATGGACAGTTCCAGGCGGACCACGTCCTTCTCGCCCGACACCAGGATGGGCGGCGCATGCAGCGCCTCCTTCGAGCGGTCCAGCCACTGGACGAAGGCCTGGACGCCGCCGTCGTAGTGCAGCGTGGCTTCCTTGGTCTCGGCGTGCCGCTCGTCGCGCACGGTCAGGGTGGCGCGCGAGTTGAGGAAGGCCAGTTCGCGCAGGCGGTGCTCGACGGTACCGAAGTCGAATTCGGTGTGCGAGAAGGTGCCCTTGGACGGCAAGAAAACCACCTCGGTGCCGGTGCGGTCGCCGCACTCGCCGACCACGGCCAGCGGCGCCTCGGGCTCACCCATGCGGAAGCGCATGAAGTGCTCCTTGCCGTGGCGCCAGATGCGCAGGTCCAGCCATTCCGACAGGGCGTTGACCACCGAGATGCCGACCCCGTGCAGGCCCGACGAGATGCGGTTGGAGTTCTGCTCGAACTTGCCGCCGGCGTGCAGCTTGGTCAGCGCCACCTCGGCCGCCGAGATGCCCTCCTCGGGGTGGATGTCGACCGGGATGCCGCGGCCGTTGTCGGTGACGCGGACCGAGCCGTCGGCGTTCAGCACCACGGCACAAGTGTCGCCGAAGCCGTTCATGATCTCGTCGACGGCGTTGTCGACCGCCTCGTAGATCATGCGGTGCAGCCCCGAGCCGTCGTCGGTGTCGCCGATGTACATGCCCGGCCGCTTGCGCACGGCCTCCAGCCCGCGCAGCACCTGGATGGCACCGGCGCCGTACTCGTCGGCCGCCTCGATGGTGGTCTGTTCGGTCGGCTGGGTCGAAGAAGTGCTCATATGGTCTTTTTCCTCACGCCCTCGCAGGCACTCAAATGCCCGGTGCGACGGAAGCCTCCGCCACCCGGAAGAACTGCGCCCTTTCGCCGAAACCGTCGAACAGCTGCCCGTCGGTTCCGGTCATCCAGCTCTGGGCGTCCAGCGCACAGAGCTCGTCGAACAAGGCGGCGCGCCGGGTGGCGTCGAGATGGGCGACCACCTCGTCCAGCAGCATCAACGGGGCCACGCCCCGGCTTGCCGCCTGCACCCGGGCCTGGGCCAGCACGATGGCCACCAGCACCGCCTTCTGCTCGCCGGTCGAGCACTGCCCGGCCGGCATGTCCTTGCCCGCGTGGCGCACCGACAAGTCGGTGCGGTGCGGTCCCATGGTGGCCGCCCCGGCCGCCTCGTCGCGCGCGCGCGCGAGTCGAAGAGCCCCGCGCAGCCGTTCCTCAGCCTCGGGCGGCGGCGCATCGACCAGCCAGCCCTCGACCTCGCCCACCACCTCAAGCCGCGCCGCCGGGAACGGCCCCAGCCCCTGGCGGCAGGCCTCGTCCAGGCGGGCCACCGCCTTGATGCGGGCCGCGGCCATGGCGGTGCCGTGGCGGGCCATGCCGTCCTCCAGCGCCGCCAGCCAGGCCCCGTCGGCGCCGCCGGCCTTGAGCAGCCTGGTGCGCTCGCGCATGGCGTGCTCGTAGGCCGCGGCCTGGGCGGCGTGGCCGGCGTCCACCCCGAACACCAGCCGGTCGAGGAAACGGCGGCGTCCGCTCGCCCCCTCGATGAAGATCCGGTCCATGGCCGGCGTCAGCCACAGCGCCGAAACCAGTCGCCCCAGGTCGCCCGGCTTGGCCGGCGCCCCGTCGATGCGCACGCTGCGGCGCTCTGCCCCACCCTCGCGGCCGGTACCGATCTCGACCCGGCCGGCCGGCCCGTCGACCACGGCGGCCACCGCCCACGGGGCCCCTGCCCCGGCGCCGTGGCGCGCCACCTCCGAGATCGTCGCCCGTCTCAGGCCCCGGCCGGGGGTCAGGAAGGACAGGGCCTCGAGGAGGTTGGTCTTGCCGGCCCCGTTGGGCCCGGTCAGCACCACCGGACGGGCATCGACGTCGACCCTCAGCGCGCCATAGCAGCGGAAATCGCTCAAAGTCAGGCGGCGCACCGCCAGGCGCGCGCGGCCATCTCCCGAACCCTCCCGGTGCCCGGTCACACCCGCATCGGCATCAGCACGTAGATGGCGCCGCCCTCGGACACGTCGCGCACCACCGTCGGCGAGGCCGCGTCGGCCATGGCGAAGCGGGCCTGGCCACCCTCGACCTGGCCCAGGATGTCGAGCAGGTAGCGCGAATTGAAGCCGATCTCGAGCGGCCCGGCCTCGTACTGGGCCTCGAGCTCCTCGACCGCGCTGCCGTTCTCGGGGCTGGACGCCGACAGGGTCAGCGTGCCCTTTTCCAGGGCCAGCTTGATGGCGCGGCTCTTCTCGGTCGAGATGGCCGACACGCGGTCGACGGCGCTGGCGAACTGCTTGCAGTCGATGTCGAGGATCTTGTCGTTGTCGGCCGGGATTACGCGCTCGTAGTCGGGGAAGGTGCCGTCGATCAGCTTGGACGTCAGCACCGCGTCGCCGAAGGCAAAGCGCAGCTTGGTATCGGACAGCGACACCGTGACCTCGCCGTCGGTCTCGTCGATCAGCTTGCGCACCTCGGCCACGGTCTTGCGCGGCACGATGACGCCTGGCATGCCGGCGGCGCCGTCGGGCAGGGTGACCTCGACCCGGGCCAGGCGGTGGCCGTCGGTGGCCACGGCGCGCAGCGCCTCGCCGTTGGGGGTGGTGGCGGCATGCAGATAGATGCCGTTCAGGTAGTACCGCGTCTCTTCGGTCGAGATGGCGAAGCGGGTGCGGTCGATCAGGGTCTTCAGCTCCGAGACCGTCAGTGCGAACGAATAAGGCAGGTCGCCGCCCGACAGCACGGGGAAATCCTCGACCGGCAGGCAGGCCAGCGAGAACTTGGAACGGCCCGAGCGCAGGGTCAGCTGGCCGTCGTCGCCCGAATAGTCGATCTCGACCTGGCTGCCCTCGGGCAGCTTGCGCACGATCTCATAGAAGGTGTGGGCCGGGGCGGTGGTGGCGCCGGGGCGGACCACGTCGGCGGCCACCGTCTCGACGATGTCGAGGTCCATGTCGGTGGCGTTCAGCGACAGGGTCCCCTGGCGGCCTTCCAGCTTGACGTTCGACAGGATCGGGATGGTGTTGCGCCGCTCGACGACGCTCTGCACGTGGGCCAGCGACTTGAGCAGCGCGGCGCGTTCGATGGTCAGTTTCATGGCGTTCGCAAATCACCCGATGTGGACGTCACCCCCGCCGGATGCAGGGTCGGGCAGTATACCACAAGTGGTTGGTTGCAAAAGCCCTTTCCGGCCGCGGCGACGGTGCGCGAAAGGGCCTTTCAGCCCTGGAGCATGCGGCGCAGCAGCTCGACATCTTCCGAGAAGTTGCTGTCGGTCTCGCGCAGTTCCTCGACCTTCTTGACCGCATGCATGACCGTGGTGTGGTCGCGGCCGCCGAACTTGCGGCCGATCTCGGGCAGGCTGCGGCTGGTCAGCTGCTTGGCCAGGTACATGGCGACCTGGCGCGGCCGGGCGACCTGGCGCGAGCGCCTGGCCGAACTCATCTCGGCCAGCTTGATGTTGAAGTGCTCGGCCACCTTCTTCTGGATCTCCTCGATGGAGATGCGGCGGTCCGAGGCGCGCAGCAGGTCGTGCAGGACCTCCTGGGTGCTCTCGAGCGTGATGGCGCGGCCGACCAGCTGGGAGTGGGCGACGACGCGGTTGAGCGCGCCTTCCAGCTCGCGGACATTGCTGGCGATCTTGTGGGCCAGGAACTCCATGACCTTCTGGGGCACGATCACGCCCATCTGCTCGGCCTTGGACTGCAGGATGCCCAGGCGCAGCTCGTAGGTGGTGGCGTGGATGTCGGCCACCAGGCCTGAATTCAGCCGCGAGCGCAGGCGCTCCTCCATCCCTTCCAGGTCCGAGGGCGACTTGTCGGCCGAGATGACGATCTGGCGGCCCTGGTCGACCAGGGCATTGAAGGTGTGGAAGAACTCTTCCTGGGTGGCGTCCTTGCCGGCGATGAACTGGACGTCGTCGACCATCAGCACGTCGACCGAGCGGAACTGCTCCTTGAACGACATGGTGTCCTGCTGGCGCAGCGCCCGGATGAACCGGTACATGAACTTTTCGGCCGACAGGTACAGCACGGTGCGCGACGGGTTGCGCTCGCGGATGTGCCAGGCGATGGCGTGCATCAGGTGGGTCTTGCCCAGGCCGACGCCGCCATAGAGGAACAGCGGGTTGAACGACACCGCGTCGGCCTCGGCCACCCGGTGGGCGGCGGCATAGGCGAACTCGTTGGGCTTGCCGACGACGAAGTTCTTGAAGGTGTAGCGCGGATCGAGCTGGGCGCCGAACTCGTCGCCGTCGCCGGTCTGGGGCGCAGGTGCACACGGAGCGGCAGCCACGGCCGCCGGAGCGAGCTGCGGCGCGGCCACGGCGCCGGCCGGAGCGGCAGCGACGCGGTTCGAGCCGACGACGATGTCCACGTGGCGGATGGTCGGATTCTCGGCGCCGAACAGGGTACGGATGCGTTCGCCGTAATGGGTGGCAACCCAGTCGCGCATGAAACGGGTGGGCAGTGCCAGGCGCACGGCGCCGTCGCGAACCTCGTGAAGGGTGATGGGGCGCAGCCAGCTGCGATAGGCGGCGTCGCCGACCTCGTCGCGCAGCTTCCCGATCACCCGATCCCAATCCGTCTTGATCATCACCGGTCCCCGAAACTCTTCACGCACGATGACGGCGCCGCAGACTTTGTCTTTGGCACGATCACCCACCCCCTCCAGGCCGACCCCGACCGGACGTCCGATGCACCACCCCAAATGGCGCGCCGCCGCCCTTTCGTCGAGCCCGGGGCGCGTCCTTTGGACAGCACCCAAGCCCACGCCACAAGTAATACTCCCGCCCGAACCCCACTGTAAATATGCCGAATGTCGGCATCATGTAATAAACAAACAACAATACTAAAGAACAGCGCTAGCTACTGGCAAATCAGCGCCGCCGACTTCAAACAAATTTCATTCTGATTTCGCCAGGCGATTTCCCCCCGTCTGGCGAGGGCTGGACTCTACGCAGACCAGGGGGTACTGGCAACAGGATCGGAACGCGAACAGCGAAAATTTTTCGCTTGCGTTTTCAGAGTCCGCGGAATCGGCAAGGTTGAAAAAGCGAAGGGGCTGCACCCACGGGTGCAGCCCCTTGCAAACCGGTCCGGACAGGCCGGATCAGGCCGTCAGGCCATGCCCTTGACGCGGGCGGCCAGGCGCGAAACCTTGCGCGAGGCGGTGTTCTTGTGCAGCACGCCGGCCTGGACGCCCTTCATCATCTGGGGCTCGGCCTCGTGCAGGGCGGCCTTGGCGGCCTGGGCGTCGCCGCTGGCGATGGCGAGCTCGACCTTCTTGACGAAGGAGCGGATACGGCTGACGCGCGCGCGGTTGACCTCGGTACGGGACTCGGTCTGGCGGATGCGCTTCTTAGCCGACTTATGATGGGCCATGGGTCAAAACCTGCTGACTTGGGATGCAAAATCGAAGGCGCGTTTATATGGCTGCGAGCGAGCCTCGTCAAGCCTGGAATCAGCGAGCCGCCATCGTGCGGGCCACGGAGGCGAACTCGGCGGCGATGCGGTCATACAGCGCGCGCTTGAACGGCACGATCATGGCGGGCACGTCGGCCAGCGCCATCCAGCGCCATTCCGAGAATTCCGGATGGCGGGTGGCGATGTCGATGTCGGTGTCCGCCCCGGTAAAGCGGGCGGCGAACCACTTCTGCGTCTGCCCGCGGAATCGGCCTTTCCAGCAGTGGTCGGCCACTTCGCGCGGCAAGTCGTAGTCCAGCCAGTCCTTGGTCTCGGCGACGATCTCGGCCTTGGCGGTGCCGATTTCCTCTTCCAGTTCGCGCATGGCGGCCTGGACCGGGGTCTCGCCCTCGTCGATTCCGCCCTGGGGGAACTGCCAGGCCGGCTGCGGCGTGTCGATTCGCCGGGCGGTGAACACCAGGCCGGCCGGGTTGAACAGGACGACGCCGACGCCCTTGCGATAGGGCCGCTGGTCGAAGGGCACGAGCGCGCTCATGACTTGCCTCCCTTGGCCGGGGGCTCGACCACCGCCGAGGCCGATGCCGGCTCGATGCCCGCCTCGGTCAGCTTGGCCATGAACACCAGCAGCCGGTCCAGGGTGACGGGCCTGGCGCTTCCCACCACCACGGCGCGGCCCTTGGCCTTGGCCGTGTCCACCACCCCGGACAGGCGGGCGTCGATGGCCTCGCGCCAGGGATCGGGGTCGGCCAGCACGGTAATGGGGGCGAACGCCGGGGTGCCATCGCCCGCCTTGGCGCCGTCGCCGATGTAGAGAAGGCCGCGTTCACGCAGGACCGACAGCACATTGGACAGCTGGGCCGAGGCGGCGAAGCGCGCCCCGGTGACCGCCACGCCGGTATAGCCGCCGGCCTTGGCCAGCACCTGCTCGGCGCGGCTGACGTTGTCCTCGGGGCTGTTGCGGGTGGTCAGCGCCATGGGGCCGGGGTCGCGGGCGGGAAAGTCCGAGCCCTCGGCCGGCAGCATCATCAGGACCTCGTGGCCGGCATCGCGGGCCTTCTTGATCCACTTCTGCAGGTCGGTGGCATAGGGCGAGAACGCCAGCGTCGCCTCGGGCGGCAGCTTGGCGATGGCGGCCTCGGTGCCGGCCTTGTCGAGGCCGAGGTCGGTGACCACCACCGCCACGCGCGGCCGGTCGGCCTGGCCCTCGAAGGGGCGGCCATAGACCTGCCAGGACTGGCGGCCGTCGGGATGTATGGCGGGCAGGACGCCGGCCTTGGTCTCGCGCTGCAGGTCCTTGATGGGCGCGGCAGGCAGCGGCTTGGCCTCCATGCGCGCCGGCATGGTGTCGTATTTGGGGCCCTGCTCGGCCGGACGCGGCGCCGGCATCGGCGGCCCGCCCATGGCCGCCAGCTGGGGCGGCGGGGCGGTCGGCCGGGGCGCGGCCATGGGTTCGGGGTTGAAGTCGGGCTGGGGCTCGGCCACGGCCGGCTTGCCATTGCCGTTGCCGTTGCCGTTGCCGTTCGCGGCGGTCTTGCCGTTGGCCGAGGGGGCCTCGGACGCCGGCGGCACCGCGGGCGGCGGCGGGGCGGCGGCCTCGGCCGGCTTGTCGGGCGGCGGTTCGTCGGGCAGGGCCTGCAGCGGCATGTCGCTGCCCTGGCCCGGCGGGCTGAGCAGGCCGCCGCGGCGGCTGTCGCGTCCCGGCATCTGCATGGACAGCTTGGGCGCCGGATCCGAGATGTCGAGCAGGCCGATGACGTCGCGCATGTCTACGTCGGACAGGTAATAGGCGGCGGCGCCGAGGCCGCCGCCCAGCAGCAGCACCAGCACCACCTTGAAAATCGTCTTCAGCCGCGACGGCGGCCCCGGCTCGGGGCCGCTGGGGGCGACCAGCCGGTCCAGGTCGACCTCGAAGTCGAGGTCCAGGTCGGCCGGCGGCGGCGGCTCGGAGGGGGCGGCGGCGGTCGTGCCACCGTCCCGCCCAGCGCCGTCGTCATCCGGCGGCGCCTCCTGCTCGTCCTCGCGTCGGTGCCGGCGGAAGGAGAACATGCCGTGGTCCGGCCGCCTCCCCTACCGCGCCGAGGTGCGGTAGATGGAGACGCCGCGCAGCAGGTCCAGCGCCCGGGCCATCTGGTAGTCCTGGGCGGGATCGCCCAGCTTGATGGCGGCCATGGCGGCGGCGCCGGAAGCCTTGTCGTCCGAGGACGCCCCCGCCGGACCGCCCGGAGCCTTGGAGCCCGGGGCTGGCGCCGGGGCCGGGGCCGGCGGAGCCTTGTCGGCGGCCGGCTTGTCCTTGTCCTTGTCCTTGTCCTTGGTCGGGTTGGACAGGGCGTTGCGCAACGATGCCTCGCTGCGGCGCTCGCGCTCGGGCACGACGATGGGCTCGACCTTGGACTGCAGCACCTTGATGTCGGGCTCGATGCCGACCGCCTGGATCGAACGGCCCGACGGCGTGTAGTAGCGCGCCGTGGTCAGGCGGATCGACCCGTGGCCGGGCAGCGGGATCAGGGTCTGGACCGAGCCCTTGCCGAACGAGCGGGTGCCCAGCAGGATGGCGCGGTGGTGGTCCTGCAGCGCGCCGGCGACGATCTCGGAGGCCGAGGCCGAGCCGTCGTTGATCAGCACCACCAGCGGCAGCCCGTCGGCGATGTCGCCGGGCCGCGCGTTGAAGCGCTGGGTGTCCTCGGGCCGGCGCGACCGGGTCGACACGATCTCGCCCTTGTCGAGGAAGTCGTCGGACACCGCCACCGCCTGGTCGAGCAGGCCG
The DNA here is from genome assembly GCA_050260215.1 of Actinomycetota bacterium. Taxonomy (GTDB): domain Bacteria; phylum Pseudomonadota; class Alphaproteobacteria; order Rhodospirillales; family Magnetospirillaceae; genus JBLNBU01. The sequence goes on from JBLNBU010000014.1 coordinate 26,253, forward strand.
CCCGGATTGTTGCGCAGGTCGACGACGAAGCCGATCAGGTCCTTGCCCATGTCCTTCTTCAGCTGGGCGACCGCCTTCCTCAGGTCGGCATCGGTGGTCTGGCTGAACTGGGTGATGCGCAGGTAGCCGACGTTGCCCTCGGCATGAGCGCGCACGGTCTGCACCTTGATCACCGCACGGGTCAGCTTGACGTCGAACGGATCGACCGACGGGCGGCGGATGGTCAGGCGGATGTCGGTGTTGGGCGGGCCGCGCATGCGGTCGACCGCCTCGGAGAGCGACAGGCCCTGTACCGGCTCGCCGTCCAGATGGGTAATGAAGTCGCCCGGCTGCAGGCCGGCGCGATAGGCCGGGGTGTCGTCGATGGGCGAGACCACCTTGACCCAGCCCTGCTCCATGGTGACCTCGATGCCCAGGCCGCCGAACTCACCCTTGGTCTGGATGTCCATGTCCTTGGACGACTTGGGGTTCAGGTAGCTGGAATGGGGATCGAGCGAGGTCAGCATGCCGTTGAGCGCTGCCTCGATCAGTTCCTCGTCGTTGACGGGCTCGACGTATTCGGAACGGACCTTGTCGAACACCTCGGCGAACAGCTCGAGCATCCGGTAGGTTTCCTTGCGCTCCGCCGCCTGGGCGGAAGCGGGAACGAGGGCCGTCGTCGCCAGCAGTGCCACGACGGTGCCCGCCGCGCAGAGGGATTTGCGAATCATCCACTAACCTTACTTTTGTGAGCCGAGAGCCAAGGCAAAGGGTTGATCGGCTGGCCGTTCTGGCGCAGCTCGACATAGAGTGTAGGCTTAGCGTCGTCCTGCCCCATCACGCCGACGGGCTCTCCGGCCAGCAGGCGCTGTCCGACGCTGCAGTCGATCCGGGCCATTCCGGCAAGCAGCGTATGATAGCCCTCGCCGTGTTCGATGATCAAGAGCAGGCCATACCCCCGGAAAGAGCCGGAATACACCACCTGTCCGTCATAGGGGGCGATGACCTGGGCATTCTTGCGCGTCTCGATGGAGATGCCCTTGGTGACGTGGCCGACGTCGTTGGACTGGCCGAAGCGCGCAACCACGTGGCCGCGGGCGGGAAACGGCAGCTTGCCGTAGGCGGTGGAGAACGGCTTTTCCGTCTTCACCGGGCGAGCCTCGGCCGCCTGGCGTGACGCCTCCTCGGCCTGGCGGGTCGCCTTCTGCGCGGCCAGCTCCTTCTCTTTCGCCTCGGCCTGGGCCTTGAGTTCGGCCTCGCGGGCGGCCTTCTCGGCGACGCGCGCGGCGGCCTGCTCGCGCTCGCGCGCTTCCTGGGCGGCCTTGCGGGCGGCGATCTCGGCCTCGCGGGCAGCTTTCTCGGCGGCGATCTCGGCTTCGCGCGCAGCCTTGCGGGCGGCCAGCTCGGCCTCGCGGGCGGCCTTCTCGGCGGCGGCCTTGGCGGCGGCCTCGGCGACGCGGCGCTGGCGCTCCTCTTCCAGGCGCTGCAGCAGGTCGCGCAGGTCCTCGGCCTCGGCGGCCAGCTGCTGCACCCGCTTGTCGGCGGCCGCACCCTCGGCCTCGGCGGCCTGCTGCATGTCGCTCTTGCGCTCGAACAGGCCCTTGAGGCGGGTGTGCTCGTCTTCCAGGCGGCCGGCGGTGGCGGCGATCTTCTTGCGCTGCTCGCCGATGTCGTCGCGCAGCTTGGACAGCATGTCGATCTCGCCGCGCAGGTCGCGGGCCGAGCGCTCGATCTGGGGGACCGCGGCGCGCAGCAGGATGGCCGAACGCACGGTGTCGGCCGGCGACTGGGGCTGGGCGATCAGCGCCTCGGTGGGGCGCCAAGCCAGGCGCTGCAGGGCGGTCAGCACCCCGGTCATCTGCTGGGAACGGCGCTGGAGGGCGGCGGCCTTGTCGCGTTCCAGCACCTTGAGGTCATCGAGCTGGGTCTCAAGGTCCGACAGCACCTCCTCGCTCTCCTGGGCGGCGCGGGCGGCGGCGACCATGTCGGAGCGGACCTTGGCCAGGTCCTGGCCCATCTCCTTGGCCTTGCGCTTGATCTCGTCGCTTTCGGCGCGCGAGCGCTTCAGCTGGTCTTCCAGCTCGCGCAGGCGGCGGTCGGCGTCCACGGGAACGGCGGGGGAAACGGGCTGGGCAGCCGCCGGCTGCCCGCCCAGCAGGGTCAGCAGCAGGATGACGACAGTGGCGTCAACCCGCCGCACGGCGCAGGACGGCGGGCGCGGACGCCGGCCCCAGAAGCGACTGCCCGGTCATCTCGGCCGGCTGGGACAAGCCCAGGAGCTGCAGCACGGTGGGCGCCACGTCGGCCAGGCGGCCGTCGTGCAGCTGGGTCACCCCGGCCGGCGCATTGACCAGCAGCACCGCCACCGGACCGGTGGTGTGGGCGGTGTGGGGCTGGTGGGTGGCGGGATCGCTCATCTGCTCGGCGTTGCCGTGGTCGGCGGTGACGATCATGGTGCCGCCGGCGGCCTTGATCGCCGCTTCCAGCCGGCCCAGCGCGGCGTCCACCGTCTGGGCCGCCGACATGGCGGCGGCCAGGATGCCGGTATGGCCGACCATGTCGCCGTTGGCGTAGTTGACCACGATCAGGTCGTACTTGCCCGAGCCGATGGCCTCGACCAGCCGGTCGGTGACCTCGGGCGCCGACATCTCGGGCTGCAGGTCGTAGGTGGCGACCTTGGGGCTGGGGACCAGGATGCGGTCCTCGCCGGCGAAGACCTGCTCGCGGCCGCCGTTGAAGAAGAAGGTGACGTGGGCGTACTTCTCGGTCTCGGCGATGCGCAGCTGGGTCATGCCCGCCTCGCACACCATCTCGCCCAGGATGTGGGTCAGCTGCTCGGCCGGAAACAGCGTGTCGAGGAACGCGTTCAGGTCCTTGGAATACTCGCTCATGCCGACGCGGGCGGCGAAGTTCACCGTCTTTGCGCGCTCGAAGCCCGAGAAGGCGGGATCGACCAGGGCGGACAGGATCTCGCGGGCGCGGTCGGCGCGGAAGTTGCCCATCAGCAGACCGTCGCCGTCCTTCATGCCGCCGTACGAGCCGATGACGGCCGGCAGCATGAACTCGTCGGTCTTGCCGGCGGCGTAGGACTGCTCGATGGCGCCGATGCCCGAGACGGCGCGCTCGCCCTTGGCCGAAACCAGGGCGTCATAGGCCAGCTGCACCCGGTCCCAGCGCTTGTCGCGGTCCATGGCGTAGTAGCGGCCCGACACGGGGGCCACCTGGACGTCGTGGCCGGCCACGTCGACCTCGAAGCGGCGCAGGTAGTCCAGCGCCGAGGACGGCGGCGTGTCGCGACCGTCGAGGAAGGCGTGCACCGCCACCGGCACCCCGGCTTCGGCGACGATGCGCGCCAGGGCGGCCAGGTGGTCCTGGTGGGAATGGACGCCGCCCGGGCTCATCAGCCCCATCAGGTGGCAGGTGCCGCCGCTCTTCTTCAGGGCGGCGATCATCTCGACCAGCACGGGATTGCGCGCCAGCGAACCGTCGGCCACCGCGGTGTCGATGCGCGGCAGGTCCTGCATGACCACGCGGCCGGCGCCCAGGTTCATGTGGCCGACCTCGGAGTTGCCCATCTGCCCCTCGGGCAGGCCGACCTGCAGCCCCGAGGTCTGCAGCAGGGCGCGCGGACAGCTGGTGACCAGGCGGTCCCAGTTGGGGGTGTCGGCCAGTGCAATGGCATTGTCCTCGCGCTCGGGGCGCCAGCCCCAGCCGTCGAGGATGCAGAGAACGACGGGACGCGGACGGTTTTGTGCACCTGCGGGATGATCGGTCATGGCTGTCTTATACGGCAAAGGGGACGGGGGCGCCACGCTCGCGGGCGGGGGATCGGAGCCTATACCTTTTTGCGGCATAGGACCATCCAAACGAGTAGGGATGCGCCTTCAGGCGGTCACTACCAGAGTCTCGGTTGCCCGGGCCATCCGTTCAATCCCCACCGCCGCAAGCCGGCCATGCACGGCGTCGGCGACGCAGGCCAGGCGGGTGTCGGGACACAGGACCGGCGGCACCAGCCATGAGAACCCCTCGTCGGCCGCCGCTTGCAGACGCAGCATGGCGCCGTAGCGGGCGTGGCTGGCGCGCATGTAGGCGGAAGCGAAATCCAGGTGCCGCGCCGCCGAGGGCCGCTCGCCCTTGAGGCCCGGAAAGCGCCAGTGGTTGGCACAGGCGGTGGGGCCGGGGTGGAGGCGGGCGGCGGACGGCATGCGTTCAATGACGCAGGCCTGGTCGGGCCGCACCCCGGCGACCGAGAAGAACACCGGCAGGCACACCGGCACTTCGGACAGCATCCGCACCGCCGCATCGAAGTCGGCCGCCTCGTCGCACACCCGGCGCAGCAGGTGGGCCGGCGGCAGGGCGGCCGAGGCGGCCATGCAGATGCGGTTGAGCGGCCATTCCAGCATCCGGGTCAGCCGGCCGTGCCAGTCCTTGGCCTGGTTGATGGCCACCGAGAAGCGGCCGACGGCCATGGCGGTCAGCACCCCGGCGAAGCCCGGCCAGGTCAGCGACAAATAGGGGCCGGCCGGCCCGCGGGTGCGCAACACCGCCAAGTGGCGGCCCAGCCCGTCGAACGGCCAGTCCAGCGTGCGCAGCAGCCGCGCCGAGGTCCCGTCCGGCCCCGGCCCGACCCCGGTGGTGCAGCCCCATTCGTAGGACAGGTTGAGCATATGGATGCCGGCCACCCCCAGCTGGTCGGCCAGGGCGTCGAGTTCCGCAGTGTACGGATTGCCGGTGCGCACCAGCCACCGACGCGACGCCATGTCGGCCACCGCCACACCGGCCGCCGTATAGCGCCGCCGCGCCTCGGCCACCAGGGCACGCGCCGCGTCGCGGTGAAGGGTCAACAGGGACTGCGGCGTGCCGGCGACAACCGGAATGCGCGGAAGCATGGGGGAAGTGTACACCCCCGCGCAGGCAAGGAGCCAGGGAGTACGCCACCAGCCTTCCCGCGCCCCCTGGATGCCTGCCTACCGGGCACGAAGACCCAACTACTTTCGCCACCCCAGATCCCGGGCGATCCGGTCCAGGTCGGCGGCGGGGAACGGCAGGTCGTCGTCGGTGCCGCGGCCGTCCAGGGCGCGGATGCGGCGCTCCAGGCGGGCGGGTGCTTCAGGGGGCGCTTCGCCGCGGGCGCTGGCGGTCTTCAGCTGGCCCAGGCAGCGACGCATCAGGCCGGGCCGCGACAGGGCATCGACGGCGATGGCCAATGCGGCGGCGCAGCCGTCCTCGCCGGCCATCTCAGGCGTCGGCCAGCCTTCCTCGTCGACCAGCAGTTCCAGCTCGCGGGCATTGGCCTCGTG
>JBLNBU010000015.1:0-20760 GCA_050260215.1 Actinomycetota bacterium
GGTTGTTGACCACCTCGGCCGACCACTGCACCGCCCCGTCCCAGTCGAACACCATGCGGCCATAGCCGTCATGGTCGGCGGCGCGCGGCGTGCTTTGGGCCAGGGCGTCGCCGGCGACCAAGACCAGCAGCGCCAGCACCGCCAGCAGGCGGCCGAGCGGCAGAAGGACGAAGCGGCCGAGAAAGGGGGCGGTCACGATCGGGGCATCCGGATGGGCACGCGCCCTCGCCGACGGGAGGGCAGTGCCGTTGTAGCCGCCGGCGCGTCCGGCCGCCAGGGGCGCATCCGAGGTGGCGGGCCCGACCGAATGGGGAAGAATGGCGACGGAATGCTTCGGCGCCGTGCCCGTCCCGCCGTCGCTCAGCCCCTGCTCCCCCATGGGTCGTCTAGTCGAAACTGGCGAACAGCCGGTCGATCTCGGCCTGGTCGGCCGCGGTGCTCGGCAACTGCGGTCCGTTGAGCAGGTCTTGGTCGGTGATGACCTTGGGCCCGTCTTCCTTGGCCGCATGTTCGTAGTCGCCGCCGAAGGCCTTGACCAGGTTCTCGACCCGGGCCTCGATCTCCTTCAGCGCCTTGACCACCTTGGTGATGCGCTGGCCGGTGATGTCCTGGAAGGTGCAGGCCTCGAAGATCCGGGTGGTGGTCTCGGTCAGCTTCTCTGCGACCTGGGGATCCATCATCGCCGCCAGGGTTTCCAGGTGCTCGGCGGCATCCATGATCTCGTTGGTCGCCGCCTCGGTGGCACCGACGATGGCATCGAGCTCGTCGGTGGCCGAGGCGATGAACTGGTCGCGGATCTCGCCGGGCCGCAGCGCCGCGATCTCGGCCTTGGCCGCATGGATGTAGTCGGCCAGGGATTCGAGTTCGCGGTAAAGCTGCAGGTCACCGGCCGAAATGTCGCCGGTCATGGAATCGAGCAGCGCCCGAACCACTTCGGCGACCTGGTCGACCTTGACGGTATCGCCATGCTCGCGCCGAATGGACTCCAGACGGAGCTCGAGGTCCCGGTCGACGAGGCCCTTCAGCGCCATGGCGAATCCTCTATTCTCAGAAGTCGCCCAGCACGCTCACCATCTTCGCCTTCAACGTCTCGGCGTTGAACGGCTTGACGATGTAGTTGGAGACGCCGGCTTCCTTGGCGGCAACCACGTTCTCCGACTTCGACTCGGCGGTGACCATGATGAACGGGACCGGCTTCAGCTTGGCATCGGCGCGAACCTCGCGCAGCAGCTGCAGGCCGGTCATCGGCTCCATGTTCCAATCGGAGATGATCAGACCATAGTTGCCGACGCGCAGCATCTGAAGCGCCATCGAGCCGTCAGTCGCCTCGTCGACGTTGTTGAAACCCAGCTGCTTGAGCAGGTTCCGGATGATCCTGAGCATCGTCTTGTAGTCGTCGACGATGAGGACGTTCATATTTTTATCGACAGCCATCCATCCGCTCCTTCGAGACACTAGCCGCCAGAAACCGATTCACCCGCTAACCCACAGGTTTTCCTAGTTAAGATAGGGGGCGGTACCTGCGCAAGGCATTTTTTGCACTGCCCCCACCAAATCAACCCCCGGAAGCAGGTTTCGGCACTGGAATTTGTCGCCGCTGCGCCAATTCGGACGTAACGGCACGCGCTTTTGAGGGATCCATTTCGGCCAGGATCGGGGCCACACGCTGTTCCTTCATGCGTTCGACCACCTCGAGCATGATGTTCATGTCGAGCTGTTCGAAGATCTTCGCCGCCTCCTTGGGCTTCATGTTCTCGTAGATCTTCACGAGCGAGCGCATCTTGTTGTCTTCCTGATCGTTGTACTGCCGCAGCAGTCCCTCGATCGTGTTCTGCAGGCTCTTCATCTCCGAGACCTTGCGCTCGATCTGGTCCTCGGCAGCCTTCATCAGGGCCTCGCGGCGCTCGATGTCGCGCTCGCGGGCATCCAGGGCGTTGCGGCGCTCGACCAGCTTCTGCAGCACGTCCATCTCGGTCTGGCTCATGCCGCCCTGGTCGGCCGCGTTGGTGGCAGGGGCCTGGGCGGGGGCGGCCGCCGGAGTGGCGGCGGGGCCGGCCGCGGTCTGCGACGGCTGGGCCGCCTGGCCGGCATCGGGCGCCTGGGCCACCTGCTGCTGGGGCGGCAGCGGGGCACCGCGGCGCGGCGGCTGCTGGGCCTGCAGCTCGGCCACCGAAACGGCGCCGCTGACCACGTTGGACACCCCATTGCCGGCGGAAAGGCCCTTCCAGATGTCGCCGACGCGCACCGACAGCATCAGCACGCCGATGCCGATCAGCACCGGCAACAGGCGCACGAACGGCGTCTTGGGCTTGGGCGGCGACTTGGGCTGGGTGCGGGCCATGGCGGCCTCCTCAACGCATGGACTGCAGGGCGCGCAGCAGTTCGCGCTCTGCTTCCGACCGCTCGTCGCCGTCCTGTTCGGAAGCGGCGGCGGCCGCGGCCACGGTGGCGGCCTTGCCGCCCGAGATGCGGCCCTGGGCCTGGGGCGCCGAGCGCACTTCGGTCCGGGCCGAGCGCACCGCGTTTTCCAGGCGGTTGGCCATGGTGTCGGCGCGCTCGATCATGAAGGCGAGGTCGTCGCGCAGGCTTTGCGCCTTCTCGACCCGCTCCTGCAGCGCCTGGCCGGCATCCTCGGCCGCCTTGCGCAGCTTGGGGATCGAGGATTCGGCGCGCACGGTCGCCTCGTTGAAGTTGACGATGATCTTGGCCATGTCGTCGCGGTTCTTGCGCAGCGCCGACAGCCGCCCGTTGAGACGGATGGCGAAGCCGATGGTGACGATCAGCAGCACCGAGACCAGGATGTCGAGGATGATCTTCCAGTCCACGGCTTTACGGCCCCTTGTCCTTGCGCAGCGTCTCGTCGACGCGGATGGCGATGTGCTGGCCCTTGCGCCCCATGCGGCCGCGGAACATGCCGACGTCGCCGCAGCGCATCTCGATGTGCGAGTCGGGCGTGGCGTTCAGCATGTACTTCGACCCGATCCGCCAGTTGAGGACCTCGCGCAGCGGCATGATCTGCTCGTCCAGCACCGCTTCCAGCTGGACCTCGGTCAGCCACAGCTCTTCGGCCAAGTGGGTTTCCCAGATGGAGTCACGGCCGAACTTTTCGCCCATGAACATCTGCAGCAGCAGCTCGCGCACCGGTTCCAGGGTGGCGTAGGGCAGCAGCAGTTCCAGGCGGCCGCCGCGATCTTCCATGTCGATGCGCAGCTTGGCGACGATGGCCGCGTTGCTGGGGCGCGAGATGGTGGCGAAGCGGGGGTTGGTTTCCAGGCGGTCGAAACGGAAGGTCACCGGCGACAGCGGATCGAAGGCCGCCGACAGGTCGGACAGCACCACGTGCACCATGCGCTCGACCAGGTTGCGCTCGATGGTGGTGTAGGGCCGGCCCTCGATGCGCATGGCCGCGGTGCCGCGCCGGCCGCCCAGCAGCACGTCGACGATGGAGTAGATCAGCGACGAGTCGACGGTCAGCAGGCCGAAGTTGTCCCATTCCTCGGCCTTGAACACCGCCAGCATGGCCGGCAGCGGGATCGAGTTCAGGTAGTCGCCGAAACGCAAGGACAAGATGTTGTCGAGCGACACCTCGACGTTGTCCGAGGTGAAGTTACGCATGGACGTCGACATCATGCGCACCAGGCGGTCGAACACCACCTCGAGCATGGGCAGACGTTCGTAGGACACCAGGGCCGAATTGAGGATCGCCTGGATGCCCGACTTATCGTCGCCGTGGCCGTGGTCGTCGTCGAAACCGAGCAGAGAGTCGATTTCGTCCTGGTTGAGGACGCGGGTCGAATCGCGGCTGACCGCCTGGGCCGTCTCGGCCTGGCCGTCGCCGGCGCCGAGCATGGCTTCCCATTCGGCGGCCATGGCATCGCCGCCTTCCTCGCCGCCGCCGCCCCCGCCGCCTGCGCCGCCCTCGCCGGAGTCGCCCCCGGCCATGGCGGCCCATTCGCGCATCAGGGCCTCTTCGTCTTCGGCGGACCTACCTTCGCCGCCTTCGTCGTCCATCGCCATCTGAACGCCCCGCTAGGTCCACTTACTGGACCAGCATCTCCTTGAACAGCACGTCGTTGACCTTGACCGGCTTGACCGCGGCATTGACGCGGCTCAGCAATTCTTCGCGCAACAGGTGCATGCCGGCCGCGCCCTGCAGGTCCTCGATGCGCAGCTCGCGCAGGTAGACCTGGAAGTTGTCGACGATGCGCGGCATCAACTGCTCGATACGGGGCTGGTCGGTGACCGCCTCCAGTTCGAGCGCGACGCGCAGCTTCAAAAACGCCTGCTTGCGCCCGGAGCTCTGCAGGTTGACCAGCATTTCGGGCAGGTCCATGAACACGGCCGCCTGCACCGCCTTGGCGGCAGGCGCGGCCGGCTTGGCCTCTTCCTTGTGCTCGCCGCCGCCGTGGCCGAGAAGGCTCTCGAACACGCCGGAGAAATAAAGTCCGGCACCGGCGCCGATCACCAGCAGGATCGGCAGCACGATGATCAGGATCTTCTTGATCGGCAGCTTCTTGCCTGACGGCTCGGAAGACTCTTCCGTGCCCTCGCCTTCTTCGAAATCCTCTTCGAGGTCTTCAGCCATGGGGTCCCCATCCCGTCCGGGCGGGCTCGCGTCCCCCTGGGAGCGCACGAGCTCGATCCTGAGGTTAGTGTCAGCCGGTTAATAGAAGGTTGAGCCCGCCCGCGAAAAAGGGAAACCGCCCCATTCGTCGAGGGCATGGCCCCTCCCCCTTCGGCGCCGGGAGGATACCAACCCCGGCCACCCCCGGCAATAACTGCCCGGCAAGCGCTGCCCCGACGGCGGTGGCGGCAGCAGCAAAATCATTGTTTTCCAATGAGTTGATGAATTGGCACGGGGCTTGCGAGATACCCGGCGAGTTTCGGCAAACGCCCAAGGTTGCAAGGCCATGGAAAACACATCGTACATCGCCCTATCCCGCCAGGCGGCGCTGTGGCGCCAGATGGACGTGGTGGCCAACAACATGGCCAACGTCAACACGCCGGCCTACAAGGGCGAAGCCATGATGTTCCGCGAATACCTCGCGGACACCCGGTCGAGCGACCGGGCCATCGGCGGCAAGCTGGCCTACGTGCAGGATGTCGGCGTGCTGCGCGACACCCACGAAGGCCCGATGAGCAAGACCGACAACCCGCTGGACGTCGCCATCCACGGCGACGGCTACTTCCAGATCGAGACTCAGGCCGGCATGCGCTTCACCCGCAACGGCCACTTCCGCCTGGACGAGGGCGGCATGCTGGTCAACAGCCAGGGCTTCGCGGTGATGAGCGATTCCGACAATCCGCTGATCTTCGCGCCCAACGAGACCCGCATCGAGATTTCCGGCGACGGCACCGTGTCCACCGAGAACGGCCCCGTGGGCAAGCTGAAGGTGGTCAAGTTCGCCAACGACCAGGAACTGCGCAAGGCCGGCGACGGCCTTTACGAGACCACCCTGGCGCCCGAGACGGTCACCCGTCCCGAGGTGGTCCAGGGGATGATGGAGGAATCCAACGTGCAGCCGGTGCTCGAGATCACCCGCATGACCCAGATCATGCGCCAATACGAAGGCGTGCAGAAGCTGATCGACGCCGAGAACGACCGTCAGCTCAAGGCCATCCAGACGTTGGCCCGGATCAACGCCTAAACACCGGTTCGAAGGGGAAGGAACTAGCCCATGCGCTCGCTGAACATCGCCGCCACCGGCATGCTGGCCCAGCAGACCAACGTCGAGGTCATTTCGAACAACATCGCCAACATGAACACCACCGCCTATACCCGTCGGCGGCCGGAGTTCAGCGACCTGCTCTACCAGAACCTGCGCCGGGTCGGCGCCCAGTCGTCGGATGCCGGCACCATCGTGCCGACCGGCGTGCAGCTGGGCCTGGGCGTGAAGACCACCGCGGTCTACCGCATCACCGAGCAGGGCAGCGTGCAGAACACCGACAACACCCTGGACCTGGCCATCCAGGGCAAGGGCTACTTCCGCATCCTGCTGCCCAGCGGCGAGACCGCCTACACCCGCGACGGCTCGTTCCAGCTGTCGGCCGAGGGCAAGATCGTCACCCACGAGGGCTACACCGTGCAGCCCGAGATCTCGATCCCCGCCGGCACGGTGGGCGTCACCATCGACGCCACCGGTCAGGTGATCATCAAGCTGGACGGCCAGGTGCAGACCCAGGTGAAGGGCCAGCTGACGCTGGCGACCTTCCCCAACGAGGCCGGTCTCGAAGCCCGCGGCGACAACCTCTACCTCGAGACGCCCGCCTCGGGCCAGCCGGTGGTCAACCCGCCGGGCAAGGCCGGCACCGGCACCGGCACCATCCTGCAGGGCTTCCTCGAAACCTCGAACGTCAACGTGGTCTCCGAGATCACCAACCTGATCAGCGCCCAGCGCGCCTACGAAATGAACTCCAAGGTCATCCAGGCCTCGGACGAGATGCTCAGCACCATCAACCAGGTGAAGTGAGGCCGGTGCCATGACCCGCCCAGTCGTCCGTCTCGCCATCGCCGCCGCCGCCGTCTTGTGGGCCTCCGCCGCCCCGGCCGCCGGCCTGCCGGCCCAGCTCAAGACCGCCACCATCGTCGAGGGCGACGTGATCCGCCTGGGCGACCTGTGGGACAACCTGGGCGAGCGCGCCTCGGTCCCGGTGGCCAGCGCCCCGCAGCCCGGCAAGCGCGTCACCCTGGACGCCCGCTGGCTGGGCGCGGTGGCCGCCGCCTACGGAGTCGAGTGGCGCCCGGCCGGGGTGTTCGAGCGCACCACGGTCGAGCGCAACGGCCAGACCGTCGACATCGCCCTGATCGAGACCGAACTGCACGAGGCCCTGGTCGCCGAAGGCGCGCCGGCCCGCAGCCAGATCGACATCGCCGGCCGCAACAGCCTGCAGATGGTCGTCCCGGCCAACGTGCCGATGACGGTGGCCGTCCGCGACCTGGTGTGGGACCCGCGCATGAGCCGCTTCACCGGCACCGTCGAGGTGCCCGCCGGCTCGCCCGCCGCCACCCGCGTCAAGGTCACCGGCCGCGTGTGGACCACCACCCGCATCCCCGTGCTGACCCACGCCATGGGCCGCGGCGACGTCATCACCGAGAAGGACGTCGAGTGGCAGGAAATGCGCGAGGAGAACGCCCGGCGCGACGTGGTCACCGACGCCCGCCACCTGATCGGGATGGAGCCGCGCTACCAGCTGCGCGCCGGCACCCCCGTCCGCACCACCGAGGTGGCCAAGCCGGTGGCCGTCGCCCGCAACGGCGTGGTGACCATGATGTACCGCACCAAGTTCATGACGCTCTCGGCCCAAGGCCGCGCCATCGAGGACGGCAGCACCGGCGACGTCATCCGCGTGACCAACATGCAGACCAAGCAGACGGTCGAGGCGCGCGTCGAGGCCCCCGGCATGGTCTCGGTGGCGCTGGGCGGCACCCGCCCGCTGGCGAACTAGAAGAAGACGACGGAGAACCGCCATGACCCGGCATCCCTTCGCAACCCTGCTCCGCTCGGCCACCGTCCTGGTCGCCGTCGGCGCCCTGTCCGCCTGCAACGCGCTGTCGCGCCTGTCGGAAGTGGGCTCGGGGCCGCAGATCTCGAACATCTCCAACCCCACCCAGAAGCCGGGCTACCAGCCGGTCAGCATGCCCATGCCCCAGCCGGTGGCGCCGCCGCAGAACGCCAACTCGCTGTGGCGGCCGGGCGCGCGCGCCTTCTTCAAGGACCAGCGGGCCAAGGAAGTGGGCGACATCCTGACCGTCACCGTCAGCATCAGCGACAGCGCGGTGGTCACCAGCAAGCTCGACAACAAGCGGGCCAGCAACGAGAACACCGGCAGCGCCTTCAACCTGCTGGGCTACGAGAACAGCCTGAGCAAGATCCTGCCCGACAGCGTCAGCCCCACCAGCCTGGTCAACGTCACCGGCAACTCGACCGCGTCGAACGCCGGCGACACCGAGCGGACGGAGACGATCAAGACCAACCTGGCCGCGGTCATCACCCAGGTGCTGCCCAACGGCAACCTGGTGATCTCGGGCCGCCAGGAATTCCGCGTCAACTACGAGATGCGCGAACTGACCGTCCAGGGCATCATCCGGTCGGAAGACATCAGCTCGTCGAATACGGTCACCTCGGACAAGATCGCCGAGGCGCGCATCTACTACGGCGGCCGCGGCGTGGTCAGCGACGTCACCCAGCCGCGCTACGGCCAGCAGATCTTCGACATCATCTTCCCGTTCTGATCACATGCCCGAGCCCCTCTCCCTGCGGGAGAGGGGCAAGGCCCTTGAAGCCGGCGAGCGGCCTCGCGACATCCATGCGCCATGGCCGCCGCCGTCGCCGTCGTGCCGATCCATGCCACTGTCCCCGGCCGGGTCCGGGTGCGGGTGGCCGGCCTGCGCCGCGACCCGCGCATGGCCGAGCGGCTGGTGCGGCGGCTGGCCGGGGATCGGGTGGTGGTGGCGGTTTCGGCCGATCCGCGCACCGGCAACGCCTTGGTCCACTACGACCGCGACCGGCTACTGGCCCAGGTTTTGGAGCGGGTTGCCGCCGCCGCCTCGGGCGCCGAGGTGCCTGCAGCGGTGGGGGTGCCGCCGGCGTGGCACGCCATGCCCGCCACCGCCGTGGCCGCGGCGTTCGCCACCGATCCGGGGCGCGGGCTGACCGCCCCCGAAGCCCGCCGCCGCCTGGCCGAGCACGGCCCCAATCGCCTGCCCATCCCGCGCCGGCGCGGGGTGGCGGCAATTCTTGCCGGGCAGGTGCTGACCCTGCCGGTGGGGCTGCTGGCCGCCTCGGCTTTGGTGTCGCTGCTGACCGGCGGCGTGCTGGACGCGGTGGCCATCCTGGCGGTGATCGTGCTCAACGGCGCCATCGGCACCGCCACCGAGGTCCGCACCGAGCGCCTGATCGCCGCCCTGGAACGCGGCCGCCGTCCCACCGCCGCCGTATTGCGCGACGGCCGCACCGCCCTGGTCGAGTCCGAACGGGTGGTGCCCGGCGACGTGCTGGTGCTGACCCCCGGCGCCACCGTCGCCGCCGACGCCCGCCTGCTGGCCACCGACGGCCTGCTGATGGACGAGTCGGTGCTGACCGGGGAAAGCCTGCCGGTGCCCAAGCACCCGGCCGGGCAGGCCGCCGCCACCGCCCTGGCCGACCGCCGCGGCATGGTGTGGCGCGGCACCCTGGTCGGCGCCGGCGGCGGCACGGCGGTGGCGGTGGCCACCGGCCGCGACACCGAGGTCGGGCGCATCCAGGGGCTGGTCGGCGACCTGGCCGCGCCCCACACTCCCTTGCAGCGGCAACTGGACGCCATGGGCCGCAAGCTGGTGGCGGGCAGCGCCGGGCTGTGCCTGGGGGTGCTGGCCCTTGGGCTGCTGCGTGGGGCGCCGCTGGCCCGCCTGCTGCGCAGCGTCACCGCTCTGGGCGTCGCCGCCCTGCCCGAAGGACTGCCCACCGTGGCCACCACCGCCCTGGCCCTGGCGGTGCGCGACCTGCGCCGCCACGGGGTGCTGGTGCGCCGGCTCGAGGTGGTGGAATCCATGGGGTCCACCTCGACCGTGTTCTTCGACAAGACCGGTACACTGACCCTGAACCGCATGTCGGTGGCCGAGGTTGCCGCCGAGGGGGCCGGCGCCGCCCTGCGATTGTGGCAGGTCGCTGTGCTGTGCAGCGACGCCGCCATGGGCGAGGGCGGCCGCATCGAGGGCTCGTCCACCGAGGCGGCACTGCTGCGGGCCGCCGTCGACGCCGGCATCGACGCGAGCGCCCTGCGTGCCGCCCGCCCCCGCCTGTCCGAGCGCATGCGCGACGACCGCCGCCAGTCCATGGCCACCCTGCACGACCTGGGCGGCCACCGCCGCATGGTGGCGGTCAAGGGCAGCCCGCCCGAGGTGCTGGACGGCTGCGCCCGCCGCTGGGACGGCGGCCCCGTCGCCCTGTCGCGGAGCGAGCGCGCCGCCATTGCGCAGGCCAACGAGGTCCTGGCCGAGCGCGGCCTGCGGGTGCTGGGCTTCGCCATGGGCGAAGGGGTGGCCGGCGAGGACATCGAGGCGGCCGGCGGCCTGACCTGGTTGGGTCTGGCCGCCCTGGCCGACCCGCCGCGCCCCGGCGCCGAGGAGTTCATCGCCAGCCTGCACCGCGCCGGCATCGACACGGTGATGCTGACCGGCGACCAGGCTGCCACCGCCCGGGCCATCGCCGACCGCATGGGCCTGGATACGGTGTTCGCCCGCATCCTGCCCGGCGACAAGCTGCGGCTGGTGCAGGCGCGCCGTGCGGGCGGCCGGGTAGTGGCCATGGTCGGCGACGGGGTCAACGACGCCCCGGCGCTGAAGGCGGCCGACATCGGCATAACCCTGGGCCGCCACGGGGCCGAGGCCGCCCGCGACCTGTCCGACATCGTGCTCGAGAACGACGAGTTGGCCGGGCTGATGCGGGCCATCGAGCGCGGGCGGGCCACCCACGACAACATCCGCCGCGCCGTGCGCTTCCTGCTGTCGACCAACCTGGCCGAGATCATCGTCACCGCCGGGGCTACGGGCTTCGGGCTGGGCGGGGGGCTCGAACCCATGCACCTGTTGTGGATCAACCTGGTCACCGACGTGCTGCCGGGCCTGGCCTTGTCCCAGGAACCGCCCGAGGCCGGCGTCGACCGCCAGCCGCCGCGGGACCCCGCCGCGCCGCTGATCGGGCGCCAAGACGTCCCCGGGCTGGCCGGCGAGGCCGCCGCCCTGGCCGCCGCGGTGCTGGCCGCCCACGGCCTGGCCGGCGACGCCGGGCGGGCCGGAACGCTGTCGACCACGGCGATGGTGGTGGGCCAGATGCTCTATGCCGAGGCGTGCCGAGGCCCCGCGCCGGCCGGTCCCAATCCGTGGCTGCGCCTTGCCGTGGCCGGCACGCTGGCCGTGCACGGGCTGGCGCTGGGATGGGCGCCGCTGCGCCGCCTGCTGCGTTTTGCCCCCCTGACGGCGGCGGAGCTGGCCACCGCGGCGGCTGCCGGCGCCGCCGCACGGGCGGCCATCGGCCTCGGCCGCGCCGCGGCTCAGACCAGGACGGCGACCAGGGCCAGGGCCGAGCGCTCGACCAGGCGGTCGATGGCGAACTCGACCGCTGCCGTTCCCAGCCGGTCGAGCCCCGCCGGGGCCGGCGACCGGGCACCGTCGTAGCCCATTTCGGCCAGCGCCAGCAGCAGCAGCACCGCGCTGCTCGAGGCCGGATCATAGATCAGCAGCAGGCTGCCGGTGACCGGGTTGGGCTCGGCTCCGGTGACGCCGTGGCGTGCCCGCATCGCCGCCGCCAGGGCATCCAGCCCCGGGCGATCGCCCTTGAGCGCGCCGACGCGGACGCGAAGGCGGCCGGGAACATGGTGGAGGATCTCAGTCATGGGCGGCTTCCTTGGCTGGGCCTGTGATAGCAGGGTCTGTCCGCCACGTGTGTTAAGTGACCATGACGAAATTGCGGCACCGTCGGGGCGCCCCCCGTAAGCGCTCTCGCCCTACACGCACGCTCCCCCCGGTCCGGCCCGCGCCGGGCGCATGATGGCCGGGCCCCTATTCCCTTTTCCGTACCCTGTCACGGGAACGGCGGGAGACGGCCGGGGCAACCATGTGTCAGGAACGGAGGTCCAAGGTGAACAGGGATCTGGTCAAGGGCCTTGCCATCGGCGTCGGGGTCGGCCTGGTGGCCCCCATGGTGTTTCCCAGCGTGGCCCGGGCCATGCGGCCGACCATGGGTGCGGCCATCCGCGCCGGCGTCTCCGCCTGGGAACGCGGCCGCGAGCAGTTGGCCGAGTGGGGCGAGATGGCCGAGGACATGATCGCCGAGGCGCGCGCCGCCGGCCAGGCGGGCGAGCCGCCCATGCCCGCCGCCGCCACCCAGCCGCCCGGCGGCAACGGAGGCGTGCATGGAGGGTGAACGCCATCCCCATCCGACACTTCACCGCGCCCATGTCCGCCACGCCATGCCCGGCCGGGTGCGCCTGTCGCTGCCGGCCGCCCGCGGGCGTCCGCACCGGCTGGACCAGGTGCGCCGCCAGCTGTCCGACATGGAAGGCGTCGACGAGGTCCGCGTCAACCCCGACACCGGCAGCGTCCTGGTCCTGGGGCGGGGTGCCCGCCTTGAGCGGTTGAAGCAGTTCGCCGTCCGCGAAGGCCTGTTCGAGATCGAGCAGCTGGCGCCCGAGCTGAAACCCGTGGTCGACGTGCTGTCCGGCCACGTCAAGGAGCTGGACGACGGCCTGCGCCGCGCCACCGGCGGGCGGCTCGACTTGGCCGGCGCCGCCATCCTGGCCCTGGCCGGGGTCGCCCTGGTCCAGGTGGTGCGCGGCGAAATCGCCGCCCCGGCCATGACCCTGCTGTGGTACGCCGCCGGCACCGCCATGATGGCCCGTTCCGCCCGCCCGTCCTGAACCCGTCCTTTATAAAGAGGAGGTCTGGCCATGGCCGAGTACGACTACCGCTCCGACAAGCCCGGTGAACGCCGCGACTACGACCAGGAGGCCGCCGATCGCGTCAACCGCACCGCCAGCGCCATGCGCGAAGGCATGGTCGGCGGCGTCCACGGCGTGCAGCAGGTGGCCGAGGAAAGCGTCCACATGCTGCGCGACGTCGCCTCCGACGCGGTGCGCAGCGCCGGCCAGATCGGCTTCGTCGCCATCGACACCGCTCGCGGCCTGCTGATCGGGGCCGCCGACGGCCTGCGCGAGGTCGCCGCCCACCTGATGCGGCGCGAACCGCCGCCGGAACGACGCCCGTAAGGTTCCCACCCGAGGCCGACGGTCGCACATGGAAAAAAGGTGGGAGGGCGGCGCCCGAAAGACATAGCGCCGCCCTTGCCTTCCCCCTGCGGGGTCCGTACACTCCGCTTTTTCCGCTATGCAGCGTAAACCGATGGCCGACCTTCCGCCCGACATCGCCGCCCTTAGCTTCGAGGACGCCCTCGCGGAGCTGGACCGCATCGTGCGCCAGCTCGAGGACGGCCGCGGCAGGCTGGACGACGCCATCGCCGCCTATGAACGCGGCGCACTGCTGAAGCGGCACTGCGAAGCCAAGCTCAAGGAGGCGCAGGCCAAGGTCGACCGCATCGTGCTCGGCCCCGACGGCAGCGTCTCCAGCGAACCCGCCAACATCGAGTGACCATGACCGACACGTCCATTTCCCCCCGCCTTGCCGATGCGCTCGTCAAGACCTCGCAGGAGGTCAATGCCGAGCTCGACCGCCTGCTGCCGCTGCCCGACGGGGCCGAGCGCCGGGTGTTCGAGGCGATGCGCTATTCCGCCCTGGACGGCGGCAAGCGCCTGCGGCCCTTCCTGGTGATGCAGTCGGCCAGCCTGTTCAACGTCGCCACCGAGGCGGCCATCCGCGTCGCCTGCGCCATCGAGATGGTGCACTGCTATTCGCTGATCCACGACGACCTGCCGTGCATGGACAACGACGACATGCGCCGCGGCCGCCCGACCTGCCACAAGGCCTTCGACGAGGAGACCGCGCTGCTGGCCGGCGATTCGCTGCTGACCAAGTCGTTCGAGGTCCTGGCCGCGGCGCCTACCCATTCCGACCCGGCCGTGCGCTGCGAGCTGGTGTGGGAACTGGCCCACGCCTCGGGCGCCAACGGCATGGTCGGCGGCCAGATGGTCGACCTGCTGGCCCACACCCTGGACCTGGACGTGGCCGGGATCACCCGGCTGCAGCAGATGAAGACCGGCCGCCTGATCGGCTTCTCGTGCGAGGCGGGCGCGGTGATGGGCAAGGCGCCGGCCCAGCTGCGCCAGGCGCTTCGCAACTACGCCCACGACCTGGGGTTGGCCTTCCAGATTGCCGACGACATCCTGGATGTGGAAGGCACCGCCGAGGAGATGGGCAAGAAGGTCGGCAAGGATGCCGACGCCGGCAAGGCGACCTTCGTGTCGCTGCTGGGCCTCGAGCGGGCACGTTCGCAGGCGGCCATGCTGGCCGAGCAGGCTTCCCGCCATCTCGATCCGTTCGGTGACAAGGCCGACCTGATGCGGGACGTCGCTTATTACGTCGTCAATCGGCGGACCTGAGGGGGGCAACCGCACATGACCAGCCATACCCGGCGCCCGAGCAAGACCCCGCTCCTCGACGCCGTCGCCCTGCCCGCGGATTTCCGCCACTTCTCGGTCGAGGAGCTCAAGCAGCTCTCGGACGAGGTCCGCCAGGAGATGATCGAGGCCGTCGCCCTGACCGGCGGCCACCTCGGCGCCGGCCTGGGCGTGGTCGAACTGACGGTGGCGTTGCACCACGTCTTCGACACCCCGGCCGACAAGCTGATCTGGGACGTGGGCCACCAGGCCTATCCGCACAAGATCCTGACCGGGCGTCGCGAGCGCATCCGCACCCTGCGCCAGGGCGGTGGCCTGTCCGGCTTCACCAAGCGCACCGAGTCCGAATACGACCCGTTCGGCGCCGGCCACAGCTCGACCTCGATCTCGGCGGCGCTGGGCATGGCGGTGGGTCGCGACCTCGACGGTCGCACCAACAACGTCATCGCGGTCATCGGCGACGGCTCCATGAGCGCCGGCATGGCCTACGAGGCCATGAACAACGCCGGCTCGATGAACTCGCGCCTGGTGGTGGTGCTCAACGACAACG
Source organism: Actinomycetota bacterium (assembly GCA_050260215.1). Lineage (GTDB taxonomy): Bacteria > Pseudomonadota > Alphaproteobacteria > Rhodospirillales > Magnetospirillaceae > JBLNBU01. Next base: position 14,600 of record JBLNBU010000015.1, read on the forward strand.
ACATGTCCATTGCGCCCCCGGTCGGCGCCATGAGCGCCTATCTGTCGCGACTGCTGTCGTCGGGCCCGTGGATGTCGATCCGCCACTTCGCCAAGGACCTGGCGCATCTGCTGCCGCCGGGCCTGGAGCGCGTCGCCAAGCGGGCCGAGGAATACGCCCGCGGCATGGTCGCCGGCGGCACCCTGTTCGAGGAACTGGGCTTCTATTACGTCGGCCCCATCGACGGCCACAACTTCGACCACTTGCTGCCCGTGCTGCGCAACGTGCGCGACAACGAGGACACCAAGCCGGTGCTGCTGCACGTGGTGACCAAGAAGGGCCGCGGCTATCCGCCGGCCGAGGCCGCCGCCGACAAGTACCACGGCGTCGGCAAGTTCGACGTGGTCACCGGCGCGCTGGCCAAGCCCAAGGCCAACGCCCCCAGCTACACCAGCGTGTTCTCCAAGGCCCTGCTGGCCGAGGCCAAGGTCGACCAGCGCATCGTCGCCATCACCGCGGCCATGCCCGCCGGCACCGGCCTCGACAAGTTCGAGGAGCTGTTCCCGTCGCGCTTCTTCGACGTGGGCATCGCCGAGCAGCACGCGGTCACCTTCGCCGCCGGCCTGGCCTGCGAGGGCTTCAAGCCGTTCTGCGCCCTTTATTCGTCGTTCCTGCAGCGCGGCTACGACCAGCTGGTCCACGACGTCGCCCTGCAGAAGCTGCCGGTGCGCTTCGCCATCGACCGCGCCGGCCTGGTCGGCGCCGACGGCGCCACCCACGCGGGCGCCTACGACCTGGCGTTCCTGGGCTGCATCCCCGACATCGTGCTGATGGCCCCGGCCGACGAGGCCGAGCTGATGCACATGGTGGCCACCGCCGCTGCCCTGGACGACCGCCCCTCAGCCTTCCGCTATCCGCGCGGCGAGGGCGTGGGCGTCGAGTTGCCCGAGCGCGGCAGCGTGCTGCCCATCGGCAAGGGCCGCGTCATCCGCGAGGGCGACCGCATTGCCATCGTCTCGGTCGGCACCCGCCTGGCCGAATGCCTGAAGGCGGCCGACGAGCTGGCCGCCCGCGGCCTGCCGGTGACCGTGGCCGACGCCCGCTTCGTCAAGCCGCTGGACGAGGAACTGCTGCTGCGCCTGGCCCGCGAGCACGAGGTGCTGGTCACCGTCGAGGAAAACTCGGTCGGCGGCTTCTCCAGCCTGGCGCTGCACGCCCTGGCCCATGCCGGGGCGCTCGACCGCGGCCTGAAGGTCCGCCCGCTGGTCATTCCCGACCGCTTCATCGACCACGACAGCCCGCAGGTCCAGTACGACCAGTCCGGCCTGAACGCCCAGCAGATCGTCGCCACCGTGCTGTCTGCCTTGGGCGATACCCGGGCCGCCGCCCGCGCCTAGGTCGGATCGGGTACATCCCGGCTAAACTACACAGCGGGATGCGCTAATGGGGGCGCATCCCGCCCATGCGTGGTACGCCGGTGTGAATAAATTGAATCCTAATTCAATGCTATGATATATGCTGGTGAACGCCGGGCATTCGCACGAGGTTTTCGCCATGGAACTCGAGAAGCTTCAGGACAGCGCGCGTCGCGCCAGCACGTTGCTCAAGGCCATGAGCAACGAGCATCGCCTGATGATCCTGTGCCAACTGCTGCACGGCGAGAAGTCCGTCGGCGAACTGGAACGCCTGATCGGCCTGTCCCAGTCGGCCCTGTCCCAGCATCTGGCGCGCCTGCGGCGCGACAACCTGGTGCAGACCCGGCGCCAAGCCCAGACCATCTATTATTCCCTGGCCGGGACCGAGGCCAGCGCGGTCATCAACACGCTGTACACCCTGTACTGCGCCAAGGACAACGCCTGCGCCGCCGCCTAACCACAACGGTGCCCGTGTGATTTGCCCCCGTCCGCATCCGCGGGCGGGGGTTCGTTTTTTTGGACGCCAGGTGAGGTCCCTCACCCCCGGCTGAACACCCACACCCCGTCGGGACGGGTGTCGCGGACCACCTTGCCGTGGGCCATCAGGTGGTGGAGGTGGGCCAGGGTCTCGCCGGTGGCGAAGCCGGTCTGGTAGGGGTCGAGGTCGCGGCGGAACAGCACGCGCAGGACCTCCAGCGCGGTCACCTTGCCCTCGCAGGCCGACAGGGTCTTGGCCAGGCGCTCGTCGTGATGGGCCTCGAGCTCGGCGATGCGGGCGTGCAGGCCGCGGAACGGCAGGCCGTGCGACGGCAGCACCAGGGTGTCGGCGGGCAGGTCCTTGAGGCGGCCGAGCGCGGCCAGGAACAGCGACAGCGGATCGGCCTCGGGCTCCTGCGGCCACACGCCGACGATGGGGCTGATGCGCGGCAGCACCTGGTCGCCGGAGATCAGGATGCCCGCTTCGGCACAGTACAGGCAGGCGTGCTCGGGCGAATGCCCGCCGCCCTCGATCACCCGCCACTGGCGGCCGCCGATAGACAGGGTGTCGCCGTCCTTGATGCGGTTGAAGCTGACCGGGTTGGGCACCACCCGCCCGCGGTAGGTGTTGCGCCGCTCGCGGATGCCGGCCAGGAGGTCGTCGTCGTAGCCGGCACGGCGGTAGTAGTCCACCTGGTTGGCGGCATAGTCGTCGCCGTCGTCGATGCACAGCATGCGGCCGAACGCCCACTCGCCCTGGGTGGCGGTGAGCGGAATGCCGAAGCGCCCGGTCAGCCAGCCCGACAGACCCATGTGGTCGGGGTGGAAGTGGGTGGCGATCAGCCGCCGCGGCGTCCGCCCGGCCAGCGGCCCGTCGAACAGGGTCTGCCACAGCGCCTTGGTTTCGTCGTTGCCGACGCCGGTGTCGACCAGCGTCCAGGCGTCGTCGCCGTCTTCCAGCGCCCACAGGTTGATGTGGTCGAGCGCGAAGGGCAGCGGCATGCGGATCCAGCGCACATGCGGCGCCACCTCGATCACCGTCCCGGCGGCGGGGGGCTTGGCGAAGGGATGGTCGAGACTGCTGCGGCTCAAGGGAAGGCTCCTGACAATTCGGTATGTCTTTGCATATTTGAGGTGGCACGGGCAAGCCCGTAACATCCCCACATGGGCACGACCGAGACACCTCCCACCCTGCGCATCGGCATCGACCTGGGCGGCACCAAGACCGAGGCCATCGCGCTGGACGCCTGCGGCCGTGAACTGGCGCGCCGCCGCGTCGCCACCGAGCGCGGATCGTACGACGGCACCATCCGCACCATCTGCAACCTGGTCGCGGGCCTGGAGGCCGAATTGGGCGCCCACGGCAGCGTGGGTGTCGGCATCCCCGGCACCATCTCGCCCAAGACCGGGCTGGTCAAGAACGCCAACTCCACTTGGCTGATCGGCAAGCCGTTCGACCGCGACCTTGCCCATGCGCTGGGCCGGCCGGTGCGGCTGGCCAACGACGCCGACTGCTTCGCCCTGTCCGAGGCCACCGACGGCGCCGGCGCCGGCTTTGCCACCGTGTTCGGGGTGATCCTGGGCACCGGGGTGGGCGGCGGCATCGTCGTCAACGGCCGGCTGGTCTCGGGGCCCAATGCGGTGGCGGGCGAGTGGGGCCACAATCCCCTGCCCTGGCCCACCGATGCGGAACGCCCCGGCCGCGCCTGCTATTGCGGCAAGCACGGCTGCATCGAAACCTTCCTGTCGGGGCCGGGCCTGGCCCGCGACGACGGCCGCGGATTGACCGCGGCCGAGGTGTGCGTCGCGGGCGACGCCACCTCTGAAGCGACCCTGGCCCGCTACGAGGACCGGCTGGCGCGGGCGCTGGCCACCGTCATCGACGTGCTGGACCCGCACGTGATCGTGCTGGGCGGCGGCCTGTCGCAGGTGTCGCGGCTGTACGACGGGATTCCCCGGCTGTGGGGCCGCTACGTCTTCTCGGACGCGGTCGACACGCTGCTGCGGCCGCCGCGGCACGGCGATTCCTCGGGCGTGCGCGGCGCCGCCTGGCTGTGGTGAACCAGTCTACTGCTGCTGGGCGGTAGCCAGCAGCTCTTCCAGGGTTTGGCGCAGCTGGTCGCGCTGGGCGTGAACGGTGGTCGCCTGCTCGTCGAGCCCCAGCGCGGTCAGGATGGCGGCCAGGTTCTCGAGGGTGACGATCAGCCCGGGCACGTTGCCGGCGGGATCGAGGTGGACCACCTCGTGGAACAGGTTGACCGCCTCCAGCGCCATGTCCAGGCCTTCCTTGGCCCGGCCGGTGGCATGGTTGGCCCCGGCCAGGGTACCCAGCGCCTGGGCCAGGAAACTCTTGTACTGGTCCTGGTCGACCGAGACCAGCAGGCGGGCCAGCTCGACCGCCTCGTCGGCGCAAGACAGCGCGTCGCCGGCATCGCCGGCCCGCCCCAAGGCCAGGGCGGCCTGCTGCAGGGTCAGGGCCAGCAGGTGGATGACCGGCGGCGGCGCGCCGTCGCCGCCGAACAGATCGACGGTCAGGCGCCGGGTATCCAGCGCCTCGGCCCACAGGCCCAGTTCGGTGAAGGCGATGGCGGCGCGGTGCAGCGCCTCGATCATCGGCCCTAGGAAGGGCGCGGCGGCGTCGCCGCCCTCTCGGAAGGCCTGCACGGCCGCCCCCAGGCGATCGACCGCCTCGACGGTATTGCCGGCGGCAAGCAGGCGGCCGGCCTGGTTGACCAGCGCCGAGACCAGCACGAAGCGCGCATCGTCGGGCCGATGGCCCATGGCCGCCTCGGCCGCCACCACCGCCTCGTCGCCGGCGGCGCCCGCCTCGTCGAAGCGCTCCACCTCGGCCAGCCGGTTGGACAGGTTGTTGAGCGCCGAGGCCAGGTGCACCTGGAACACTTCCGGCTCGATGCGTGCCATGGCGCGGAACATCTCGGTGCCTTCGGAAACGGCGGCGACGCCCTCGCCGGTGCGGCCCTGCTCGGACAGCAGCATGCCCATCTGCACCAGGGCATCGGCTTCGGCGGGATAAAGGGAATCGGGCTCGGCGACCCGTGCCTTGCGGAATTCCTCGATGGTGTCGCGCAGGCGCGCCACCTCCGCCTCGGCGGAGCGGGTTTGGTCGGTCATGGGCGCGTCCTTTTCGTCGGGGCTAGCACTTCTTGCGCGGCAACATCTCGACGGACTCGAGCTTGCCGCGCAGGCTGAAGGTCTTGAAGATCTGCAAGATGCCGTCGGCGATGCCGTTGGCGTGGTAGTTCAGCGACATCTCGAAGTCGGGCAGGGCGTCCTTGCTCTGCACCGGGAAGAAGGCCATGCGCATGGGCCAGGCCGGGCTGGCCAGCAGCGGGCTGGCCGGGGCGGCGGCCGCCTCGCCGGGCCCATTGCGGCCGATCACCGCGCTGATCTCGTAGGGGCCTTCCTCGCCCATGCCGTCGAACACCGAGCGCACCAGCATGTGCCCGCCGGTGGCGGCGGTGTCGATCAGCCGTGCCGTGTGCTCGGTGGGAAAGACGGTGCCCTTGGGCAGCTTGACGGTGCGGGGCTCGGGGCGGGAATAGCGCACCACGCCCGGCTGGCCCTTGCCCTTGAGCTCGGCGGTGCCCTCGATCTCTTCGGTGACCTGGCCGTCGCGGGCCTGGCGGACACGGAAGCGGTACTTCAGCCCGTCCTTGGATTCCCACGACAGGAAGTCGGTGGTCGACTGGACCTCGCCGCCCTCGGAGTAGGAATAGTTCATGGCCAGCCGGTATTCGGTGGTCCAGCCGTCGCAGCTGTCGGCGAATTCGTAGGCCCAGGTGCCCGAGGCCCCGGCCATGCCGCTGCCCGACCTGGACTGGGCCAGACCCATGCGATAGACGGCACGGTGAGAGACCAGCTCGGCAGGGGCCGCCCAAGCCACGGAGGCCGCACCGGCCACGGCCACCGCCAAAGCCGCCGCCGCCAATCCCGAACCCCGCTTCATCCGCGCCTCCGAAAGGAAATCCGGGCGCATTATACACCCCTGGGCGCGCTCCACCAGAGGACGCACACCTGCCATCCGTAGGAGACGCCCCCCCGCCCGGACGATGTTGCCCGGTGGCCGGGCAGGAACTGCCGCCAGGCGGCAGATATTGCCGAGCGCCACGCCCCCGCCGGAGGCATAGGGCCGCGGCGCCCCTGGCCCACCGCCCTGGCATGGCCTTTGCGGAAGATCTTGGCGGATGGGTTCACCGACGAAGGAGCGCCGCTGTGACCTTCGACTTCGTTCCGGACTGGCTGGAGACGTTGTGCGGCAGCGCCGATTGC
>JBLNBU010000016.1:0-6445 GCA_050260215.1 Actinomycetota bacterium
TGACGGCGATGGTGGCGTTCTTCAGCACCAGCTCGACCACCTTGTTGGCGGTCTTGATGTCGGGCAGCGCCTTCATCACCGGCGAGCGGCCATAGACCTCGCCCGGGGCCTTCAGCCAGCGGAAGTTGATGAACGGCGACATCTCGAAGCGGCCCTGGGCCAGGATGGTGTCGTCGTCCTCGCTTTCCAGCACCGCGGCGTAGTCGTAGCCGTGGCCGGCCGGCATCACCGCCTCGACCACGGCGATGCGCAGGTCGGGATCCTGGGCTGCGCGGCGGACCAGGCCGTCGGGCAGCCGGGCGGCGGGGAAGCGGGCGGCCAGGGCCGCCAGGGTCAGCTCGGCGCGGCGGAAGGAGACGTCCAGGCGGCCGTCGGGGCCTTCCTCCAGCACCACCTGGCCCAGCGGCACCGCGGTGAAGCGGAAGGCCGAGGACTCGCCCGGCGCCGCCTCCTCGAACAGAAGCGAGGCGGTGCCGCCGGTGACCACGTCCAGCCAGCACTGGTGCATCTCGACCGCAAAGTTGGAGCGGTCGAAATGGGACTGCAGCACGGTGCCGATGCGTTCCAGCGCCGGGGCCACGCGGTCGCGCTCTTCCGCCAACAGCTGGCTGCCGGCGGTCAGGCCGAACCACTGGGCCCAGGGCGGGGTCAGCTCGGACAGCAGGCTGGCGGCCAGCTGGTCGACGGCGTCGGGCGCGGTGCCGTCGAACAGGCGGTCGGCCTTCTTCTCGCCGGGCTGGGTGGGGTGGATGACCGCGTCGCGCAGCGGCAGGGCGTAGTCGTAGCACTCCTGCCAGTGGGACTCCCAGACGGCGCGGCGTTCCTTGGCGCGGCGAAAGCGCTGCAGCAGGGTCCCGGCGTCGTCGCCGTCGGGACCCAGCAGCGCGTGGGCCGCGGCCGCCCGTTCCAGGCGGCCGGGGGTGTCGGCGTCCATGTCATTCTCCCAGCAGGTTCTTGCCCACCTGGCCGACGGGGTCGAGCACCCCGGCGTCCGAGGTGGCGATGGTGCCCAGGCGTCCGCGGCGGTTGCGGGCGATGGCGTCCAGGCGCTGCTGGCGCGCCTCCTCCTCCGGGTCCGGCGCCGGCGGGGGCGTGGGCGCGGGCGGCGGCGACGGCGGCGAGCCTCCGAACAATCCACCCATGGCGGTCTCCTTCGTGTCTGGTTGATCGTGTTTTGTTCCAGAACGCACCCGGCCCCGTCGGCAGGGTGCCGGCGGGGCCGTGGACGCAGTTGTGGTGTTGATGGACCGAACCTTATGCCAGGCCGGCCGCGACTGTCAATGCATTTTTTCTTAAAAAAGGAATTTTTATTCTGTGGCCCACGCCGATGGGCGCCGGAGACGGGCTTCCGGCGCCAAAAGCCCCGCTCGGCGGGTCAGCCGGCGGGGCCTGGATACAGTGGTGGCGTTGATGGCGTGGACGCTACCCCGTCGGCATTAGGCTTGTCAACCTATTTTCTGCAAATACCGGAATAATTGCCAAGGGGTGATCACCGCCGGGGCGTGCAGGCCGAGGATGCGCTTGACCGCCTCGACGCAGGTGAACGGGCGCCAGGGCGCCGGGCGGCGGGGCGGTTCGGCCAGGCGGGTGCGGACGACGGTGAAGCCCTCGGCGCGGTAGAGCGGCGCCGGATCGGCATCGGCGGCCAGGTCCAGCGGCACGATGTCGGTGCGGTTGCTCAGCGGGTCGACCTGCAGCCAGCCGGCCGGGCCGCCCAGGACGACGAAGCAGTGGCGGAAGCCGGGCGCCAGCAGGCGCAGCCACCACAGGTCCGCCCGGCCGCCGAAGACCACCATGGCGTGGGGCCACACCTGCCGGCGGGTGGGCGGGCGGCGGTTCACGCCACGATTCCCTTGGGCCGCAGTGCCGTTTCCAGCCGGTCCAAGGCCTCCTCCCACAGGGCGAGCTGGCCGGCGCCGTCGGCCGGGTCGGGCGGGGCCAGGCGGCTGCCGAAGCGGCCCAGCACCTGCAGGTGCTGCGGCCCCAGGGCCCGCTGCAGGCGCAGGCGGGTAACGGCGCGGTAGATGTCGTCGGGCTCGCACGGGCGCGGCTGCGGGGACAGGCCCGAGGAATAACGGGCACCCTCGATCCGTGCTATCTGGCAGTGGGAGAACCACAGCCAGGCCTCCTCGGCCGAGGCGAATGGCTCCCCGTCTTGCGGGTTGAGCGGGCGAGGTGCCGCCTTGCTTTGGCGCATCGGCGTTCTCCTTTGATCGGAACAGGTGTGAACAAATGTGGGCCGATCGCCGGATGGAGTCAAGGGTGGCGCGGTATATTTTCCTGCTGCGCCCCTGGGGGAATTGCGAGACCATCTTCCCATGTTGAAGCACGCCGATATCTGGGCCGCCATTGATGCGCTTGCCCGCGATCACGGGCTGACGGCTTCGGCGCTTGCCCGCAAGGCAGGGCTGGATCCCACCACCTTCAACAAAAGCAAGCGCATCACCCGCGAAGGAAAGCCGCGCTGGCCGTCCACGGAAAGCGTCGCCAAGGTGCTGGAAGCCACCGGCGCCACCCTGGCCGAGCTGGTGGGCTACATCGACGGCCGCGCGCCGTCCCGGCCGGCGGCGACCATCCCGCTGATCGGCTTCGCCCAGGCCGGCGACCGCGGCTATTTCGACGACGCCGGCTATCCCACCGGCGGCGGCTGGGATGAAATCCCCTTCCCCGAGGTCGGCGACCAGCACGCCTATGCCCTGGAAGTCAGCGGCGACAGCATGGAACCGCTGTACCGCGACGGCGACCGCGTCATCGTCTCGCCGGCCGCCAGCGTGCGCCGCGGCGACCGGGTGGTGGGGCGCACCACCCACGGCGAGGTGATTGTCAATCAGCTGGTCCGCCAGTCGGCCAAGCGCATCGAGCTGGCCTCGCTCAACCCCGCCCACCCCGGCCGCAGCCTCGCCGCCGAAGAGGTGCGCTGGATCGCGCGGATCCTCTGGGCCAGCCAGTAGGCGGCCTTTTCCAAGCCAAACGAAAACCGGCCGCACCCTTGCAGGCGCGGCCGGCGTTTCAGCCCCCGAAGGGCCGCTATCAGCGCTTGATGTTGACCAGCTCGTCCAGCATCTGGTCGGTGGTGGTGATGATCTTCGCCGCCGCCGAGTAGGCGCGCTGGGTGACGATCATGGTGGTGAACTCCGAGCCGATGTCGACGGTCGAGCTTTCCAGCGACGCCGAGTTCACCGTGCCCGAGCCGGCCTGGCCGGCGGTGCGCAGGGTGTACGAGCCCGAGGTCGCGGTCTCGATCCAGGTGTTGCCGGTCAGGCTTTCCATGCCGTTGGCGTTGGTGAAGGTGGCCACCGGGATCTGGAACACCGGGCGGCGGACGCCGTTGTCGAACAGCGCGGTCACCACGCCGTCAGAGGTGATCGACACGCCCGAGAAGTTGCCGAACTTGGCGCCGTTCTGCTGCATGTAGGACAGCTGGTAGGTGCCGCCCAGCTGGGTCAGGCCGTCGGCCTGGTTGGTGTTGCCCAGGAACAGGCTCATGCGGTGCTCGGCGCCGGTGCCGTTGGGCACCAGGGTCATCGACTGGGCACCGTTGCACCAGGCGACTTCCAGCTTGGTCAGGCGGATGTTCTGCGGCGTGCCGTCGCCGTTGAAGTCGACGGCGTTGCCGGCCTGGGTGATCTTGGCCACCGAGAAGGTGCCGGTGGGGCTGTCGACCGACGGGCTGGCGGCGCTCCAGGTGTGGGTCTGGGTCTGCAGGCAGCTCGCCGACGGCAGGCCGGACAGGTCGAAGTCCAGCTGCTGGGCGCCGACCTGCTGAACGATGTTCACCGTGGCACCGGTTGAGGTCACCAGCGGGATGGTGCCGCCGGCCGCGATGGTGTTCTGGCCGGCGACGCCGCCGTTGGCCGCCGCCAGGTAGCTGCGCGGGTCGCCCAGCTTGGACTTGACCAGGGCGGCGACCTGGGCGCCGGTGGTGATGGTGGCGTTCGAGATGTTGATGTAGACGGTGCCCGCCGGGGTGCCGTCGGTCAGGGCGCCGGTGGTGTCGAACTTGAAGGTGGTGGTCAGGCCGGTGCCGCCGGCCGAGGCCGGGTTGGTCACGGTGAACGACTTGCCGTTCAGGGCGGTGACGTCGGCGCGGCTGGCCTGGGTGAAGTCCATGCGGCCCTGGCTGGCATAGACGTAGTTGTTGTTGCCGGTGGTGTCGTAGATGGTCATCGACGCCGACCCCGACGGCGGCGCGATGCCGCGCTGGGTCAGGTACTTGTTGCTCTGGATGGTGACCACGCCGCCGGCGTTGGCGGTGACCATGAAGGTGCCGTTGTTGCCGGTGTCCTCGGCGCCGCTGACGGTGAACACCGAGCCGACCGGCAGGGCGGCGGCGTCGGCGGCGGTGGCGAAGGTGATGGTGCCGGCCGCGCTGAAGGTGCAGCCGGTGGTACCGCCGTTGGAGATGACGGTGGTGCCGTTGATGGCGAAGTCGGCGGCCGTGTCGGGCGCCGCCGTGGTGGCGGTCAGCGTGGTATTCAGAGAATACAGGTCGGTCTGCTGCTGGATGTTCCAGGTGTTGGCGTTGGTCTTCATCCAGTTGAGGTCGAAGCTGTGGGTGTTGCCCAGGCTGTCGTAGACCAGGGTGCTGGTCTGGTGCAGGCCCGACGAGCCGGTCACCGTGGGGTCGTACACCGAATCGCCCGACGGCAGGTTGGCGCCGATCTTGACCTGGGTGGTGGCATCGGCGGTGCCGCCGATGGTCTTCAGGTTCAGCGGCTTGACCTCGTACGGGTCGATGATGTTCTGGTTGCAGTAGTGGAAGGTGCCCGTCGACGGGTCCTTGTAGGCCTTCATGTAGGTGTTGCCGTCGATGGTCGTTTCCGACGGCTTGGCGCTGACCGAGTTGTCGGTCGAGGTCAGCGGCCAGCCCTGCAGGAAGAAGCCCGAGACGTTCTGCAGGTAGCCCTGCTTGTCGACCTTGAACGAGCCGGCGCGGGTATAGGCGAACATGCCGGTGCCCGAGGCGGCCGGGTTCGAGTCGGTGTTGACCACGAACATGCCCTGGCCGGACAGCGCCACGTCGGTGGCCTCGCTGGTGGCCTGCAGCAGGCCCTGCGTGTCGATGCCGGCGCGCGGCTTCGATTGCACGCCGCCCGGCGAGTACTGGGTCAACGACACCTGCTTGGTCACCAGGGTCGAGAAGTTGACCTTCGAGCCCTTGTAGCCGACGGTGTTGACGTTGGTGATGTTGTCCGAGATCGCGCCCATTGCGCTCGACTGAGACGCCAGGCCGGAAACACCCGCGAACAATGCGCCGTACAAGCTCATGGTATCCTCCTATCCGCTAAGGCCGGCGGCCCTCAGTTGGTGCTGCTCGCCAGGCTGGCGGTATCACGAATGGTCAAGACCTTGTCGAGCGACGTGGTGACGCCGCCCAGGGAAAGCAGAGTGCCCGTGGTGTCCGAAGACAGGTCGGTCACGCGGCCGAACACGGTGGTCGGAACGTCCATGGTCGAGCCGTCCTTGGCGTTGGCGACCACCTGGAAGGTGTATTTGCCGTCGTTCAGGGCGTTGCCGTTGTCGTCCTTGCCGTCCCAGTTGATGTCGTGGCGGCCCTTGTCGGTCGGCACCGAGGCCTTGCGCACCAGGGTGCCGTCGGTGTTGCGGATCAGGACGGTGGCGTCCTTGGCATCCGACGGCAGGGTGTAGCTGAAGTTGCCCTTGCCGCCCTGGAGCGGCACGTCGCTGCCGGCGATCTCGACCGTCTGGCCCAGATAGCCGATGGCGGCGGCGGTCTGGTTGGTCTTCTGCACGCCGATCAGGGTTTCCAGGTTCTTGTTGGCGTTGATCTGCTGCTCGACGCTGGCGAACTGGACCAGCTGGCTGGTGAACTGGGTCGAGTCCATCGGCGACAGCGGATCCTGGTGCTTCAGCTGGGTGGTCAGCATGGTCAGGAAGGTGTCGAAGTTCTGCGCCAGCTTCGAGCTGCTGGCAGCGGACTGGCTGGATCCGTCGACGCCGGTCGACCCGGGCATCTTGTCGGTGGCTGCCGTGTTGGCGCCGGCTCCGATAATGGCGGTCATCGCACGTCCTCCTAGACCGAAATGTCGACGCCGGAGCGGCCGCCCAGGCGCGGCTGGGCCGCAGCCGGGCCGCCAAGCCCGCGAGTGTCGTCGACGGCGCCGATGGCCCGCCCGCGGGAGCGGCCAGAGCGGCGGTCGCTGTTGTTGCCGCGGTCGGCGTTCTGCTGCTGCTCGCCGCGCAGGTTGAAGCTCATGGCCTGGGAGTCGGCCTTCAGGCCGGCGTCGCCCAGCGCCTTTTCCAGGCCCTTGGCGTCCTTCTGCAGCACGGCCAGGGTCTCGGGGCGGTCGGCGGTGATGGTGGCCGACACGCGGCCCTCGGGGCCGACTTCCAGCTTGATCTCGATCTTGCCCAGTTCGACCGGCTTCAGGTTGATCTTGACGGTGTCGGCACCGTCCTTGACCTGCTTGTCGATCTGCACGGT
>JBLNBU010000017.1:0-5305 GCA_050260215.1 Actinomycetota bacterium
GACGGCGAAGCCCAGCACCAGGGCGGGCCGCGGCCCGCCGGCAGCGACGATTTCAAGCAGGCGGAACAGGGCGGTGGGCGCGTTGCCGATGGCCACCACCGCGCCGGCCAGCTCGGGCAGCCACAGGTCGACCGCGGCGGCCGAGCGGGTGGTGCCGCGTGCGACCGCCTCGCCCAGGGTGCAGACGACCCGGTTGCCGTGCAGCCGGCGGCGGATGATGCCGTGGGCGACCATCTCGGCGTCGACCAGGATCGGCGCGCCCGAGCGGACCGCCTCGCGGCCGATGGCGCCGGCGCCACTGCTCCATGCCATCTCGGCGACGATGTCGGGCATGCCGCAGGCATGCACCACCCGGACCGCCAGGTCGACCAGGTCGGCCGGCACGCGGGCCAGGTCGGCCTCGGTGCGGATGGCGGCGAAGGACTGGCGGTAGATCTCCGCCGGGTCCTTCTCCCAGGCGTGGATGTCGACGGGCATCAGTCGTGGTGGTGGTGATGATGGTGGTGACCGTGGCCATGATGGTGATCGTGATCATGGTCGTGGTCGTGATGATGGTCGGCGTCGGTGCCGATGCCACGCACGTGGTGATGATGGCCGGCCTGGACGGCGCCGACGGCGGCCTCGTAGCCGACCACCTGTTCGCGGTACTTGCACAGCTGGCAGTTCATCTTGGCCTCGCCGTCCCGGGTCTCGGCGACGCGCTCGACGAAGCTGTCGATCACCAGCGGATGGTCGTTGAGATAGGGCGCCTTGATGAACTGGATGCCCGGATGGGCGGCCTGGGCGGCATCGGTCTGCTCGTAGATGCGCTTGACCAGCACGCCGGTGAACAGGAAGTAGGGGAAGACGACGACGCGGGAAAAGCCCAGCTTGGCGCAGCGGTCCAGCGCCTGGTCGACCAGCGGATAGGCGACGCCGGAAAAGGCGATCTCGGTCCAGCCGAAGCCCATGCCTTCCCACAGCATGCGCGCCACCTTGGCAATGTTGGAGTTGGCGTCGGGGTCGTTGGTGCCGCGCCCGACCACCACCAGCAGGGTGTCCTTGGTCTCGATGCCGGGACCGGCGGCGGCCAGGGCTTCTTCGATGCGCGCGCGCGCGGCGGCCAGCAGCTTGGGGTCGATGGCGAGCTCGCGGCCATAACGCACGTCGAGGCCCGGATTGGCCGCGGCGAACGAATTGATCTCCCACGGCAGGTCGTTCTTGACGTGGCCGGCGGCGAACAGCATGCCGGGCACCGCCAGGATGCGCGCGCAGCCGGCAGCCTTCAGCTTTTCCAGGCCGTCCTTGATCACCGGCCGGGCGAATTCCAGGTAGCCGCTTTCGACCGCGTACTGGGGCAGGCGTTCCTTCATGTGGGCGGCCAGCCGGTCGAACTCGGCGATGGCTTCGACGTCGCGACTGCCGTGGCCGCAGATCATCACCCCGATCTTTTCGTTCATGTGCGCCTGGTCCTTGCCTTCGTGCGGTCCGGCCGGCTGGTCCATGCCTCCGGCCGGTGAAGGGGGACTATAGGGGCCGGGCTTGCGCGGCGAAACCGGAAAAGACACACTCCGGCCATGCTCCCCATAGGCTGGCATTTCGGGCACGCCCCCGACCCCTTGCTGATACTGTTCATGGCCCTGGCGCTGGATGCGGCGCTGGGCGAAATGCCGTGGCTGTTCCGCCATGTTCCCCACCCGGTGGTGGTGATCGGCCGCACTATTGCGGGCCTCGACCGCCGCCTGAACCGGCCCGAGCGGGGGCCGCGCGCGCTCAAGCTGCGCGGCATGCTGCTGGCCTTGGGGCTGACGACGGGTGCGGCGGCGGTGGGCGCGGTGGTGGCCTTCCTGGCCCGCGCCATTCCCCACGGCTGGCTGGCCGAGGTGGTCCTGACCGCCACCCTGCTGGCGCAGCGCGGCCTGTTCCAGCACGTGGACGACGTCGCCCGCGCCCTGGAAGACGGCGGGCTCGAGGCCGGACGCTTCGCGGTGTCGCGCATCGTCGGCCGCGACCCGGCCAGCCTGGACGCCCACGGGGTGGCCCGTGCCGCTATCGAAAGCCTGGCCGAGAACTTCGCCGACGGGGTGGTGGCGCCGGTGTTCTGGTACGTGCTGTTCGGCCTGCCTGGGCTGCTGGCCTACAAGACGGTCAATACGCTGGACAGCATGGTCGGCTACAAGAACGACAAGTACCGGGCCTTCGGCATGGCCTCGGCCCGGCTCGACGACGTCATGAACCTGGTGCCGGCCCGGCTGGCGGCACTGATGCTGGTGCTGGCGGCGCCGTTCGTGCCCAAGGGCCGGCCGTTCAAGGCCATCGGCACCGTGATCACCGATGCCCGCCACCATCGCTCGCCCAATTCCGGCTGGCCCGAGGCGGCGGCGGCCGGGGCGCTGGACCTGGCGCTGGGCGGCCCGCGCAAGTATCCCGGTCTGGTGGTCGACGAAAAGTGGATCGGCGGCGGCCGGGCGCGGGCCACCGTTGCCGATATCGACCGCGCCCTGCACCTTTTCACCGTGGCCTGCGTCATCGACGCCGGGCTGGTGGTGCTGCTGTTGTGGATGCAGGCATGAACCCGGTGGAGAAATGGCGTTCGGTCGGCCTGATCGCCGTGGCCGAGGTAATGGCCCTGTCGTCGTGGTTCTCGGCCACTGCGGTGCTGCCGCAATTGAAGGCCCAGGTGGCGCTGGACGCCTTCCACGCCTCGCTGTTCACCAGCCTGGTGGCGGTGGGTTTCGTCTGCGGCACGCTGGCCAGCGCCGTGCTCGGGCTGGCCGACCGGCTGGAACCCCATCGCTTCTTCGCCGGCTCGGCGGTGGTCGCCGGTCTGGCCGACCTGGCCATCGTGCTGGCGGCGCCGGGGTCATGGGTGGTGCTGGTGGCGCGCTTCGTCACCGGCGCGGCCATGGCCGGGGTCTATCCGGTGGGCATGAAGATGGTCGCCAGCTGGGCCCGCGGCGACATGGGCCTGCTGGTCGGGCTGCTGGTCGGCGCGCTGACCCTGGGATCGGGTTCGCCCCACCTGTTCAACGCCTTCGGCGGGCTGGACTGGCGGCTGACCATGGGGCTGGCCGCCGGCTCGGCCGTGGCGGCGGCATTGCTGGTCACCCGGGCGCGGCTGGGGCCGCACTGGGCCAAGGCGCCCAAATTCGAGCCCGGCTACATGGTCCATGCCTGGACGAGCGTGCCGCTGCGGCTGGCCAACCTGGGCTATCTCGGCCACCAGTGGGAGCTTTACGCCATGTGGGCGTGGCTGGGGGCGTTCCTGCAGGCCAGCTTCGCCCAGGTAATGGACCCGGCGGTCGCCCCCGTCGCCGCCGGGCTGGTCACCTTCGCCGCCGGCCAGCTGTTCGCCGCCGACCCCCGCCTGGTGGCGGCGGTATGCCTGCTGTGGGGGGTGACGGTGATTGCCGATTCGGCCCAGTTCTCGTCCAGCATCATCGAGCTGTCCGAGCGCGCCCATGTGGGCACCATGCTGACCACCCAGACCTGCGTCGGCTTCACCCTGACCCTGGTCACCATCCACCTGGTGCCGGTGCTGGTGGACGGCCTCGGCTGGTCGGGCGCCTTCACCGTGCTGGCCGTCGGCCCCTGGCTGGGCGCCGTGGCCATGCAGGCCCTGAAGCGCCGCCCCGAGGCGCACCGGCTGGCCGGGGGCAAGGGGTAGGCTATTTCCGCCCGAACAGCTTCTCGATATCCGCCAGTTTCAGGCTGACATGGGTGGGGCGGCCGTGGTTGCACTGGCCGGACAGGGGCGTCGCCTCCATCTGGCGCAACAGCGCGTTCATCTCGGCCACCGACAGCTTGCGGCCGGCGCGCACTGACCCGTGGCAGGCCATGGTGGCGCAGACGGCATGCAGCCGTTCGGTCAGCGACAGGGTGTGGCCCCACTCGGCCAGTTCGTCGGCCAGGTCGCGCACCAGTCCCTGGACGTCGCCGTCGCCCAGGATGGCGGGGACCTCGCGCACCACCACGGCGCCGGGGCCGAAGGGCTCGACGGCGAGGCCCAGGTCGGCCAGCTGGTCGGCGTGCTCGGCGATGCGGGCGGCCGCCGCTTCGCCCAGGTCGACCACCTCGGGCAGCAGCAGGCCCTGGCGGGCGACCCGGCCGGCCTCGGCCTGGACGCGCATGCGCTCGAACACCAGGCGTTCGTGGGCGGCGTGCTGGTCGACGATGACCAGGCCGTCGCGGGTCTCGGCGACGATGTAGGTATCATGCAGCTGGCCGCGCGCCGCCCCCAGCGGATGGTCGGTCTCGCCCGCGTCGGAAGCCGGCTCCTCGGCAGGGGCTGAGGGCGGCAGCGCCAGGTTGGGCAGAGCCTCGGCCAGGCCGCCCCAGGATGCGGGGGCCTGGGCGGCGGCGGCTGCCTCGACCAGCGGCAACGACGGGCGGCGCGGCCCCCCCCAGGGCGGCGGCGAGGCCGGGCGGGCGGCGCCAAGGGCGCCCAGCGTCTGGGTCGCCACCGTGCTGCTGGCGCGGTGGCCGGCCCCGGCCAGCGCATGGCGGATGGCCGAGACGATCAGTCCGCGCACCAGCCCTGAGTCGCGGAAGCGCACCTCGGCCTTGGCCGGGTGGACGTTGACGTCGACCGCCTCGGGCGGCAGGTCCAGGAACAGGGCGACCACCGCGTGGCGGTCATGGGCCAGCACGTCCTGGTAGGCGCCGCGCACCGCACCCAGTACCAGGCGGTCGCGCACCGGGCGGCCGGCGACGAACAGGTACTGGGCCGCGGCGGTGGCCCGGTTGTAGGTGGGCAGCCCGGCCCAGCCGGTGAGCCGGATGCCTTCGCGCTCGGCGTCCAGCGGCACCGCATTGTCCTCGAAGTCGCGGCCGACCACGGCGGCGATGCGGGCCAGGCGGGCGGCATCGGCCTCGCCGCGGCTGGCGGCCAGCTTCAGCACTGAGCGGGTGCCGTCGGCCACCGAGAAGGACACCTGCGGGTGGGCCATGGCCAGGCGTTCGATGACGTCGACGGCGTGCGACAGCTCGGTGCGAGGCGCCTTCAGGAACTTGAGCCTGGCCGGAGTGGCATAGAACAGGTCGCGCACCTCGACCCGGGTGCCGGCCGACAAGGCTGCCGGCTGCGGCTCGCCCTTGGCGCCGGCCTCGACGGTCAGCGCCCAGGCGGCGTCAGCGCCCCTGGGCCGCGAGGTGATGGTCAGACGCGCCACCGAGGCGATGGAGGGCAGCGCCTCGCCGCGGAAGCCGAGGAAGCGGATGCGCACCAGGTCGTCGTCGGGCAGCTTGGAGGTGGCGTGGCGCTCGACCGCCAGCGACAGGTCGTCCGGGCCCATGCCGCAGCCGTCGTCGGTGACCGAGATCAGCG
>JBLNBU010000018.1:0-34730 GCA_050260215.1 Actinomycetota bacterium
ACCTGGCCGGCGTCCAGGCCCCCGGCCTGACCCTGGCCGGCGCCACCATTCCCGGCCTGCCCTTCCACGTCATCGGCCACAACGGCCGCATTGCCTGGGGCATGACCGCCACCCACGCCGACACCATCGACCTGTTCGTCGAGCGCACCATCGGCGACGACGCCTACCAGGCGCCCAAGGGCCCGCAGGCCTTCCAGCGGCGCCAGGAGGTCATCAAGGTCAAGGGTGGCGCCGACGTCACCCTGACCGTGCGCGAGACCCGGCACGGGCCGGTGATCTCCGACGTGCTGCCGCGTGCCGCCCTGCCCGGTGGCGAGGTGATCGCCTTTTCCGCCGCGTTCCTGGCCGCCGACGACCTGACCGCCCAGGCGTTCTTCCGCCTCAACCGCGCCGGCGACTGGAAGGGCTTCGTCGCCGCGCTCAAGGATTTCCACAGCCCGGTGCAGAACCTGGCCTATGCCGACGCCACCGGCGCCATCGGCTTCTATACCGCCGGCCGGGTGCCGATCCGGCGGTCCGGACTGGGCGCCGTTCCCGCTCCGGGCTGGACCGGCGAGGCCGACTGGACCGGCTGGGTACCGTTTGCCAAGATGCCCCAGCTGCTCAATCCCCGCTCGGGCCGGATCGTCAACGCCAACAACAAGGTGGTCGGCGACGACTATCCCTATCTGCTGGCCGCCGACTGGCCCGACGGCTACCGCGCCGCACGCATCGGCGAGTTGTTGAAGGACCGCAAGGACCTGACCGTCGAGGACATGGCCTTGATGCAGACCGACGCCGTCTCGCGCGAGGCGCTCGAGCTGAAGGAGCTGCTGACCGGGGTCGAGCCGCAGACCGACCGCCAGCGCCGGGCCATGGCCATGATCACCGCCTGGGACGGCACCGCCGCGGCCGACCGGCCCGAGCCGCTGCTGTTCGCCGCCTGGACCAGCCACCTGAACCGCGCCATCTTCTCCGACGAGCTGCGCGAGGCCTTCCCCCTGATGGAACCGGTGCGCGCCAGCGTGCTGATCGGCGCCCTGACCCGGTCGCGGCATTGGTGCGACGACGTCTCGACCCCCGAGGCCGAAGGCTGCGACGACATGGTGCTGCGCAGCCTGGACGCCGCCCTGGCCGAGTTGTCCAAGGCCTGGGGCGACGACATGGCCAAGTGGCGGTGGGGCCAGGCCCACCAGGCCACCTTCGACAGCCCCGTGCTGGGCAAGGTGCCCGGGCTTGCCCGCATCGCCAACCTCAGCGTTCCGGCGCCGGGCGACGACTTCACCGTCTCGCGCGGCAGCTGGCTGGCCGACGGCCAGGGCCACTTCCCCAATCCACACGGCCCCGGCCTGCGCGCCGTCTTCGACCTGGCGGACCTGAGCCACAGCCGCTTCATCCTGGCCACCGGCCAATCCGGCAACCCGTTGTCGCGGCACTACGGCGACATGATGAAGGACTGGGCCGCCAACCGGGGCGTCACCATCGTCCCCCATGGCGGCATCGCCCTGATGACCATGGAGCCGGTGAAATGACGGTCACGGCCGCGGACGTTCGCGTTGCGGCCACCGCCATCGCCGGACAGGTGGTCCGCACCCCCCTGGTCGCCGCCCCGTCCCTGTCCGCCCTTTTGGGGGTCGAGCTGTCGTTCAAGCTCGAGAACTTGCAGGTGTCGGGCTCGTTCAAGGCGCGCGGCGCCCTGCTGCGCCTGCTGGCCTTCGACGCCGACGAACGCCGCCGCGGCGCCATCGCCGTATCGGCCGGCAACCATGCCCAGGGAGTGGCCTGGCACGCCGGCCGGCTGGGCATTCCCGCCACCATCGTCATGCCGGGCGCCACCCCCTTCACCAAGGTCCAGCGCACCGAGGCGCTCGGCGCCCGCGTGGTGCTGGAAGGCGACAACCTGTCCGAGGCCGAGATCCACGCCAAGACGCTGGCCGCCCGCGACGGCCTGGTGCTGGTCCACCCCTACGACGACGAACGCATCGTCGCCGGCCAGGGCACCGTCGGCCTGGAAATGCTGGAAGACCGCCCCGACCTCGACACCCTGGTGGTGCCGGTGGGCGGCGGCGGCCTCATCGCCGGCATCGCCATCGCGGCGCGCGACGCCAAGCCCGGCATCCGCATCGTCGGCGTGCAGGCCTCGGGCTGCTGCCCCATGGCCCGCCGCCAGCCCCAGGCCGCCCCGGCCGCCGGCGGGTCGCTGCACACCCTGGCCGAAGGCATCGCGGTCAAGCGCCCGGGCACCCTGACCCGCCCGCTGGTGGAGTCGCTGGTCGACGACGTGGTCACTGTTGCCGAGGGCCAGATCGAGAAGGCCGTCGAACTGCTTGTCGAGCACGAGAAGATCGTCGCCGAAGGCGCCGGCGCCGCCGCCCTGGCCGCCGTGCTGGCCGATCCCCCGGCCTTCGCCGGCGGACCCGTGGGCGTGGTGGTGTCGGGCGGCAACATCGACAACCGCCTGCTGGCCTCGATCCTGATGCGCGGGCTGGTGCGCGCCGGCCGGTTGGCCCGCCTGCGCATCGAGATCTCGGACGCGCCCGGCACCCTGGCCAAGGTCGCCAGCCTGATCGGCGCCAACGGCGGCAACATCCTCGAAGTCTATCACCAGCGCCTGTTCCAGGACGTGCCGGTCAAGTCGGCCGAACTGGACGCGGTGGTCGAGGCCACCGACACCGGCCACGTCAAGGCCATGGTCGACGCCCTGCAGGCCGCGGGCTATCCGACGCGGCTGCTGGGCACCTATGCCAAGGCGTGGGAGTAAGGCCTATTCCGGGACCTTGGGCAGGTCCATGTAGGCGCCGCGGAAATAGACCAGCGGGCTGCCGCCTTCCTGGTGCCTCATGCGCTCGACCCGGCCGATGAAGATCAGGTGGTCGCCGCCGTCCTGGGTGCCGACCAGGCTGCATTCCAGATTGGCCAGGCAATCCTTCAGGATCGGCACGCCGCTGTCCCAGGTGTCGAAGGCCAAGCCGGCCCATTTATCTGCCGAGCGGCCGGCGAAGCGGATCGACAGGTCGCGCTGGCGTTCCGACAGCACGTTGACGGCGAAATGGCCGAAGCCGCGGAAGGCGTCCAGGGTCGAGGTCTGCAGGCCCAGGCAGAACAGCACCAGCGGCGGATCCAGCGACAAGGACGAGAATGCGCTAACCGTCACTCCCACCGGCTGGCGGGCGCCATCCAGGGCGGTGACCACGGTCACCCCGGTGGCGAAGCAGCCAAGGGCCTTGCGGAAGGAACGGTCGTCGACGGACATGCGGGGCTTCTCTGCCTTGAAGGTGAAGCCCTAAGATTACTGTCCAGGCCAGGGCCAGGTCAAATGACGGTTGCGCATGCTTGCGGGCAAGCTGCCGTGCACAACAATTTTGAGCGACAACGCAGTTGACTCGCGACAGGGGCCGCGAATTATAGCATCCTCCGGATCGAGTGGATGATCCCCCGCCGGTGGGGGGAACCAGTCAGGGGAAGTGGATGTTCGCTATCATCGGCATTGCCGTGACGATCGTGAGCGTCATCGGCGGCTATGCGGCCAACGGTGGCCACCTCGGCGTCCTTTGGCAGCCGTTCGAGTTCGTCATCATCCTGGGCGCCGCGATCGGTTCACTGCTTCTGGGCAACCCCAAGTCGACGATCTTGGGCATCGGCAAGAACTTCTCGATGATCTTCAAGGGAGCTCACCACAACAAGGCGAGCTACGTCGAGTTGCTCTCGATGCTCTATTCGGTGTTCAAGCTGGCCAAGACCAAGGGCGACCTGGCCCTTGAAAGCCACGTGGAAAAACCCGACGAAAGCCCCTTGTTCCAGAAGTTCCCCAAGTTCAGCGGCGACCACCACACCCGCACCTTCCTGTGCGACTACCTGCGCCTGTTGACGCTGGGCACCAGCAACGCCCACGAGTTGGAAGCCATCATCGACGGCGAGATCGAGGCGCACCACAAGCACTACCACGAGATCGCGCACGCGGTGAACCTGATGGCCGACGCCATGCCGGCGCTGGGCATCGTCGCCGCGGTGCTGGGCGTCATCCACACCATGGGCTCGATCACCGAGCCGCCGGAAGTGCTGGGCCACCTGATCGGCGCGGCGCTGGTCGGCACCTTTTCGGGCGTGCTGATGTCGTATGCGTTCTTCGCACCGTTCGCGCGCAACATGCAGATGTGCTTCGACATGGACCACAACTACTTCCTGGCCATGAAATCGGGGCTGCTGGCCCACATGCAGGGCTATGCGCCGCAGGTGTCCATCGAGTTCGCGCGCAAGGTCCTCCCCGACGAGATCCGCCCGACCTTCCAGGAACTGGAAGAGACGGTCACCAATCTGCCGCCCGACTGATACGCGGCTTTAGCGCACGCCGATGGCCGACCAGAGCATCATCATCAAGCGGGTCAAGAAGGTTGCCGGCGGCCACCATGGCGGCGCCTGGAAGGTGGCCTATGCCGACTTCGTGACGGCGATGATGGCATTCTTCCTGCTGTTGTGGCTGCTCAACGCGGTCACCGAGGAACAGCTGACCGGCATCTCCAACTATTTCGCCCCCAACATGGCGTCGAAAAGCGCCTCGGGGGCCGGCGGCATGCTGGGCGGCCAGGTCATCGGCCAGGGTGCCCAGCAGTCCAACACCTCGTCGCCGTCCTTGATGCAGCACCTGCCCCCCTCCTCCATCGGTCCCGGCGGCGAAGACCTCACCGGCGGCGAGCAGGAGACCAACAAGGACAAGGAGGGCATGACCGAGCAGGACTTCAAGAAGGCCATGGCCGAACGCGAACAGCAGAAGTTCGACAAGGCCAAGGAGGTCCTGCAGCAGGCGGTCAAGGGCATCCCCGAACTGCAGAAGTTCCAGGGCAGCATGCTGGTCGACAACACCCAGGAAGGCCTGCGGGTGCAGATCACCGACCAGGAAGGCCTGGCCATGTTCCCGTCGGGGTCGAGCGCCATGTTCGGCCACACCCGGGCGCTGCTGGAACTGGTCGGCCGGGTGATCAACCAGCTGCCCAACAAGATCTCGATTTCCGGCCACACCGACGCCATCCCGTTCAAGGACCCGTCTGGCTACACCAACTGGGAACTGTCGGCCGACCGCGCGCTGGCCAGCCGCCGCGCCCTGCTTGCCGCCGGCGTCCCCGAGAACCGCGTCGACCGCGTGGTCGGCCGCGCCTCGCAGGAGCCGCTGGACACCGCCGATCCCAAGGCGCCGCGCAACCGCCGCATCAGCATCATCTTGCTGCGCGAGAACGACCTGACGCCGACACCGGCCGGCGATCCGGCCGCCGGCATACCCCCCGCCCCGGCGGCGGGCCCGGCCGCGGCGCCCAAGCCCAATCCAGCCGCCTCGCCGTTGCCGCCGAAGAGCAAGTAGCCGGCGGGATGCTGCGGCCCCAAATGCCCATTCATTTCCGTCATTGCCGGGCTTGACCCGGCAATCCATGGACCCTCGGGTCAAGCCCGAGGGTGACGAGAGAACAAAGCCATGCCCCAACCCACCGACGTCGCCATACTGCCGCCCACCCCCGACTGGGCCGATCCGTGGGGCCACCCCGAGTACTATGCCGGCATCACGGTGCGGCGCATCCTCGCCTATGCCCTCGACGGGGCCATCGTCCTGGTGCTGGCCGGCATCGTCTGGATCGCCTTCGGCATCCTGGGCGTGCTGTCCTTCGGCGTGCTGCTGCCGCTCCATGCGCTGGCGGTGGCGCTGGTGCCGTTCCTCTATCACTCCCTGCTGATCTCCGGGCCCAATTCGGCCACGCTGGGCATGCGCGCCATCGGCATACGGGTGGTGTCGATCGATCCCGCCGCGGTTGGGGATGGACGGCCGACCTTGATCCAGGCCATGATCCAGACGGTATCGTTCTATGGCTCGCTTGCGCTTACCGGATCGCTGGTGCTGGTGGTGGCCCTGTTCAACCCCCGGCGCCGCACCCTTCACGATCTGCTGGCGGGCACCGTGGTGGTTAACGACATCGGGCGGTGGCGCCATCAGGCGGATTAGGCCGTCCGGGGATGGGCGCCCCCACTCCGGGGGGTCGGTGGTGACGCCGGAAGCGCGCCACCATATCAGGGGAGACGTGGCGGCGGCCCTGGCGGTGCCGTCCGAAGCCGAGCGCTAGTGGGACACGAATGGATCACATCCCCCTCAAACGGCCGCATTTCTTCTTCACCACGGCCCCGTTGCCCTGCCCCTACATCCCGGGGCGGCTCGAGCGCAAGATCGTCACCGAGCTGAACGGCCCCGATGCCGAGGTCCTGCACGAGGCGCTGTCGCGCGCCGGCTTTCGCCGCAGCCACTCCATCGCCTACACGCCGGCCTGCCCGGGGTGCAACGCCTGCATCCCGGTGCGCATCGTGGTCGATGCCTTCGAGCCCGACCGCACCATGCGCAAGATGGCCCGGGCCAATGCCGATTTGAGCGTGGGCACGGTGGCGGCGCGGGCCACCGCCGAGCAATACCGCCTGTTCTCGCGCTACCAGGAGTCCCGCCATGCCGGCGGCGACATGGCGCTGATGGGGTTTTACGACTACCGATCCATGGTCGAGGACTCGCCCATCGACACCTTCCTGGTGGAATTCCGACAGCCCGACGGCAACCTGATCGCCGGATGCCTGGCCGACCGCATGACCGACGGCTTGTCGGCCGTCTACAGCTTCTTCGAGCCGGCGCTGGCGGCGCGCAGCCTGGGCACCTTCGTCGTGCTGTGGCTGGTCGAGGAGGCCAAGCGCCTGGGCCTGCCCTACGTCTATCTGGGCTACTG
The DNA here is from genome assembly GCA_050260215.1 of Actinomycetota bacterium. Taxonomy (GTDB): domain Bacteria; phylum Pseudomonadota; class Alphaproteobacteria; order Rhodospirillales; family Magnetospirillaceae; genus JBLNBU01. The sequence continues at coordinate 6,726 of JBLNBU010000018.1, forward strand.
GATCGCCGAGAGCCGGAAGATGTCGTACAAGGCGCGTTTCCGGCCGCTGGAAGCCTTCGGACCCAACGGCTGGCGCGCGCTGGAAGAAGACCAGCAGGAGCGCTGACCAACCGGGGGTCGGCTGGACCCGCCCTGCCGGCTATGCCATAGTACTTCCGGCCCGCTACCAGAGTTGAAAGCGGCGGCGCGGTCGGGAGGTGGTCCTTGAAGGCTCTGCTTGCGCTCAGTTCCGGCATCGATGCGCTCAACGAGCGCGTGGGACGACTGGTTACCTGGCTGATCCTGGTCATGGTCCTGGTCAGTTCCGGCAACGCCACCGTCCGTTATCTCTTCAGCAACAGCTCAAACGCCTGGCTCGAGGTGCAGTGGTACCTGTTCTCGGCGGTGTTCCTGCTGTGCGCCGCCTACACCTTGCAGCGCAACGAGCATATCCGCATCGACGTCATTGCCGGCAAGCTGTCGCGCCGAGCCCAGTTGTGGATCGACGTCTTCGGCACCCTGGTCTTCCTGTTCCCCATGGCGGTGCTGATCATGGTGCTGTCCTGGCCCATGTTCATGGATTCGCTGACCCACCACGAGATGTCGAGCGACGCCGGCGGCCTGATCCGCTGGCCGGCCCGGGCGTTGATCCCGGCGGGGTTCTTCCTGCTGATCCTCCAGGGCGTGTCCGAGTTGATCAAGAAGGTGGCCATCCTGGCCGGCGTCTTGCCCGACACCGCCGAGGGAGGGCACTGAAATGGCGCACTTCCTCATCGACAACATTGCGCCGCTGATGTTCATGGCGCTGATCGTGGTGCTGCTGTTCGGCTATCCAGTCGCCTTCGCCCTGGCCGCCAATGGCATCGCCTTCGGCCTGCTGGGCATCGAGCTGGGGCTGCTGAACGCCAACCTGTTCCAGGCGCTGCCCGAGCGGGTGTTCGGCATCATGCGCAACGACACCCTGCTGGCGATCCCATTCTTCACCTTCATGGGGCTGATCCTGGAACGCAGCGGCATGGCCGAGGACCTGCTGGACACCATCGGGCAGTTGTTCGGGCCTGTCCGCGGCGGCCTGGCCTATGCGGTGATCTTCGTCGGCGCCCTGCTGGCGGCGACCACCGGCGTGGTGGCGGCCTCGGTGATCTCCATGGGCCTGATCTCGCTGCCCATCATGCTGCGCTACGGCTACGACCGCCGCCTGGCCGCGGGCGTGATCGCCGCATCGGGCACGCTCGCCCAGATCATCCCGCCCTCGCTGGTGCTGATCATCATGGCCGACCAGCTGGGCCGCTCGGTCGGAGACATGTATGCCGGCGCCTTCGTCCCCGGCTTCATCCTCACCGGCCTTTATGCCGCCTGGGTGATGATGACCACGATCGTCAACCCGTCGGCCGCCCCCGCCCTGCCGCCCGAGGCGCGTACCCTGAGGGGATTCAACCTGCTCAAGCGCGTGGCGTTCTCGCTGGTGCCGCCGCTGGTGCTGATCTTCCTGGTGCTGGGAACCATCTTCCTCGGCATCGCCACCCCGACCGAGGGCGGCGCCATGGGCGCCACGGGCGCGCTGATCCTGGCCCTGGCCAAGCGCAAGCTGGACTGGTCGCTGCTGCGCCAGGCCATGGACACCACCGCCAAGCTGTCGTCCTTCGTGGTGTTCATCCTGGTCGGCTCGACCGTGTTCGGCCTGGTGTTCCGCGGCGTCAACGGCGACCTGTGGGTCGAACACCTGCTGACCAGCCTGCCCGGCGGCCAGCTGGGCTTCCTGCTGTTCGTCAACGCCCTGGTGTTCGTGCTGGCCTTCTTCCTCGATTTCTTCGAGCTGTCGTTCATCATCGTGCCGCTCTTGGGCCCGGTGGCCGAAAAGCTGGGCATCGACCTGATCTGGTTCGGCGTACTGCTGGGCGTCAACATGCAAACCTCGTTCATGCACCCGCCGTTCGGCTTCGCCCTGTTCTACCTGCGGAGCGTGGCGCCCAAGGTGGATTATGTCGACAAACTCACCGGCCGGCAGATGGCCAAGGTGACCACCGGCCAGATCTATTGGGGCGCGGTCCCCTTCGTGATCATCCAGGTGATCATGGTCGCCCTGGTGATCGGCTTCCCCGGCATGGTCCTGGACTTCCTCGGCCGCGACAAGGTGATCGATCCGTCCAAGATCCAGATCGAGGTTCCGCAGAGCGACTACGGCGGCGGCCTCTACGGCGGGCCGGAGGAGCAGAAGTAGGGCAAAGCCCCCCTCTCCCGCGGGGAGAGGGAGCCGGAACGAAAAAGCCCCGCGGGCGGTGCCCGCGGGGCTTTCTGTCGACAGGCTTCCCCTACTTCTTGGGAATGCCGTAGAGCATGAAATTGTCGAAGTTGGCCTCGGCCACCTTGAACCAGGAGTGCTGTTCGGCGATGAACGCGCTCCAGTGATCGTAGACCTTCTTGAAGGCCGGGTTGGCGGCCGATTCCTCGGCATAGGTCTGCTGGGCGGCGTTGTAGCACGCGACCATGACGTCCTTGGGGAACGGACGCAGCTGCACGCCGTTGCCCAGCAGGCGCTTCAGCGCCGGCGGGTTCTGCACGTCGTACTTGGTCTGCATGTCGATGTTGGCCGCGGCGCAGGCCTGCTCCAGGATCGCCTTGTAGTGCTTGGGCAGCGCTTCCCAGGCGGCGATATTGACCAGGAACGACACGTTGGGACCGCCCTCCCACCAGCCGGGGTAGTAGTAGTACGGCGCCACCTTGAAGAAGCCCAGCTTCTCGTCGTCATAGGGGCCGACCCACTCGGCGGCGTCGATGGTGCCCTTTTCCAGGGCCGGATAGATGTCGCCGCCGGCGATCTGCTGCGGCACCACGCCCAGCTTGGTCAGCACCTTGCCGGCATAGCCGCCGATGCGGAACTTCAGGCCCTTGAGGTCCTCGGGCGTCTTGATCTCCTTGCGGAACCAGCCGCCCATCTGGGTGCCGGTGTTGCCGCCGGGGAAGTTGATGATGTTGTAGCCCTTGAAGAAGTCGCGCATCAGCTGCAGGCCGCCGCCGTGGTACAGCCAGGCGTTCTGCTGCCGCGCATTGGTGCCGAACGGCATCGAGGCGTCGAAGCCGAAGGTGGCGTCCTTGCCGACATAGTAGTAACTGACGGTGTGGCCGCACTCGACGGTGCCGTCCTTGACGGCGTCCAGCACCGCCAGGCCCGGCACGATCTCCCCGCCGGCGAACACGCGGATCTGGAACTTGCCGTCTGTGGCCTCGGCGACGCGCTTGGCCATTTCCTCGCCGCCGCCATAGATGGTGTCCAGGCTCTTGGGGAAGCTGGATGCCAGGCGCCAGCGCACCTCGGGCATGGTCTGGGCGATGGCGGGAGCGGCAACGGTGCTCGCCGCAGCGCCAACGGCGGCAGTCGTCAGGAATTTACGTCTTTGCATTGGGCGTCTCCTCGTTGGGTGCCTTGTATCGGCCGGAGAATCAGTAAATTGATCCTACACCAACGAAACGATGCGGCAATACGCATCAACGCGGTCGGGTGATCCCCCTGCCCTATTGTGCGCTGCGCCGGGCCCAGCGCTTCAGGTCCGCTTCCAGGGTCGGCCCGCCGGCCTTGCCCAGCCGACGGCGATAGACGGCGACGCTTTCCATGACCCGCTGGACGTAGTTGCGGGTCTCGGTGAACGGGATCATTTCGATCCAGTCGATGACGTCGACCTGGGGATCGCGGGGATCGCCGTATTCCTTGATCCAGCGCCGGGCGCGCGACGGCCCGGCGTTATAGGCGGCCAGCGCCAGGATGTACGACCCCTCAAAGTCCGACAGCAGGTCGCCCAGATAGGCCGAGCCGATGCGGACGTTGAAGTTGGGGTCGTCCAGCTTGCGCGGGTGGAAGGCCACCTTGATGGCCTTGGCCACCTTCTCGGCGGTGGACGGCAGCAGCTGCATCAGCCCACGGGCGCCGGCCGAGGACACCACGTCCTGCATGAACCCGCTTTCCTGGCGGATCAGGGCCAGCACCAGCGCCTTCTCGGGCGTGTCCTCGGCGGCGACGTGGGGGACCGGCCAGCCGGCCTCGACCAGGGTGACACCGTCACGGTCCGAGCGGCGCGCCACGGTGACGGCCAGGTCGTTGCGCCCGCCCTCGGCGGCCAGCTGGGCGACCAGCACCCGCTCGCCCGGGGTTGTCGCGACGTCGTTGAGGCGGATGAAGAAGGCGCGCAGCTGTTCGGTCTCGCGCATTTCCATCAGCAGCCGGGTGGCCTTGGTCACCTCGCGGCCCTCGAAGCGGCGGATGTCCTCGGGCGTCGGCTTGGGGTCGCCGGGCAACGGCCAATGGTGGTTGTCCAGTCGTGCGGCGGCGAGCTGGCCGTAATAGGCGGTCACGTAGCGGGCGGAGGTGGTGTACCACTCGCGGGCCTGGCGGTCGTCGCGGGCGGCCTCGCTGGCGCGGCCGGCCCAATAGGCGGCGCGCGCCCGGGTGATCGGATGGGTCGAGGTGTCGTAGAGGCGCTGGAAGTGGGCCAGCGCCGTCTCGCGGTCGTCGAGGAACCTGAGCGCGATCCACCCGGCCAGGAACTCGGCGTCGGCCAGCTGGCTGCCGCCGGCCAGCCCGTGGTCCGAGGCCACCCGGTAGGCCTGCGACACCAGCCCCTTCTGCAGGGCGCGCCGCGCCAGGATCGAGCGCTCCTGCCACCACAGTTCGGGGCGGACCTGGTTGCGGGCGGGATGGGACAGCAGGTCGATGGCGTCCTCGTCCATGTCCTTCTGGCGGCGCCAGCGCACCCGGTCGTAGATCAGGCCGGGATCGTCGCGCAAGGTGGCGGGCACCGCGGCGATCAGCCCCTCGACGCCGGCCTTGCCGTCCTGCAGCGCCAGCCGCGCCTGGGCCAGGGCCCGGTGGCCGGCATCGACCTTCAGCAGCATGCGCTGGGCCGGGCCGTCCTGCTTGTCCCACAACAGGCGGTCCAGGCGGCGCCAGTGGTCCTCGGCGCGGACGTGCTCGCCGAACAGGGTCAGGAACTGGCGTTCCTGCAGCACGCCGAAGCCGCCGTCGACCCAGGTGTTGCGGATGACCTTGACCGCCTTGTCGGACTTGCCCGAGGCCAACAGCGCGCGTGCCCACGCCATGCCGCCGTCGACGGTGGCGGGGGGATGGGCCTCGAACCAGGCCAGCACGTCGGCGGTGGGCGTGGCGGCGGTGATGGACTCTTCTGCCCGCTTCTGCAGGGTGGTCATCAGCGGCCAGTCGGGCTCGGCCTCCATGAAGGCGGTTATGTCGGCGAAGCTGGCGCCCGAACGGGGCGAGGTGAACTCCATCCACTTGACCAGCTTGGCCAGCAGCTTGTTGTGGGACTGCCTGGCCAGGCGCTCGGCGTCGGTGAAATGCTCGCGCTTGGCCTGGGCCAGCGCCTCGTGCACCAGCTTGGCGTCGGTCTCGGCGGCCGCGACGGGAGACAGGGCGACGGGGGACAGACCGGCGGCAAGGCCGGCGGCGACCAACATGACTGCGCTCAAGACCTTCACGGAAACTCAACCCCTCGACCAAGCCCCCGCCCGCAAATGGGGGAGTGCCGCGCATTCTAGTGAAGCGCTGGAATCGGTTGCAAGCCGCACGGCTAGGGCTGGCGCGCGATTACGGGGTAGCCCCTCCCGCCGGCGCGGCTGCCGAGGCGCTTGCGGGCGCCTGTACGAGCGGCTAATGTCCCCAGTCCAAACGAATCACCCATTCCAGGGAAGCCGCCATGTTCAAGGGATCGATCACCGCCCTCATCACCCCCTTCCGCAACGGGAAGGTCGACGAGAAGGCGTTCCAGGACTTCGTCGCCTGGCAGATCGCCGAGGGCACCCATGCGGTCGTTCCTTGCGGCACCACCGGCGAGTCCCCGACCCTGTCGCACGAGGAAGACCGCCGCGTCGTCCAGCTGTGCGTCGAGGTGGCCAAGGGCAAGGTGCCGGTGATCGCCGGCACCGGCTCGAACTCGACCGAAGAGGCCATCGGGCTCACCCGCCACGCCAAGGAAGCGGGCGCCGATGCCGCGCTGGTGGTGGCGCCCTACTACAACAAGCCGACGCAGGAAGGGCTGTTCCGCCATTACGAGGCCATCGCCAAGGCGGTCGACATCCCGATCATCGTCTACAACATCCCCGGCCGCAGCATCGTCAACATCACGGTCGAGACGTTCCAGCGCCTGGCGAAGCTGCCCAACATCGTCGGCGTCAAGGACGCCACCGCCGACCTGGCCCGCCCGCTGCAGATGCGCGTGGCGCTGGGGCCGAAGTTCTGCCAGCTGTCGGGCGAGGACGCCACGGCGACCGCCTTCCTGGCCCAGGGCGGCATCGGCTGCATCTCGGTGACCTCGAACGTGGCGCCGAAGCTGTGCTCGCAGATGCACGAGGCCTGGCAGAAGGGCGACCTCGAGACCTGCTTCGCCATCCGCGACCGCCTGATGCCGGTGCACGACGCCATGTTCTGCGAGACCAGCCCCGGCCCGGTGAAATACGCCGCCAGCCTGCTCGGCAAGTGCACCCCTGAGGTGCGCCAGCCGCTGTGGGAGATCGCGGACGCCTCGAAGAAGAAGGTCGAGGCGGCCATGAAGGGCGCCGGCCTGATCTAAGCCAGATGGCGCCCAACCCGCCCCACATCGCCGCCCAGAACCGCCGCGCCCGTCACGAGTACCACATCGTCGAGACGGTCGAGGCGGGCATCATGCTGGTCGGCACCGAGGTCAAATCGCTGCGCGCCGGCAAGGGCAACATCAACGAGGCCTATGCCGGGCCGATGCAGGACGAACTTTATCTGTTCAACGCCTACATCCCCGAATACCAGTCGAAGATGCCCTTCCCCCACGAGACGCGGCGGCCGCGCAAGCTGCTGCTGCATCGCCGGCAAATGGTCAAGATGATGGGGTCGGTGACCAAGGAAGGGATGACCCTGGTGCCGCTCGACATCCACTTCACCGACCGCGGCATCGCCAAGGTGCTGCTGGGCCTGGCCAAGGGCAAGAAGCTGCACGACAAGCGCGAGGCCGCCAAGCAACGCGACTGGAACCGGGAAAAGGCCCGCGTCCTGCGCGACAAGGGCTGAATTCGGCTACGCCACCGCCTTCAGCAGCATGTCGCGGAACAGGCGCACCAGGCGCTGGTCCAGCTGTTCGCGGATGGTCTCCTGCATCACTTCCAGGGCCTGGAACGGCGACATGGAGGCGCGGTACGAGCGCCGCTCGGTCAACGCGGCGAAGACGTCGACGATCGCGGCCATGCGGGCCAGGTCGTCCAGCTCGTCACCCTTCAGCCCGCGCGGATAGCCGCTGCCGTCGATGCGCTCGTGGTGCTGGGCGGCGATGGCGACGACGCCGCGCGGCACGTCGGAGCGGCGCTCCAGATAGGTGACGGTGGCGTCGACGTGGCGGTGGGCCTTGATGGTCTCCTCCGGGCTCAGCGGCCCGACCTTGCGCGCCACCTCCGCCGGCATGGTCATCTTGCCGAAGTCGTGCACCAGGCCGCCGGTGGCCAGGGTCATCACCTCGTCGTCGCTGGCGCCGATGGTGTGGCCGAACAGGGCCAGCAGCGTCGACACCCGCACCGAGTGGACGTACCACAGGTCGTTGTGGCTGCGCAGGCCCTCGAACAGGTCCTTGGGGCCCGAGGCGCGCACCACCTCGATCACCGGGGCGCAGGCGGCGGTGACGTCGCCGTAGCTGAGCTGCGAATCCGCCTCGACCAGCCCGGCGAACGACCGGAACGAGGTCAGGGTCTGGCGCAGGGCGTTGCGCGGCTTTTCCGGCAAGGTGTCCCAGGCGGCCTCGACCGACTTGTCGATCAGCATGATGATGGTGTCGGCCAGCCGCGCCGTCGACAGGCGGCAGTCGACCACGGCGTCGGGGGACGTGTCGCCGCCGCCCGGGGCGACGCCGAAATAGCACTGCACCACCGGGCTGCGGCTGAACCCGGGCTCGCCGCGCAGGCGGCGGATCGGCTGCTGGCGGCCGGGCACGCTCAGCCCTTCGCCCAGCAGGACCGCGGCCGGTGCACCGCGGGTACGGGCGACGGCGGCGTCGATGTCGGGATATTCGGTGACGCGGAACATGGGCGATACGGCACGCACCAAGGTATCGCGCCGGCGCGGATCGGGGTCGACGACCACGACCGGTCGGCCTGGCGCGGAATAGGCGTCGAGGCGGGCAGCCTCGGCGGCGTTGGCGGTGCTCATCGCAGATGTCCCCTTCGTCGAGGGCCGGCATATTAGCACCCGGCCCGACGCTCGTATACCGGGTGAACCGCTGAGCGGCCTTGACCGATTCGAATGGCGGACCTCCCTTGCCATGGGCCCGGCCCTTCCGATCTATTGGGATGGTACGCCCAAGGGAGAACGACATGGCCGACGACGACCGATCCATCGGCGGACGCATCCGCGACAAGCTGGTCGCGACCAAGGAGGCGTGGGCCCGCGAAGGCCGCCGTCCGCAAGGCCGAGAGCCAGGTTCCGGCCGGCCGGTGCCCCCGGGCCAGCGGCTGGTCGGCGACTTCCCCGTGCTCGACCTCGGCATCCAGCCCAACCTATCGACGACGGACTGGTCGATGTCGGTCGGCGGGTTGGTCGAAGCCCCGCTGAACTGGGACTGGGCCGCCTTCACGGCGCAACCGCAGGTCGAAATTACCGCGGATATCCACTGTGTGACATCGTGGTCCCGGCACGACGACGCCTGGACCGGCGTGTCGGCCCGCCATCTGCTCGCCTTGGTCCGCCCCCGCCCCGAGGCCCGCTTCCTGTTGTTCCGCAGCTGGGATGGCTATACCACCAATGTTCCGCTGTCGCGCTTCGACGCCGACGACGCCCTGCTGGCCCATTCCTGGCAGGGCCAGCCGCTATCGCGCGAGCACGGCGGCCCGGTCCGCGTGGTGATTCCCAGCCTGTATTTCTGGAAAAGCGCCAAGTGGCTGCGCCACATCACGGTTTCCGACCGCGACACCCCGGGCTATTGGGAACTGCGCGGCTACCACGACGAAGGCGACCCGTGGAAGGAAGAGCGTTACCGCTGAACGCTCAGGCCGCTCCGGCGAAGGCGTCGGCGGCGCGGCCGCGGGGCAGGCGCACCGTCACCGTGGTGCCTCCGCCCTTGGTCGAGCTGATCTCAAGCGAGCCGCCGTGCAGGTCGACGAACGACTTGGCCAGCGGCAGCCCCAATCCGGTGCCCTCGTAGCGGCGAGCCAGGCCGCCGTCGACCTGGCGGAACGGCTGCAGCGCCAGGGCGACCTCGTCGGCGCTCATGCCGATGCCGGTGTCGGCGACCAGGATCGAGACGAAGGCGTCGTCGACCTCGGCCCCCACATGGACGGTTCCGCCCTCGGGGGTGAACTTGACCGCATTCGACAGCAGGTTGACGAAGATCTGCAGCAGCCGGCGCCGGTCGGCGGCCACCGGCGGCAGGCCGGGCGGCAAATCCTGCAGCAGCCTGACCGAGCCCATCTCGGCGCGGCCCTCGACGATGCGCGCGGCGGCCGAGGCGACGTCGCCCAGGTCGACGGCATTGATGTCGAGCGTCATCTCGCCCGCTTCGATCTTGGCGATGTCGAGGATGTCGTTGATCACCGCCAACAGATGCCGCCCCGATCCGTGGATGTCTTCGGCATAGGTGCGGTAGCGCTCGCTGCCCAGCGGCCCGAACAGCTCGCTGGTCATGATCTCCGAGAACCCGATGATGGCGTTCAAGGGGGTGCGCAGCTCGTGGCTGATGTTGGCCAGCAGCTCGGTCTTGGCGCGGTTGGCCAGTTCGGCCTGCTCCTTGGCCCGCTCCAGCGCCCGCTGCGCCTCGATGTGCTCGGCCACCTCGGCCTCGAGCGCGCGGGTACGCTCGGCCACCCGGCGTTCCAGGCTTTCCTTGGACTGTTGCAATTGGCGTTCGGCAGCGACGCGGGCGGTAACGTCGCTGGCGTAGATGTTGACGTATCCGTGCTCGACCAGGGGAACCACCGTCAGCGACAGGATCGTGTCGCCGACCATGGCCTCGACTTCGTGGCCGGTGCCCGAGGCCAGGATGTCGGCGAACTGGCTGCGCAACGGCTCGGGCACCGGCCGGCCGATCGCCGCGTTCCAGCTGGCCAGCAGGCCGGCGCTGGCGGGATTGGCCTCGCGGATGACGCCGCCGGCGTCGATGCGCAGCACCGCGTGCGGGTTCTGCGACGGCAACAGGGCCATGTTGACCAGGGCTTCCTCCTGGCGCCGGCGTTCGGTGACGTCCTCGACCAGGATCATGCCGGGCTCGATGGCACTGGCCACGGCGGTTTCGAACACCCGCCCGTCGGCGCCTTCGCCCACCACCAGCGAGGCCTCGCCGCGGGCGCGGGCAGCCAGGAAGGGCTCGAGCCCGCCGGCCACGCGGGCAAAGTCGGCCATCACCGCGTTTTCGGCGATGGGGCCGTCGACGCCGATGCGGATCACTCCGATGCCCATCAGGGCGGTGACGCCCTGCAGCAGGCGCAGGCGCTCGTTCTCGGCCCACACCTCGACCCGCTCGGTGGCCAGCCGCACCCGCTCGGCGGTCTCGCGCGCCAAGGCCTTGCGCGATGCCGCGACCTCGTGGACCAGGCGCTCGGTGGCACCTTCGAGGGCGGCAACCTCGTCGCCTCCCAGCTGCTGGTCGGGCACCACCCCGAACACCAGCCGCGTCTGCTCGGACACGCGCCGCACCAGCCGGCGCAACCGCCAGCCCAGGTAGATCAGCACGGCCATGAACAGCCCGCTCATGGCCGCGGCCAGGCCGGTGCGCTGGGCGCGCTCGTTGTGCAGCAGCGGATAGACCAGGTCGGCCAGGCTCTTGGCCGGCATCAGGCTGGCAAACGTCAGGCGCACTTCGGACGAGCCGTAGTCGAAGAACGCCTTGCCGGCCACCCGCCAGTCCCCCGCCACCGCGTGGAAGTCGGTGCCAACCGGCAGGTCGACGGGGGAACTGGACGCCACTACCAGGCCGCTGTCGCTTTCCATCAGCGCCACCACCAGCCCGTTGGCGACGTAACGGCCGATGGTGGCGGCCAGGAACCGCGTGTCCAGTGCGCTGACCGCCAACAGATGGCCGCCGCGGCCCAGCGGCGCCGCCGAGACCAGGACGGAGCGTCCGTTGAGCGAGGTGATCAGCGGCTGGTCCACCGCCATGCGCGGCACCCGCGGCGGCAAACCCGGTACCGCCGCGGCGGTCTCGGCGCTGCCTACGGCGATCACCTCGCGGATGCGCCCGTCGTGGTCGGAAACGGCGATGGCGTCGACCGGCGGGAAGCTGCGGCGCGTGGCCCGGGGCGGCAGCCACGGCGGCTCGTCCGCGGACACGATGACCGGGCGTTCGCCGGCGGTAACCGCCTGCCCGTGCTGGCGCACCACGTCGCGCTGGGCCAGCATGCCGGCGAACGCCAGGTGCAGGCGGACCTGCTGGTCGAACAGCAGGCGGTCGCGGCGCGCGTCGTCATCCAGGGACTCGGTCAGATAGCCGCCGATCATCGCTTCGATCTGGCGCGTCTGCACCATGTCGAGCGCGAACCACAGCCCTGCCGCCACCACCAGTCCCCCGGCGACGATCCGCGCGGTCAAGCTGAAGCGGTGGAGGAAGGAGCGGCGCATGGTGGTCACCCCGGCTCGCCCACCAGCTCGTCGCGGTCGAAGCGCCAGCCCTGGCGGCGCAGCGCCGAGACGGGAATGATGCCGTATTCGGGCGCCATCTCGTCGGCATGGGCGACCAGCCACGCGACCAGGGCGGCGGCTTTGGGATTGGCGTCGCGGCCCTGCCAGGAGGTGATGCCGAACACCCGGTACAGCGGATAGGCGCCCCGGGCCAGGCTGGCCGCGTCGCGGGGGTCGATGCCGTTCAGCCGCACCGGCTTGACCCGGCCGTCACGGGCGTGGTGGGCGATGAACCAGGTGGTCTCGTAGCCGATGGCGGTGGGACTGCGGGCTACCTCGATGATCATGTCCTTGATGGCAGGAACTTCGACCATGTCGGGGGAAAACAGCGACTCGTCGTCAAGCAGAAGCCGCCAATGTCCCGGCCGGCTCTTGCAGTGCAGGCGGCCGACCGCCTCGACCTCGGCGCCGGCGCGGGTAGCGAACCCCGACGACGGCAGGTCGGCCCACGAGCGGAACTGGCCGCCGAACAGCGCGCGTGCCTGGTCGAGCCGGATGTCGGTGACCGGGTTGCGCGGATGGACGATCAGGGCCAGCGACGCGATGCCCAGCGTGTGGTAGCGCACGCCCGGCATGCGGTCCAACGAACCGGGCGGGCAGCACATGCCGGTGATGTCGGCACTCTTGTCGGCCAGTGCCCCGGCGGCCACGCCGCAGGTGCCCTCGATCATGGCGACCTTCAGGCGGTTGGCGGCGGCGTAGCGCTGCACCAGGGGCAGAATGGCCGGGTAGAGCTGCTGGTCGATGGCCAGCGCCACGTCCACGCCTTCGGGCCGCTGGATCTGCCGCGACACCCATTCGGGCGGCATGGGCGCCACCTCGGACGGATCGCTGAACGGGCGACCGCCCAGAGTGGACGACGGGGCGGCGGCGACCCTGCAGGATGCCGATGCAGCGATTGCGGCTGAAAAGCCGAAATAGAAGAATTCGCGTCGGCGCATCGGCGCCCCCATCCCCGGCCAATTCCTATTTTGGCAAATTCTTCCATACGGAAACTATCCTGTCCATTTCACCTGAGGACGTACAAAATTTTGCAACAACCTCTTTTGCTTACTCTTAAGGGTTAGGCTGCCCCGCCGATACGGCCTGGGGAACCGCGGTGCGGGGATGCATGAACACCGCAGGATTGCGGGGAATGCCCGCCACCCGCACCTCGTAGTGCAGGTGCGGGCCGGTCGAGCGGCCGGTCGATCCCACTGCCCCTATGGCCTGCCCGGACCGCACCACCTGGCCGCGATGCACCCTGAGCGCCGACAGATGGCCATAGCGGGTGCACACGCCGCCGCCGTGGTCGATCTCGACCATCCGCCCATAGCCCCCCCGCCGGCCGGCAAAGACCACCCGCCCCGGTGCGGCGGCCAGGACCGGCGCCCGCATGGGGGCCTCGAGGTCGATGCCGGGATGGAAGGCGGGGCGGTGGCGGAACGGGTCGCGGCGCATGCCGAACCCCGAACCCACCCAGTAGTGCCCCAGCGGCGGCCGCCACGGCAGTGCCGCAGCCACCTGTGCAAGGACCTGGCGCAGGCTGGGGCTGGCCGTTGCTGGCCCGGCCCAAGCCGTCGACGCCGCCACGACCACCATTGCCAAGACCCGAAGCCAGCCCATGAGGGATGCCACCCACGCGCCGTCCGATCCGCCGATGGATCTGGTGGCGCCACCGAAGGCGAGCGAGGGCGCAAACGGTTGCCATAAGGCGCGCAGATGATAGGCTGCGGGCCGCGCTTCCGCGCATCCCGACCACCCCCGATGGGAGCCCGCCTTGCCGCCTGCCCGCCGCCGCGACGGCATTGCCGTCTTGCACCCGGCCAGTATGCTCGCCACCTGGTTCGGTGCCGGCCTGCTGCCCAAGGCCCCCGGAACCTGGGGATCGCTGGCCGCGCTGCCGTTTGCCTGGATGATGGCCCGGACGGGCGGCCCCTGGCTGCTGGCGGGCGCGGCGGTAGTATGCTTTGCGCTCGGCTGGTGGGTCTCGGCGATCTATGTCCGCCTGACCGGGGTCGACGATCCCTCCGAAGTGGTCATCGACGAAGTAGCGGCCCAGTGGATGGTGCTGGTGCCGGTGGCCCCCGATCCGGTGGCCTACCTCGTCGGCTTCGCCGTCTTCCGGGTTCTCGACATCGTTAAGCCGTGGCCGGCAAATTGGGCCGACCGCTCCGTCGGCGGCGGGCTGGGGGTCATGCTCGACGACGTGCTGGCCGGTGCCTGGGGCATCGCCGCCATGGTGCTGTTCGCCCACCTGACCGGGAACTGACCCATGCTGCCGCCCGAACTGACCATTGCCGCCGCCGCAACCCTGGACGCCTGCCGCGCTGCCGGGCTGACGGTCGCCACCGCCGAGTCCTGCACCGGCGGCCTGGTGGCCGCGGCGCTGACCGCCGTCGCCGGTTCGTCGGACGTGGTCGAGCGCGGCTTCGTCACCTACTCCAACGAAGCAAAGACCGAGATGCTGGGCGTGCCCGCCGCCATGATCGGCGCCCACGGCGCGGTCAGCGAGCCCGTCGCCCGCGCCATGGCCGAGGGCGCCCTGGCCCATTCGCGCGCAGCCGTCACCGTCGCGATCACCGGCATCGCCGGCCCCGGCGGCGGGTCGGCGGAAAAGCCGGTGGGGCTGGTTCACTTCGCCTGCGCCCGCCGGGGATCGGCGACCACGCATGCGCGGATTGTATACACCGGCACGCGCGATACCATTCGCATGCACGCATGCATTCACGCACTCGCCATGGTTGCGGATCAAGCCAAAGGGGGATAAGGTCGGATATCCAACCTTCAGCGGAGGATCATCCGATGGCCGACACCGATACCCCCGATCCCGACGAGCTGACCAAGTTCAAGGTGACCGTGAGCTGTGCTGGCGGGACCGAGACGGTCACCTGCATGGCAGTCGATCCGCAGACCGCCATGAATATCGTCGAGAACGGGTTCAAGGAGACACTGCCCGACGCCAAGGCTACCGCCGCCAATCCGGTCAAGTGACGGTCGCCTTCGCCCCCACCGCGGCCCGCAGGATCGCCAGCGGCACGGTGGGGGCGTCGCACACCACCCGCGTCGGCCCGCTGGCCAGCGACGCATAGGGGAACACTCCGGTGGCCCCGAATCCCAGGTGCAGCTTCCAGTCGGGCAGGGCCGCTGCCACCAGCGCCTGGGCCTTTTCCACCGACTCGCTATAGTCGCCCGCCTCGGCGCCGAAGGCTTCGGCCACGTCCCGGTCAAGGCCGGCATCGCCCCCGTTGGCCCGTTCCAGCCGCCCCGCCAGGTCCCGCCACTGCTCCGCGTCCATGCCCGTCCCGCCGTCTGCATCCGGAACGAGGGCATTGACGCCGCGCCGTCCCGCCCCGACCATCGCCGGGACGTGCAAGTTTAGCAGAAGGTCAGCGGCGATGACATCTCAGCCCACCCGCAGCGGCGGCGAAATCCTGGCGGACGCCTTGCTGGCCCAGGGGGCCGACCGGGTGTTCTGCGTGCCCGGCGAAAGTTTTCTGCCCTTCCTGGACGCCGCCTGGGACCGCCGCGAGCGCTTGGCCGTGCTGACCTGCCGGCACGAGGGCGGCGCCGCCTACATGGCCGAGGCGCACGGCAAGCTGACCGGCATGCCCGGCGTATGCTTCGTCACCCGCGGGCCCGGCGCCAGCCACGCGGCGGTGGGCGTGCACACCGCCTTCCAGGATTCGACCCCCATGGTCCTGCTGGTCGGCCAGGTCGACCGTCCCTTCCGCGGCCGCGAGGCCTTCCAGGAGGTCGAGTTCCGCCAGATGTTCGCTCCCCTGGCCAAGCGGGTCGAGGAGGTGGACCGGGCGGACCGCATCCCAGAGGCGGTGGCCCGCGCCTTTGCCGCCGCCCGCGGTGGGCGCCCCGGGCCGGTGGTGCTGGTCTGCCCCGAGGACGTGCTGGCCGAGCGCGCCCTCGTGCCCGACCTCGGCCCCCTGCCGCCCGCCCTGCCCCATCCCGGCGCCTGCATGATGGACCGCTTCCTGGCCCTGCTGGAACAGGCCGAGCGGCCCCTGGCCGTGGTCGGCGGCGGCGGCTGGTCGGCCGAGGCGGCCCGCGATTTCACCGCCTTCGCCGAGGCGTGGTCGCTGCCGGTCGCCGCTTCGTTCCGCTGCCAGGACATCGTCGACAACGCCTCGCCGGTTTATGCCGGCGAGCTGGGCTTTTCCATGGCTCCGACGCTAGGCCGGCGCCTGGCCGAGGCCGACCTGCTGATCGCCGTCGGCACCCGCCTGGGCGAGGTCGACACCCAGGGATGGAAGCTGGTCACCGCACCGCGGCCACGCCAGAAGCTGGTGCACGTCTTTCCCGAGGCCGAGGAACTGGGGCGCGTCTACACCCCCGACCTGGCCGTCTGCGCCGCCATGCTGCCCTTCGCCCGCACCGTGGCCAAGCTGGCCGCGCCCCCCGACCTGCGGTGGCGGCAATGGGCCATCGGCTGCCGCCAGGACTGGGAAAACAACCTGCGCCCCGATCCCTGCCCCGGCGCTCTCGACATGGGGGCGGTGATGGCCCGCATCGAGGCGGTGCTGCCCGAGGACGCCATCATCTGCACCGGCGCCGGCAACTACACCGGCTGGGTCCAGCGCTTCCACCGCTTCCGCCGCTGGCGCAGCCAGCTGGCCCCGACCAACGGCTCCATGGGCTATGGCCTGCCGGCGGCGCTGGCGGCCAAGGCGCTGCATCCCGACCGCACGGTGGTGGCGTTCGCCGGCGACGGCTGCTTCCTGATGACCGCGCAGGAGCTGGCCACCGCCAAGCTGCACGGACTGGCGCCGGTGGTGCTGGTGATCGACAACGGCACCTACGGCACCATCCGCATGCACCAGGAGGCAAAGCATCCCGGCCGCACCCTGGCCACCGACCTCGCCAACCCCGACTTCGCCGCCATGGCCGCCAGCTTCGGCGCCTGGACGGCGACGGTCGAGCGCACCGACCAGTTCGCGGGCGCCTTCGACCAGGCCCTGGCGGAAAGCCGCTCCGGCCGACTGGCGCTGTTGTGCCTGAAGCTGGACCCCGAGGCGATCACCACCCGCACCACCTTGTCGGCAATTCGCGACAAGGCCAAGGGCGCCTAGGGCCTGACAACACGTCACCCCCGGGCTTGACCCGGGAGTGCATGGATGGCCGGGTCAGGCCGGCCATGAGACGTCAGGGAAGCGCGGGCTAAAACTACACCGCGATCAGCGCCGCGGCGACCTTGCGGTCTTCGGCCAGCAGCACGTTGAAGGTGCGGCAGGCTGCGCCGGTGTCCATGGGGTCGACGACGATGCCGGCGGCACGCAAGGACGCCTTCAGCTCGCGCGGGACGGCGCCGATGGACTTGCCGCAGCCCAGGAGCAGCACCTGCACCCCGGCTTCGACCACCGCCGCCAGGCTGGCTTCGGTCAGTTCGGCCAACGAGGCAACCGGCCAGGCGGCCGTGCGGTCGGGAAGCACCAGCACCGAGCCTTCCCAGCGCTGTCCGGCGATGCGGAACCCACCGTCGCCATAGGCCTGGATCAGCTGGCGGCCCGAGGGGATGAGGGGAGTGATGTCCATGCCGAACCTCTGACTGCCCCTCTCCCGCCGGGAGAGGGAGAACGCTTACGGCGTCGCCGCTTCCGCCTCTTCCTCGTCGGCCTTGGCCTTGCCGGTGCGCAGGTTGAAGTAGATCAGCACCGGCATGGCCACGTAGATGGACGAATAGGTGCCGATGACAAGGCCCCACAGCATGGCGATGGAGAAACCGCGCAGCACGTCGCCGCCAAGCGCCAGCAGCGCCACCACGGTGAGGAACACGGTGGCCACGGTCAGGATGGTGCGCGCGAGCGTCTCGTTGACCGACAGGTTGAGCAGGTCGTAGAGGCTCATGGACTTGTACTTGCGCAGGTTTTCGCGCACCCGGTCGTACTCCACCACCGTGTCGTTGATGGAATAGCCGGCGATGGTCAAGATCGCCGCCACCGTGGTCAGGTTGAATTCCAGCCCGAACAGCGAGAACAGGCCGAAGGTGGTGATGACGTCGTGGAAGGTGGCGATCAGCGCGCCGACGCCGAACTGCCACTCGAAGCGGAACCACACATACGCGGCGATGGCCAGCACCGCCAGGCCGATGGCCAGCGCGCCGTCGCGCTTGAGTTCCTCGCCGACCTTGGGACCGACGATCTCGACCCGGCGATAGTCGTAGCCGGCGCCCAGGGACTCCTTGACCTTGGCCAGCGCCGCCATCTGGGCCTTCTCGTCGCCTTCCTGGCGCTGGACGCGGATCATCACGTCATGGCCGGTGGCGCCGAACTCCTGCAGGCTGACCTCGCCCAGCCCCAGGCCGTCGAGGACGCCGCGCATGGCGTGCAGGTCGGCCTTCTCCTGGGTGTGGGCCTCGACCAGGATACCGCCGGCGAAGTCGATGCCGAAGTGGAAGCCCTTGACCACCATCGAGCCCACCGACACCGCCACCAGCACCGCGGTGACGCCGAAGGCGATGAAGCGCAGGCGGATGTAGTCGAAATTGGGAACCTTGCCGACCATGCGGGAATAGAAGTTCATCTGTCGGCGCTCCTTACAGCGGCAAGGCCTTGGGCCGCCGCCACTTGATCCACACGGCCACCAGCATGCGGGTGATCATGATGGCGGTGAACAAGGTGGTGACGATGCCGATGCTGAAGGTCACGGCAAAGCCGCGGATCGGCCCGGTGCCGAACTGGTACAGCAGCGTCGCCGCGATCAGGTGGGTGATGTTGGCGTCCAGGATGGTGGCGAACGCGCGGTCGAAGCCGGCCTGCACCGCAGACAGCATGGGGCGGCCGTTGCGATGCTCCTCGCGGATGCGCTCGTAGATCAGCACGTTGGCATCGACCGCCATGCCCATGGTCAGCACGATGCCGGCGATGCCGGGCAGGGTCAGGGTGGCGCCCAGAACCGACAGCGAGGCCAGCAGCAGCACCAGGTTCAGCACCAGCGCCACGTCGGCCAGGATGCCAAGCATGCCGTAGATGGCGACCATGAACACCACCACGGCCGCCAGGCCGATGATGCTGGCCACCGCGCCGGCATGGATGGAGTCGGCGCCCAGTTCGGCACCGACGGTGCGTTCCTCGAGCACGGTCAGGGGCGCCGGCAGGGCGCCGGCGCGCAGCAGCAGCGCCAGGTCCTGGGCCTGCTGGGTGGTGAAGCTGCCCGAGATGATGCCCGAACCGCCCAGGATGGGCTCGTTGACGCGCGGCGCGCTGATGACCTTGCCGTCCAGCACGATGGCCAGCAAGTGCCCGACATTCTCCTTGGTGGCGTCGCCGAAGCGCTTGCCGCCCTGGGCGTTGAAGCGGAAGCTGACCACCGGGCGACCGTCGGAATAGGTGGCCTTGGCGTCGGTCAGCATGTCGCCGCCGACCTCGACCTTCTTGCGCACCACATAGGCCTCGGGCAGGCCGCGCTCGCGCTCGGCCGAGCCCATCAGCTCGGAGCCCGGGGGCACGCGGCCGCGGGCAGCCTCTTCCGGAGTGGTGGTGTCGTCCACCATGTGGAAGGTCAGCTTGGCGGTCTTGCCCAGCAGCGCCTTGATGCGGTCGGGATCCTTGACGCCGGGCAGCTGGACGACGATGCGGTCGGTGCCCTGGCGCTGGATCGACGGCTCGCGGGTACCCAGCTCGTCGACGCGGCGGCGCACGATCTCCAGCGACTGGTCGACCGCCTGCAGCTTGCGCTGGGTCAGCGCCTGCTCGGTGTACTTCAGCGTGATGGTGCCGTCGTCGCGGGATTCGGGCGACGCCTCGGGGTCGACCTTGCGCAACAGCTGGCGGGCCTTCTCGCGGTCGTCGGCCTCGATGATGCGCACCGAGACGGTGTCGCCCTTGGCCCCCAGGTCGGAGTACTTGATCCGCTCCTTCCTGAGAGTGGTGCGCACGGTCTCGACCAGCGAAGCCATGTGCTCGCGGACCACCGAATTGGTGTCGACTTCGAGCAGCAGGTACGACCCGCCCTGCAGGTCCAGGCCCAGGCTGACCGGCTGCAGCCAGGTGGGCAGACGGTGGGTCTGCTCGGGGTTCATCAGATTGGGCGCCGCGAACACCGAGCCGGCCAGGATGACCAGCACCGCGACGAGAATCTTCCACCTGGGATAATGCATGACCGGCGTCCGCGTCTGGTATGGCCTACTGGTCGGCCGGCTTCTCGGGGGTGTCGTCCTTGGCGGCGACGGGTTCGGTCTTGGACAGCACCTCGCCGATGGTGGCGCGCAGCACGCGCACGCGCACGCCCTCGGCGATCTCGACCACCACCTCGGTGTCGCTGACCAGCTTGTTGACCGTGCCGATGATGCCGCCGGCGGTGACCACCCGGTCGCCGCGGCGCAGCTGGCCCAGCATTTCCTTGTGCTGCTTGGCGCGCTTCTGCTGGGGACGGATCAGCAGGAAGTAGAACACCACGAAGATGAGGATCAGCGGCAGGAAGGATTCCAGGCTGGCGGCGGCGCCCGCGGGAGCGGTGGCCTGGGCAAAGGCGGGTGACACGAACATCCCGAAGTCTCCTGGTGGATTCGTGCGAAAGGCAGCGGGAATATAGCGGTGTTGGGGCGGGTTGCAAACGCTAACTCCCGCCGATAGGCTCGGGCCCTCTCGTCCGCAAGGAATTTTCCCGCCATGGATGATGCCGCCACCGCCCTGCTCGCCCGCATCGCCGAAGCCCTGGAGCGCATGGCCCCGCCCCGGCTCGCCGCCGCCTCGCTGGAGGGTGCCGACGCCTTCGTCTGGCATGCCGATCCCGACGGCCTGGAGCCGGTGACCGCCGTCAACCGGGTCGACATCGGTCTGCTCAAGGGGGTCGAGCGCCAGCGCGAGCAGCTGCTGGCCAACACCCGGCGCTTCGCCGACGGGCTGCCGGCCAACAACGCCCTGTTGTGGGGCGCGCGCGGCACCGGCAAGAGCAGCCTGGTCAAGGCGGTGCACGCCGCCATCAACGCCGAGCGGGCGCACGCGCTCGCCCTGGTCGAGATCGCCCGCGACGACATCCCCTCGCTGCCCCGCTGCCTGCGGCTGCTGCGCGAGTCCGGGCGACGCTGCGTGCTGTTCTGCGACGACCTGTCGTTCGAGACCCAGGACGACGCCTACAAGTCGCTGAAGGCGGTGCTTGAAGGCGGCATCGAGGGCCGGCCGGCCAACGTGGTGTTCTACGCCACCTCGAACCGCCGCCACCTGATGAGCCGCGACATGATCGACAACGAGCGGTCCACCGCCATCAACCCCGGCGAGGCGGTCGAGGAAAAGGTGTCGCTGTCCGACCGTTTCGGCCTGTGGCTGGGCTTCCACCATGTCGGCCAGGACACCTACATGGCCATCGTCGAGGGCTATGCGCACCACTTCGGCCTGCCCATCGGGCCGGAAGACCTGGCGCGCGAGGCCAACGAGTGGTCGGTCACCCGCGGCGCCCGCTCCGGCCGCGTCGCCTGGCAATTCATCCAGGACCTGGCGGGACGGCAGGGAAAAAGGGTCTAAACCCTCGCCCGCATGCGGGAGACGGGGTGTATCACGCCCCGCCCAGCAGTTCCGTCGGGTTGACCGCCTGGGTGCCCCGGCGGATCTCGAAGTGAAGCTGGGGCGTAGTCACGCTGCCCGAACTGCCCACGGTGGCGATGGTCTGGCCGCGGGTCACGGTGTCGCCCTTCCTGACCATCAGCTGGTCGGTGTGGGCATAGGCGGTCATCCAGCCGTCGGCGTGCTTGACCAGCAGCAGGTTGCCGAAGCCCTTCAGCTCGTTGCCCACATAGGCGACGACGCCGTTCTCGGCCGCCTTGACCGGGGTGCCCTTGGCGGCGGCGATGTTGATGCCGTCGTTGTGCTGGCCCTTGCCGGGCAGCGGGCCGAATTCGGCCAACACCTCGCCCTTCACCGGCCACAGGAAAGTACTGCCGGCGCGCGCCGCCGGGGCGGCAGGAATGGTGGGCGTCGGCGCGAAGGCCGCCTGTGACGGGGCCGGCGCCACCGCCGGGGCCTCTGCCGTCGGCGCCGCGGGCCGGGGCGGCGGCACCTGGCCGGCAGCGGCATTGGGAGAGGCGATGAACCGGGTATTGGGGGTGCCCGAATGGGCCGGCGCCATGGCCACCTGCGTCCCCCCGGCCCGCGGGATGCTGAGCCGCTCGCCGGGATGGATCACATAGGGCGGGCGCTTGTTGTTGACCGCCGCCAGCGAGGCGAAGTCGACGCCGTGGCGCCTGGCGATCAGGATCAGCGAGTCGCCCTTCTGCACCACATAGTCCGACCCGCCGCCCGGCAGCCGCAGCACCATCCCCGGACTCAAGGCATAGGGCGCCTTCAGGCCGTTGGCGTCGATCAGCTCGCGCACCGACAGGTTGTACTTGCGCGCGATAGAGAACACCGTGTCGCCGCCATAGACCGTCACCGTGCCCGGCCGGTGCGACCCGGCCAGCCCGCCGCCGTTGGTGACCGGGGCCGACCCCTTCCATGACGGCTCGCACGCCGCCAGGACGACCAGAGAGACCAGAAGTGGGAGTGCCCTGCGCATGCGCACACTATAAGCGGGGCGACGGGCGGCCGGCAACGCCCCCCTACTCCGGTACGCCCCCTACTCCGGTACGCCCTCGACCAGTGGGACGAAGCGGACGGGCAGGAAGCTTTCGATGTCCAGGCCGTGGTCGGTCTTGGTCACCTTGACCAGGTCCTGCTCGCCGCTGCCCACCGTGTCGCCCAGGGGCAGCACCATGATGCCGCCGGTCTTCAGCTGGTCGACCAGGGCGGGCGGGATGTCGTGGGCGGCGGCAGTGACCATGATGCGGTCGAAGGGCGCCTGTTCGGGCCACCCGCGCGAGCCGTCGCCGATGCGGTGGGTGATGTTGTGGATACGCAAGGCCTTGAAGCGCGCGTCGGCCTCGGCCAACAGCGGCTTGTGGCGCTCGATGGTGTAGACCCGCCGGCACAGGTAGGACAGCACCGCCGCCTGATACCCCGAGCCGGTGCCGACTTCGAGGACCTTCATGCGCTCGCCGACCTCGAGCGCCTGGCTCATCAGGCCGACCACCAGCGGCTGGCTGACGGTCTGGCCGCAGCCGATGGGCAGGGCGCGGTTCTCCCAGGCCTGGTCGAGGAAGGGGGCGGAGACGAACTGCTCGCGCGGGACGCGCTCGATGGCGGCCAGCACCCGGTGGTCGACCACCCCCAGGCGGCGCAGTTCCATCAGCAGGCGAAGGAGGCGAGCCTCGGTGACCATGGCGTCAAGCGAAGGCCTGGGTCAGCGCCCGCATGCCCTCGCGGTCGGTCAGGTCGACGCACAACGGCGTCACCGACACCGCGCCACGGCAGACCGCTTCCAGGTCGGTACCCGGGGTCGAGCGCTCCTCGGCGCGCTGGGCGCCGATCCAGATATAGGGCTCGCCGCGCGGGTCGAAGCGCTCGGAGATCTCGTCGCCAATCTTGCGCTTGCCCTGGCGGGTGATCTCGACGCCGCTGACGTGGTGATGGGCGACGTCGGGGAAGTTGACGTTGATCAGCACGTTGCGGCCCCAGCCGGTGGCGCAGACGCGGCGGATGATCTCGGGCGCCCAGTGTTCGGCGGTCGCCCAGCGCACCGGGTGGTCGGGGGTGGTGTACTGGCTGAACGCAATCGCCGGCACGCCCAGAATGGTGGCCTCCATGGCCGCGGCCACGGTGCCGGAATAGGTGACGTCCTCACCCAGGTTGGCGCCGCGGTTGACCCCGGACAGCACCAGGTGCGGGCGGCGGCCCTTCATCACGTGGTTGATGCCCAACAGCACCGCGTCGGTGGGAGTGCCGTCGACGGCGAAGCGCCGCCGGGACACCTGGCGGACCCGCAGGGGCCGGCGGATGGTCAGCGAATGGCCGGCGGCACTTTGCTCGGTCTCGGGCGCCACCACCCAGACATCGCGCGAGATGGACCGGGCAATGCGTTCCAGCACCTTGATGCCCGGCGCATGCACGCCGTCGTCGTTGGACACCAGGATGCGGGCGGAGGCCAGGTCGGGAATGGGCGCGAACATCGGCGGCTACTCGTTGAAGTCGGTTTCCTCGACCGCGGCTTCGGCCACGGCCTCGTCGGCCGCCTCGGCCTCGGCGCGCTTCTTTTCGGCCCAGCGCGACGACCAGATGGCCAGCTCGTAGAGGATCAGCATGGGGATCGCCAGCGAGATCTGGCTGACGATTTCGGGCGGCGTGACGATGGCGGCGAAGACGAACACGCCGACGATGGCGAACCGGCGCTTCTCGACCAGGCTCTGGGCCGAGATGATGCCGACCCGGGCCAGCAGCGTCAGCAGGACGGGCATCTGGAACGCCAGCCCGAACGCCATGATCAGGGTCATCACCAGCGACAGGTATTCGCCGACCTTGGCTTCCAGCTGGATGGGCAGGCCGCCCTCGGTGTTCTCGAAGGACAGGAAGAACTTCCACGCCATCGGCATGATGACGAAATAGACCAGAGACGCCCCCATGAAGAACAGCACCGGGGTGGCGATCAGGAAGGGGGCGAAGGCCTGCCTCTCGTGCTTGTAGAGGCCAGGCGCGACGAAGGCCCACAGCTGACCCGCCCAGATGGGGAAGCAGGCAAAGGCGGCGGCAAAGGCGGCGACCTTCATGTGGGTGAAGAACGCCTCGGTCAGCGCGGTATAGATCATGCGCCGCTCGCCGTTGCCCTGCTGGCCCAGGATGTCGGCCAGCGGACGAACCAGGAAGCCGTAGATCTCGGCCGAGAAGAAGTAGCAGACGCCGAAGGCGGCGATGAACGCCACCGCCGACCACATCAGGCGCGTGCGCAGCTCGATCAGGTGATCGAGCAGAGGCATGGTCTTGTCTTCGGGGGTCTCGGTCACGGGATCGGGCTCAGGGTTCCGGCGGCTTGGGCGGCGCGGTATCAGGCGGCAGTTCGGCTGGCGGCGGCTCGGCTGCCTTGGGCGGCGAATCCAGGTCCAGCGGCGGCAACTCCACCGACTTGGCCAGCTCGCCGGTGGGATCGATGGCCTTCTCGACCTCCTGGCGCAGCAGGTTGGGGTCGGTGGCGTTGGCAACCTGCTTCTTCAGGTCGGCCAGTTCGGATTCGCGCACCATGTCGTCGACGCCGCGCTGGAACTCGCCCGCCATCTCGCGCGCCTTGCGGGTCCAGCGCCCCATCTGGCGCAGCACCACCGGCAGGTCCTTGGGTCCGATGACGATCAGGCTGACCACTGCGATCAGCGCCATTTCGTCCCAGCCGATGTCGAACATGCGCGGCTTTCGTCAGTGCTTGGCAGCGGTGTCGCGGTTCTCGGTGCGCGCGGCCGAGGCGTCGGTGACGCTGGGCTGCGGCTGGGCGGAAGCGGCGGGCGCCTCGTCCTCGTCCTTCAGGCCCTGCTTGAACGCCTTGACGCCCTTGGCCATGTCGCCCATCAGCTTGGGGATCTTGTTGGCCCCGAACAGCAGCAGGACGATGATCAGGACGATGAGCCAGTGGCCGATGCTCCAGCTACCCATACTGCGTTTCTCCCAGAGCGGAATTTGCCCGCCTTCCAAGTTGGCCGCGGATCATCGCAAATGCAACGCCGGGCCGCAATGGATGATGTGCTGCCCCGCCCACGTGTCTGATGGGGATCACAGCCCCAGCAGCAGGTCCTCTTCCAGCGGCTCGGCCGGCTCCTCCTCGACCTCGTCCATGTCGACCAGGGTGGCGCCGTCCACCGCGCGGTTGCCGTAGGCGTCGGCGGCGGGGCGGGCGTCGAGCAGGCCGGATGCCTTCAGTTCGGCGACGCCGGGCAGGTCGTCCAGGCTTTCCAGGCCGAAGTGGTCGAGAAAGCCGTCGGTGGTGGCCCAGGTCAGCGGCCGGCCCGGGGTGCGGCGCCGGCCGCGCGGGCGCACCCAGCCGGCGGCGAACAGGGTGTCCAGCGTGCCCTTGGACAGGGCGACGCCGCGGATCTCCTCGATCTCGGCGCGGGTGACCGGCTGGTGGTAGGCGATGATGGCCAAGGTCTCGATGGCGGCGCGCGACAGGCGGCGCTGCTCGGTGGTCTCGATGCGCATGGCCTCGGCCAAGTCGGGAGCGGTGCGGAACGCCCACTTGCCCTCGCGCCGGACCAGGTTGACGCCGCGGGCGGCGTAGTGGCTTTCCAGCTCGGCCAGCACGGCGGCCGCGTCGACGCCCTCGGGCAGGCGTTCGGCGATGGCGCGCTCGTCCAGCGGCTTGTCCGAGGCGAACAGCAGCGCCTCGACCAGGCGCAGGTGCTCGAAGCTCATTCATCCCTCCCCGGCTCGGCGGCGCGGACGTAGATGGGCGAATAGGGGGTGCCGTCCTGGCGCACCACCACCTTGCCCTGCTTGGCCAGTTCCAGGACGGCGACGAAGGTGGCGGCCACCGCCGACTTCATCTTCAGCGTGTCGCCCTCGACGGGCGGCAGGTAGGCTGACAGCACCGACCAGTCGGGCAGCTTGCCCAGCAGGCGTTCCAGCCGCTGCAGGGCGTCGTCGACCGACCACAGGTCGGGGGCCTCGACGGTCAGCGTGCGCACCGAGGTGCGCACGATGTGGTCGCCGTAAGCCTTGAGCACGTCGTAGAGGCCTACGTCCCAGATGGAGGTGCTGACCACCTCCAGGCCCTCGGGGGCGCCGCGGGCGAAGACGTCCCGGCCCAGCTGAGGGCGCGCCATCAGGCGGTTGCCGACCTGCTGCATGGCCTCCAGCCGGCGCAGGCGGAAGGCCAGCACCTCGGCCATTTCGGCCGGGGAAAGCTCGTCGGCGGCCTCGGGCTCGGGCTCGGGCAGCAGCAGGCGAGACTTGAGATAGGCGAGCCATGCGGCCATCACCAGGTATTCGGCCGCCAGGTCGATGGCCTGGGCGCGCACACGCTGGACGAAGTCGAGATACTGGTCGGCAAGCTTGAGGATGGAGATGCGGGTCAGGTCGACCTTCTGCTCGCGCGCCAACTGCAGCAGCACGTCGAGCGGGCCTTCCCAGCTTTCCAGGTCGACGACCAGCCGTTCGCCTTCCGGCTTGCCCACCGGGCGCTCGTCGGCCTCGAACACGTCGCCTTGCATCCCCTTCGTCACCCCTTGGGGCCGAACCCCTGCATCACCACGCGGGCCAGCCACTCGACCGGGCCGTTCAGCAGCAGCCGGAAGACGTCCAGGTCCATTCCCACCGCGCGCCCCAGCGGCGGCAGGATGAACATCGCCGCCAGCAGAATCAAGAGACCGACGTTTTCCAGCCGCGCCACCCGCACCGCCAGCACCCGCGGCAACAGCCCGACCAGCACCCGGCCGCCGTCCAGCGGCGGGATGGGGATCATGTTGAAAACCGCCAGCAACATGTTGATGAAGATGGCATTGTCCAGGTTGACGAAGAACCAGGCGCGGCCGGCCTGCGGCACCCACGGCACGGTGCGCACCAGCAGCACCGCGGCGATTGCCATGGCCAAGTTGGTGGCCGGCCCGGCGGCGGCGACCACCACCATGCCCAGGCGGGCCTTGCGCAGCTTGGCGTAGTTGACCGGCACCGGCTTGGCCCAGCCGAACAGGAAGCTGCCGGTGGCCAGCAGCACGGCGGGCAGCAGCAAGGTGCCGACGGGATCGATGTGGCGCAGCGGGTTGAGCGAGATGCGCCCCAGCCGCTTGGCGGTGTCGTCGCCCAGCATCAGGGCGGCATAGCCGTGGGCGGCCTCGTGCAGCGTCACGGCGAAGATCAGGGGCAGCGCCCAGATCGAGATGCCATAGACGATGCCGGCCGCATCCATCATGCCAGCAGCCTTTCGACCTCGGCGGCAGCGGCGGCGGTATCCAGGGGCGGCGCCTTGCGCTTCATCGCGGCGGCGCGGGCGACGCGTTCGCGGGCGATCTCGGTCAGCGGGCGGACGGCGGCGCAGACCGCGGCCATCTCGGCCATGTCGCCGTTGCAGTGAAGCACCAGGTCGCAGCCGGCATCCAGCGCGGCGCGGGTGCGGTCCTCGAAGCTGCCGCCCAGCGCCTTCATGCTGAGGTCGTCCGAGACCAGCACGCCGTCGAAGCCGATCAGCCCGCGGATGACCTCGCCGATCACCTTGGCCGAGGTGGTGGCCGGGGCGCCTGCGTCCAGCGCGGTATAGACCACATGCGCGGTCATCGCCCAAGGGGCGTCGGCCAGCGCCCGGAAGGGCGGGAAGTCCTGGGCCTCGAGCGCGGCGCGCGGCGCGTCGACCACCGGCAGCGACAGGTGCGAATCGACCATGGCGCGCCCGTGGCCGGGGATGTGCTTGATGACCGGCAGCACGCCTTCGTCCAGCAGTCCGTCGCAGACGGCGCGGCCCAGTTCGGCCACCTGCGCGGGCTCAAGCCCATAGGCGCGGTCGCCGATGACGTCGTGGGCGCCGGGGACCGGGACGTCAAGCACCGGGGCGCAATCGACGTCGATGCCGAGGCCGGCCAGCTCACGCCCGATCAGGCGGAAGTTGAGGCGCAATGCCTCGCACGC
>JBLNBU010000019.1:0-9490 GCA_050260215.1 Actinomycetota bacterium
ACTTGGCCACGGGCTCGACCAGCACGACGTCGCCCGGCTGGACCACGTCCTGGGCGCGGCGCGGCGGCGGGCCCACATGCTGCTTTTCAAGCGCCGGGCGGGCCCACTTCATCTCGGAGAACGGCAAGGTGCCGGTGCGCCCGCCGTTCAGCCCGACGGCGGCGCCGTTGTCGTTGACCGACAGCACCACCGCCAGCTCCCACGGGTCGGCGCCGCCGGGCAGCGGCACCGCGGCCAGCTGCTGAGCCCAGGTGCTGCCCGGCTGGATGCGGGTGACGGGACCGCGCCAGCCGTGGCGGCGGTCATAGCTCGACAACCCCTTGCGCAGTACGCGGGCACCCAGGGCCTGCAGGTTGGCATCCATGGAGGCGCGCACCACCAGGCCGCCGCGATACAGGGCATCCTCGCCGTACTTGCCGGCGATCTCGCGGCGGATGTCCTCGGCGAAGTAGTCGGCGCCCTGGGCGGCGATGATCTCGTTGCGCCGGGTGGCCTCCAGCGGCTCGGCGACGGCCTCGTCGTACTCGGCCTTGGTGATCTTGCCGTCCTCGTACATGCGCCCGATCACCCAGTCGCGCCGGTCCTTGGCCGCCTGGGCGTGGCGGAAGGGGTTGTAGTTGTTGGGCGCCTTGGGCAGTGCCGCCAGATAGGCGGCCTGGGCGACCGTCAGTTCGTCGAGGCCGCGGTTGAAGTAGTTGAGTGCGGCCGCGGCGACGCCGTACGAGCCGATGCCGAGATAGATCTCGTTGAGGTAAAGCTCGAGGATGTGGTCCTTGGTGAAGGTGCGCTCGATGCGCAGCGCCAGGATCGCTTCCTTGACCTTGCGCTCGATGGACACCTCGTTGGTCAGCAGGAAGTTCTTGGCCACCTGCTGGGTGATGGTCGAGGCGCCCACCGGGCGGCGGTCGGCGCCCTTGCCCTTGTTGCGCAGATTGATCACCACCGCGCGGAGGATGCCGGTCACGTCGACGCCGGGATGGGTGTAGAAGCTCTTGTCCTCGGCGGACAGGAAGGCATCCTTGATGCGCTGCGGAATGGCGTAGAGCGGCACGAAGGCGCGCTTCTCGACCGCGTATTCGGCCACCAGGCGGCCGTCGCCGCCATAGACCCGGGTGGTCACCGGCGGCTCGTAATGGGCCAGCGCATGGTAGTCGGGCAGCCCGCGGCCGTAGTGCCAGAACAGGAACAGGGTTCCGCCCGCGGCGGCCATGGCCAGCACGAGCAGCAGGCTTATGGTGATGACGAGGAATCGCAGCATGGCAGCGGTGGTAGCGCGGCGGAAGCGCCCGCGTCAAGCGTTGCGCGGGCCTAGGGGCGCCTGGCCTTCTGAGTCGGCAGGAAGAAGCGCTCGACGGCGCGGGCGATGGACTTGGCCAGGCGGGCGCGATAGACGGGCTGGCGGAGGTCGCGTTCCTCGACCTCGTTGGACAAATACCCCATCTCGACCAGCACCGCCGGCACGTCGGGCGCCTTCAGCACGGCGAAGCCGGCGAAGCGATGGGTGTTGCCCAGCAGATCCAGTTCCTGGCCGACCTCGTCGACGATTTCGGCGGCGAACCCGGCCGAGCGGTTCATGGTCTCGCGCTGGGCCAGGTCGATCAGGATGTTGGCGACGTCGGCGCTTTCATGGGACAGGTCGATGCCGGCGATCAGGTCGGCCTTGTTTTCCTTCTCGGCCAGCGCCTGCGCCTCGGCGTCCGAGGCGTTCTGCGACAGGGTATAGACCGACAGCCCCTTGATCTGCGGGTTCTGCACCGCGTCGGCGTGCAGCGAGATGAACAGGTCGGCATTGGCCTGGCGCGCGATGGCGACGCGGTCGCGCAGGCGGATGAAGACATCGCGGTCGCGAGTCAGCACCACCTTGAACTTGCCGCCCTTTTCCAGCTGGCTTTTCAGCTCGCGCGCCATGGCCAGGGTGATGAACTTCTCGTAGGTGCCCGACACGCCGGTGGCACCCGGGTCCATGCCGCCGTGGCCGGGGTCGACGACGATGACCGGCGGGCCTTCGCGCTTGCGCTCGGGCGCCGGGGCGACGGGCATCGAGGCAGGAACCGCGGCCGGCGGTGCGGCGGCAGGCGCCGGCACCACCGCGGCCACCGGCTCGGGCACGGCCATGGCGGCCTGGGTGGGAGCGGCGGCAACCGGACGCTCGGGGGGCGGCGGCATGGGCGCCGACAGCACCGGCGAGCCGCCGACCATGCGGCTTTCCACCGGCCGCTGCGGCGGCGGGGCGATGGACGCGGCAGGCGTCGCCGGCACCGGAGGCGCGACAGCCACCACCGGCTGGGGGACCACCACGGGCTGGGCGGCCACCGGTTCGGGCGCCGGCTGGGCGTTGGGGCTGAGAACGACGATGCGGCCGCCGTCGACGCGCACGGTCTGCGACTGCGCCTCGACCGGTGACGGTGCGGGCGGCGGCGGCGGGGCGGCAGCGACTGCGACCGGCTTGGGCGCCGGTTGGGGCGCCGGTTGGGGCGCCGGCTTGGCGGCGGCGGCCTTGTGGGGCGCCGGCGGTGCGGCGGTATGGTCGGCACCGGCCAGGAAGGCCGCCTGGGTGGTGTCCCTGAGGTCGACGACGAAGCGCCAGCCCATGCCGTCGCGCGGGGCGATGACGAAGGCCTGCTTGACCGCCACCGGGCTTTTCAGGTCGAGCACCAGCCGGCCGTCCTCGCCCGACAGGCCGCGCACCGCGCCCCACGGCTTGGCCAGATGGGTGCCCGGCGTCCATTCCAGGGCGGGCGCGTCGATGACAACCCGGTAAGGGTCGGCCTGGGTATGGACCTTGAAGTCGAAGGCCTCGGTGACGTCCATGACGAAACGGGTGACGCCGTCCTCATGCAGGCCCAGGCGCACCGCGCCCACTGCCGGACGCGCCCAGGCAGGGTCGGCGGCCAGCATCAGCAGCGTCAGGGCGGGCAGCAGCCAGCGCCCGAAATGTCGAAGTCGTCGAACCATGCGGCCCATTGTCGCTTAGTCGGCCTTGACCGAGCGTTAACAGCTATAACGCAACCGGAGTCTGAGGCTCAACGGAAAAGTCTTTGATTCGGCAGACTCTTCCGTCCACATCCGTTCGGCAGGGAGGCCTGGCGGCGCTCATGAGGGTGAGCGCAACAAGATCGTTGTCGAAACTTTCGGCTACCGCTATTTTGGCTGACCATGGGTCCGTAGCCTCAGCGTCCGTCCCGGATGCACTGCGGTCTCCATTCGGAAGAATTCGAAGCCGGGCGCGACGCCCTACAAGTCAGGTTCCCGCCGTGCAGACACTCCATCGCTACAGGATCGAGGAATCGCCCGCAGGCGCCGCCGGCTTCGCTGTATCAATGCCCCGCCCGCATGCCTTAGCCGCGTCGCGGGCGGCGCCACGGAGATATTGGCTTAATGGTCAAGCGCATGTTGATCGACGCCACGCACCCGGAGGAAACCCGGGTCGTCGTGGTAAATGGTACCCGTCTTGAAGAACTAGACGTCGAGACCAGCACCAAGAGGCAACTCAAGGGCAACATCTATCTGGCGAAGGTCGTGCGGGTGGAGCCGTCGCTCCAGGCCGCCTTCGTCGACTACGGCGGCAACCGCCACGGCTTCCTGGCCTTCAGCGAAATCCACCCGGACTATTTCCAGATCCCGGTGGCCGACCGCCAGGCCCTGCTGGCCGCCCAGCGCGCCGAGGTGATGCACGAGGTCAACGGCGACAGCCACGACCACGTCGATTCCGCCGCCGGCGAGGGCCATCTGGCCGCCGAAGCGGTGGCCGAGGCCGCCGAGGCCGGCTCCGTCGAGGACGCCCCCGCCGAGGCCGGCGAGGGCGAAGGCCGGCGCAAGCACCACGTCGAGACGGTGGGCGGCGACGACGTCGACGACGCCGAGCGCCGCCGCGCCAAGCTGCTGCGCAACTACAAGATCCAGGAAGTGATCAAGCGCCGGCAGATCATGCTGGTGCAGGTGGTCAAGGAGGAGCGCGGCAACAAGGGGGCGGCGCTGACCACCTACCTGTCGCTGGCCGGCCGCTACTGCGTGCTGATGCCCAACACCGCCCGTGGCGGCGGGGTGTCGCGCAAGATCGTCAACGCCACCGACCGCCGCCGCCTGAAGGCCATCGCCAACGAGATGGACATCCCCGACGGCATGGCGGTGATCATCCGCACCGCCGGGTCCGAGCGGTCCAAGTCCGAGATCCGCCGCGACTACGAGTACCTGCTGCGCGCCTGGGACAGCGTGCGCGAACTGACGCTGAAGTCGACCGCCCCGGCGCTGACCTATGAAGAGGCCAGCCTGATCAAGCGCTCGATCCGCGACCTGTATTCGCGCGACATCGACGAGGTGCAGGTCGAAGGCGAGGACGGCTACCGTCTGGCCAAGGACTACATGCGCATGCTGACCCCCAGCCATGCCAAGAAGGTCCAGCCCTATCGCGATCCGACCATGCCGATGTTCCACCGCTACCAGGTGGAAAGCCAGCTGGACGTCATGCACAGCCCGGTGGTGCAGCTGCGCTCGGGCGGCTATGTGGTCATCAACCAGACCGAGGCGCTGGTCGCCATCGACGTCAACTCGGGCCGCGCCACCAAGGAGCGCCACATCGAGGAGACGGCGCTGAAGACCAACCTCGAGGCGGCCGAGGAAATCGCCCGCCAGCTGCGCCTGCGCGACCTTGCCGGTCTCATCGTGATCGACTTCATCGACATGGAGGAGAACCGCAACAACCACGCCGTCGAGCGCCGCCTGAAGGACGCGCTGAAGAACGACCGTGCCCGCATCCAGGTGGGCAAGATCAGCGCTTTCGGCCTGCTCGAGCTGTCGCGCCAGCGCCTGCGCCCCAGCCTGCAGGAAACCACCTTCACGCCGTGCACCCACTGCGGCGGCACCGGCCTGGTGCGCTCGGTGGAATCGGCGGCCGTGCACGTGCTGCGCGCCATCGAGGAGGAGGGCATCCGTCGTCGCTCCTCCGAGATCACCGTCACCGTGCCGACCGCCATTGCGCTCTACATCCTCAACCAGAAGCGCGCCGCCCTGGCCGCCATCGAGGACCGCTACGAGTTCCGCGTGCTGCTGGCCAGCGACGACACCCTGGTGCCGCCCGCCTACCGCATGGAGCGGGTCAAGGCCGAGGCGCGCCCCGACGAGCCGCCCAAGGCGGTGACCATCGACGCCGTCGCCATTCCGGTCGAGGACGAGGACGAAGTCGCCGAGGAGGAGGAAGAGGAACAGCCCCGCGCCGCCCGCCCCGAGCGCGCCCCGCGCGCCGAAGCCGACGACGTCGACAGCGAGGGTCGCAAGCGTCGCCGCCGCCGCCGCCGCAAGCGGCGCGGTGACGGCCAGTCCGCCCAGGACCAGGGCGCCGCGCCCGAGGGTGCCGACGAGGACGGCGAGGACGAAGGCGCCGAGGACGGCGGCGAGACCCGCCGGGCCGAAGGCGAAGGCGAGGCCGACGTCGATGGCGAGGGCAAGAAGCGCCGCCGCGGCCGTCGTGGTGGCCGCCGCCGCCGTGGCCGTCGCGAGAACGGCGAGGGCGCCGCTGCCGCCGAGCAGCACGAGGCTGCCGAGGGCGCCGAAGGCGAAGACGTGACCGTCGAGGCCGCCGAGGCAGCGGCCGAAGCCGGGGAGGCCGAGCCCGCCCCCGCCGCCGAGGTGGTCGCCGAGGAGAAGCCCAAGCGCAAGCGGGCCCCGCGCAAGAAGGCCGCCGCTGCCGAGGCTGCGCCCGCCGCCGAGGAAGCCCCGGCCGCCGAGGAGAAGCCCAAGCGCAAGCGTGCCCCGCGCAAGAAGGCCGAAGCCGCCGCCGAAGCGCCTGCCGTCGAGGTGGTCGCCGCCCCCGAGCCACAGCCCGTGGCCGAGGTCGTCGAGGAAGCCCCGGCCGTGGTCGCCGAGGCCGCTCCCGAGGCGCCCGCCGCCGAACCCGAGGCCAAGCCCGAGCCCCAGCCCGAGCCCCCCGCCCCGGTCCCGGCCAATCCGCCGCGCCGCGGCTGGTGGAACCGCCTGATCTCCTAGTCTTCACCCTTGAAACAGCCCTCTCCCACCAGGGAGAGGGTTTGGGTGAGGGGGAAATGCGTCCGTCCGGTCGATTGGCGCCGCGGACGCCTTTCTCCCTCCCCCATTTCCTCTCCCGCCGGGAGAGATGATTCGCCCCTTTCCAGCCGGCCACGCTCGGCCTAGACTTGCCCGCCAGGGGCATGTTGAAGGGGATCCCAAATGAATCGTCGCGCTTTGCTTCGCCATTTCGTCGCCGCAGCCTGCGCCTGCCCGGTGTGCAGCACCATCGCGCGCGCCTCCGACGCCCCCCACTGGACCTACGAAGGCCACGGCGGCCCGGCCGAATGGGGCAGCCTGGCGCCCGAATACGGCGCCTGCGGCATGGGGCGCGAACAGTCGCCGGTCGACCTGTCCAAGGGCATTCCGGCCATGCTGGGCGACCCGGTGGTGTCGTGGCAGCCCATGCCGCTGGAGATCGTCAACAACGGCCATACCATCCAGGTCAACTGCGCCAAGGGCAGCAAGGTGACGCTGGACGGCAAGGACTACGAACTGCTGCAGTTCCACTTCCACCATCCCAGCGAACACACCATCGACGGCGTCGCCTATGCGCTGGAGGTGCATTTCGTCCACAAGGCGGCCGAGGGCGGCCTGGCGGTGCTGGGGGTGATGTTCTCGCCGGGCGCCGCCAACACCGCGCTTGAGACCATCTGGCGGGCCATGCCCGAAAAGGCCGGCGAGTCGGTCAAGTCCGACGCGGTGATCCAGCCGATGACCATGCTGCCGGCCGACCGGGTGACCTTCCGCTATGCCGGTTCGCTGACCACGCCGCCGTGCTCGGAGGTAGTCTCGTGGGTGGTCTACCGCCAGGGCCTGACCGCCTCGGCCGAGCAGATCGAGCGCTTCGCCAAGCTGTTCCCCAACAATGCCCGCCCGGTGCAGCCGCTGAACCGGCGCAAGCTGTTGCTCGACATCCTGTGACGAAGGCCACGCCCATGAGCCGCCGCCCCCTGACCCGCGCCGGCGCCGTTGCCGCCGTCCTCTGGCTTGCCGCCTGTGCCGGCGAGGAACCGCCCGCCACCACCGCCGCCGCGCCGTCCGGCGCGCCTGGCGGCGACTGGGTGGTCACCGACGTGTGGGGCGGCGGCGGGCGCGACCCCGCCGGCCTGGACCGGTTGGTCGGCCAGGGCGTCCGGCTGGACCAGGCCGCGGCCACCGACCCGCTGGGCCGCAGTTGCGACCACCCGGTCTGGCGCGAGTACGAGTCCACCGAAGCAGCCTTTCTGGGGGCGCTTGACCGCGCCCGCGAATTTCCCGCCCTGCGCCGCCCGGTGGCGATGGTCGAAGCCACCTGCGACGGCGAGCCGTTCGGCCGCTATGCCCGCTGGCGCGACGGCAGCCTGATGGCGCGGCTGGGCCACACGGTCCTGCGCCTGGCTCCGGCCGCCTCCGTCCCCGCCCCTGTCCCGGCAGCGGTCGTGGCGGCTCCGGTGGCGATGCCTGCCGCCCCGGCGGCCACCTCCGTGCCCGACCGCCTGGTTTACCTGGCCTCGTTCCGCAAGGCGGCCGAGGTCGACCGCGGCTGGGCCCAGCTGAAGGCGCGTAGCGCCACCCTGGCCACCCTGTCGCCGGTGACCCGCAAGATCACCCTGCCCGGCCGCGGTGACTTCCTGCGCCTGTTCGCCGCCGCCCACGACGAGGCCGAGGCCCGCCGCGTCTGCAGCGAGCTGGGCCGCGCGGTCCCCGACTGCGATGTCGACCACGGTCTGGGCAAGGCCACAGGCAAGAAGGCCCGCCGGCACTAGTGTGCCAGCGGGCGCCAGCCCGGATGGTCGAAGTGCCGGCCATAGGCGTCCAGGGCGTCGACCGCGGGTGACAGGCTCCGTTACCGTCCGTTACGAACCGGCTGTCGTCCGACATCCTGGCGTTACCGCGCCGTGGTTGAATGGACGCATGGATGGGAAAGGAATTGGACGAGGAGGCTGCCATGAAGACACTGACCAAGACGCTGACCGCCGTGGCCGCCGTTCTGATCGTCGCCGGTTGCACCGCCAACGCCGCGGATACCCCCAATCAGACGGGGCCGCAGGGCTGGCAGCCCGGCTGGCGCCATGAACAGATGGTCAAGGCGTGGCAGGACGGCACGTTCCAGGGCCCCGGCCCGGGGATGCGCGGTCCGATGATGATGCGGGCCGGCTGGGGCGGCCAGGGCATGGGGCCCGGCATGGGCTTCGGCCCCGGTGGCGGCCCTGGTGGCGGGCGCGGTCCGGGTGCGGGCGTGGGTCCGGGTGCGGGTCCGGGCGCCAATGTCGACCCGTCGACCCTGCCGCCGTGGTGCCCCTATCGCACCCAGGCTCCGGCCGACGCCAAGTAGCACCAATCCATCTAAAACAGCAAAAACCGCGCTCCCTTTCGGGGGCGCGGTCCGCTGTAACCGGACCCTTTAGAGGGGTCGATCAGCCCTGGCGGGCCTTGAAGCGCGGGTTCGCCTTGTTGATGACGTAGACCCGGCCCTTGCGGCGGACGATGCGGCAGTTCTTGTCGCGCAGCTTGGCCGACTTCAGCGAGTTGCGAATCTTCATAACCGTATTCCTTGCGTCTCAAATGCGCGACGTGAGGCCGGGAAAATACGGAAACGGGGGGCCTCTGTCAACCACTGCAATCGACGATTCTGCGGCACCACCCGACAAGGCGCGCTATAGTCCGACCATGCTGACCTTTCACCCCGATCCCAGCCCCCAGCCGCCGCCCTTCGAGGAGATTGCCGGCACCGACGACTCCCGCGTCCTGGTGATCTGCGACCACGCCTCGGCCGCCATTCCGCCGTCGCTGGGGGATCTGGGCCTGCAGCCCGAGCATCGCCTGGCCCACATCGCCTGGGACATCGGCGCCGCCCGGGTGGCCCGCGCCCTGGCGGCACGGCTGGGCTGCCCGGCGGTGCTGGCAGGGGTCAGCCGGCTGGTCATCGACTGCAATCGCCAGCCGGGCGATCCGGGCTCGATCCCGACGGTGTCCTGTGGCATTGCCGTCCCCGGCAACCGCCTCGTGGACGACGCCGAGGCCGACAGCCGCGCCGAGGCGTGGTTCTGGCCCTATCACCACCGCATCGGCACCCTGCTGGCCCATTTGTGGCGCCACGGCCCCGCCCCGGCGATGGTCTCGGTGCACAGTTTCACCCCGGCCATGAACGGCAGCCCGCGGCCCTGGCATGTGGGCGTGTTGTGGAACCGCGACGACCGCATGGCCCGGCCGGTGATGGAGGCGCTCAGCGCCAGGCCCGGCCTGGTGGTGGGCGACAACCAGCCCTATTCGGGACGCGAGATCAACTACACCCTGGACACCCATGCCGGCGCCGCCGGCCTGCCCCATGTGTCGTTCGAGGTCCGCCAGGACCTGGTGGCCGACGAGGCCGGCTGCGACCGCTGGGCCGACGTCCTGGCCTCGGTGCTGGCCCCGGTGCTGGCCGACGACGGGCTGTACCGGGCGGTGGTGGCGTAAACCCCTCTCCCTCGAGGGAGAGGGAGGG
>JBLNBU010000020.1:0-24905 GCA_050260215.1 Actinomycetota bacterium
GGTCGCGGACGCGGAGGGCGGCTGCTTCGGGTGGGGGGGCTTCGCCTGTTGGGTGCTGGGGGCGCTGATGGCGGCCGCGCGGGGCGCACTGGGCGCGCCGCCGCCCCGAACCTTCACCATGACCTTCGACGAGGCCGCCTACGACGAGCGCGACGCCGCCGCCCAGGTCGCCCGCCATATCGGCAGCCGCCACACCGAACTGCCCGCCCGCCCGGAAGCGGCCGGCCTGCTCGACGAGATGGTGACACGCTTCGGCGAGCCGTTCGGCAACCCGACCGCGCTGTTGATCCACGACCTGTCGCGCAGCGCGCGCGCCCACGTCACCGTGGCGCTGGCCGGCGACGGCGGCGACGAGGTGTTTGCCGGCTATCCCCGCTACCAGGGTGGGCTGCTGGCCGAGCGGGTCGCCGGCCTGGTTCCCGGACCGCTGCGCCACGCGGGCGCCCTGGCCGCGCGCCTGATCCCGGAAAGCAGCCGCGGCCACCATGCCTGGCGCCGCGCCCGCGAATTCCTGTCGGCCCTGCCGCTGCCCGCCGCCGAGCGCTATGCCTCATGGGTCGAGTATTTCGATCCCGGCGAGCGCGCCGCCCTGCTTGATCTCGACCACGCGCCGGCGCGCCCCGTCGCCGAACTGTACCGGACGGCGCCCTCGGCCCATGCGCTGGACGCCATGCAGCAGGCGGACCTGCTGTCGTTCCTGCCCGGCAACCTGCTGGCCTACGGCGACGCCATGAGCATGGCGGTGGCCCTCGAAGTGCGGCTGCCGCTGATCGACCACCGGCTGCTCGAGGCGGTGGGGCGGCTGTCGCCCAGCTTGCGCTTCGGCCAGGGCAAAAAGACCCTGCTGAAGGCCGCCGCGCGGCGGCTGCTGCCGACCGAGATCGTCGACCGCCCCAAGCTGGGCTTCAATCCGCCCATGGGGGTGTGGCTGAAGGGCGAGCTGAAGGGCCTGGTCGCCGAACGCATCACCCGCGACCGCATGGCCGCGGTCGGGCTGGACTGGGCGCCGGTAGCCAGACTGCTGGACGAGCATCGCCGCGGCCGGCGCGACCATTCGCTCAAGGTGTGGGCGCTGCTGGTGCTCGAGGCGTGGAACCGCGGGCTGCGCTAGACGTACCTCGGCCGCAGCAGCTGGCGCGGAACCCGCTCGGCCATGCGCTGGCCCACCCAGGCGGCATCCAGGTTGCGCGCCAGGTACTCGGCGGCGACCGCATCGGTGAAGTCGGCGTTGCGGGTGTAGCGGATCTCCTGGGACTTGTCCTGGATCACCGGCTCGAAAGAGAAGATGTTGCCCGAGGCGACCTCGGCGACCAGCGACACATGGGCCGCCTTGACCGCCCGCATCCCCAGCACGAAGGGGTCGCAGGCCTGGGGCTGCGGCAGGGCGTGGAACAGCATCGCCCCGGAATCCAGCCCGCGCGACAGCATGTGGATGGTCGCCCCGACCAGGTCGGGATTGCCGTCGTAAAGCGCCCAGAAATTGCACGAACTGCCGCGGTAGTAGGGCGAGACGCCCATATGGATGTTGACGGCGCGGCGCTCGACCAGCACGTCGATCAGCGGGGCGCGGATGTAGCTGGCGCCGAAGACCACGACCAGGTCGACATCGAGCGCCGGGGCCAGGCGGTCCAGCGCCACCTTGTTGAGGTCGCCCATCTTCAGCGACAAGGTGCGCACGTTGCCGGGAAGGAAGCGGATGCCACCGAACACCTCGTCCTCGGCGGCGATGACCCGCGAGAAATAGTCCTGCATCACCGCCGACTTGCGGAAGAAGTCCTCGACCTGGCCGGGAAACACCGTGCTGCATTCCTGGACGGCGAAGACCTCGTCGAACACCTCGGCAAGCGAGGCGATGAGCGACAGGTGGCGGGGCTGGTTGCCGGTGAAGACGGTGACTTTCACGCCGCCATTTCCTTCATCAGGTTGGCATGGTCCTCGCGCGGGTGCTCCAGTTCGGAGCGGCCGGACACCGGCGCCATGTTGGCCCGGAAGCCGAGCGCGATCCCCATGTCGCGCAGGATGCCGAGGGTTTCCGCGCCGTAGGAGTTGCAGGGGTGCGACATGCACCGCGGCGCGCGCCCCAACACCCGCTCGAGGTGCCGGGCATTGCGCCGGTATTCGTCGCGCTGGTCCTCGGGCGGAAGGGCGCGCAGCTGGGTGGGATGGCTGTACGAGTGCAGGCCGATGACGTGACCGGCACCGTCCAGGCCGAGCAGGTGGTCGTCGGTCATCCACAGCTGGCCCGCCGCCGACGCCGGGTCGAAATCGCGGGCGCGCATCATCGCCGCCATGACCGCGTGGTAACGCGCCGGCCCCAGCATCTCGTCGCGCAGGTACCGGAACACGCGGTCCTCGTAGGTATAGAAGGGGAACTCGGCCAGGTGGGTGGAGAAGTCGACCCGGCGGCGCAGCTCGTCGTATTCGGTCGCATGGGCGGCTTCGACCGCGGCGAAGAATTCGGCGTAGAAGTCCTCGACCGAGCCGAACGCCGTCGTGCGGAAGTGGCGGTAGATCTCGAGCAGCTCGATGTTGCCCTCGAACACCGAGGAATAGACGAACCAGAACGCCGTCAGGCCAAGGCGGCGCAACACCGGCACGGCCACCTCGTACTGGCAGGCCAGGGCGTCGTCGAAGGTGATGCACAGGTCGTCGTCGCCCAGCCGGCCGGCCAGCGCGCGCTCCATCCATTCCTTGGCCGGCAGGATGCGTCCGACGCCCACGTGGTCGAGCATGGCGGCGAACTCGTCGGCCGAAATGGCGCCCTGCCCCTTGGCGTGGCCGGCACCGTGGAAATGGTGGAGCATCAGACCGTGGGGAGGCATGGGGCGGTTCAGTCCTCGGACCACACCGAACGGCGCAGCGCCCAGGCGTCGTTTTCGCGCTTCCACAGATGGGGCGAACGGAACTTGTCGGTCAGGGCGTCGAAATAGGCCCGGTTCATCACCGGCTTGTCGAACTGCTCCGACGCCACCGGGAATTCCTCCTTGGGAATGGACAGGTAGCGGAACAGCTCGTCGATGAAGCGGGTGGGAAACTCGCCTTCGAACCGGCGCACCAGGGCGATGCCCTCCTCGCGGGTGATCTCGCCGTTGCGGATTTCCTGTGCGGCGTCGTGGGTGGCGCGACCGATGCCGAACTTGATGAAGGTGGTGTACCAGTGCAGGTCGTCCATCTTGTCGTCGATGGAGTTGTACTTGGAATAGGTGCCGGGCGTGCGCTCGGGCGCGGCCTGGAAGCCGCCGTGCTCCTGGGCATAGTAGTAGGCGCCCTGCGGATGCCAGCGCAGGTAATAGCCGAGGAAATGGACCTCCATGCCGACCTTCTCGACCTTTTCGGGGTCGGCGGGCAGGTAGGCTTCAAGGTCGTTGGCGGTCAGCCCGTAGCGCTGGTTGAGCGCCTCGACCGACACGCCCGACAGGAAGATCTTCGACTTGTCGGCGGCGGTGGAATATTCCCAGCTGCGCTTGGCCGTTTCCATGTCGGCCTTGGGGTTGCCGTACTCGGCCTCGTTCTCGCCGTAGAACACCAGCGGGATGTCGTACATGGCGGCCAGCCGGATCGGCAGCGCCTTCTGGCCGATGATGAAGGGCTGGAACGGGTGGAACAGGTTTTCGAGCGCCAGCCGGGTCAGCAACCGGTGGACGCGCGGGTTGGGGGTGATCAGATTGTTGTCGAACCCGGCGTTCAGCCACGCCTGGAAGTTCTTCCAGCCCCAGTCGGTGTAGATGTGCGGCGCCCAGGTCACCGTCAGCGGGTGCATGCCGAATTCGTACTTCAGCATATGGGCCTGGTAGAAGCTGTCCTTGCCCCCCGACCCCGGCACCAGGCAATCGTAGCGGCCGTCGTTCCGGCGGAAGCGGTCGCACAGGTCGGCCAGCTCGCGCCGCCGCTCGGCCCAGTCCACCTTGGTGTCCTTGGCTTCGGCCACCCGGCACGCGTCGCAGACGCCCTCGTCGTCGAACGCGATGGTCTCCTTCTTGGAGTCGCTGTTGTGGCTGTACTCGACGGCCGAATTGGGGCGCTGGTTGGATACGACGCAGCGCTTGCAGAAACGAATGTCGTGGGGAAGGCCGTATTTCGCTTCGAGCATACCTGATCACACTCCCTTGTCCTGCCCCGTCCATATCACGAAAGCGCCGCCAAAGGGATATCCTCCGCGTTCCAGCGCCGCCCGGCGATGGTGAACAGCACGAACAGCGACCAGATGCGCTTGCGGTGGTTGCGAAAGCCGGTGCGGTGCTCGGCCAGCAACCGCTCGATCTGCTCGCGACGGAACCACCCGGCCATGGGATTGGTCGACGACATCAGGGTGTCGGTGATCTGCTCGCGCAGGACCGTGTTGATGAATTTGCCCATGGGGAACCCGAATCCCTGCTTCTTGCGATGCACGATCTCGGGCGGCAGGCGGCGTTCGGCCAGCTTCTTCAAGATGACCTTGGTGGTGCGCCCCTTGACCTTCATGGACTGGGGCAGGGACAGGGCGAACTCGGCGAATTCGCGGGACAGGAACGGAGTGCGGGTTTCCAGGCTGGTGTACATGGCCGCCCGGTCGATCTTGGTCAGGATGTCGTCGGGCAGGTAGCAGCCCAGGTACAGGTCCAGCACCCGCTCCACCACCGACAGCGGCCGCGGGGCCGACTTGGCGCGGCGGGCCAGTTCGGGGAAGGGGCGGCGCCCGCCGCGGACGCCGTCACGCCACAGGCTCTGTTTTTCCTCGGCCGAGAACGGGCCCAGCCACATCAGCGACTGGATCTCGGGCCGGTAGCCGAAGCCCAGCGAGAGCTGGCGGGCGATGAAGCTGGGCGGCATGTACTCTTCCGGCTCGGGCATGGCCGACAGCAGGCGGCGCACCAGGCGGCCGGCGGCCTTGGGCATCATCGCCATGGGGACCGACAGCGGCAGGGCATTGAAGGTGGAATAGCCGGCAAACAGCTCGTCGGCGCCGTCACCGCCCAGGGCCACCGTTTCCTTGGCGCGCGCCAGGGTGCACACCAGGTGGGTGGGCAGCAGCGAATAGTCGGCGAACGGTTCGTCGATCAGCCCGGTGACCCGCTCGAAGGCCTGGACCACTTCGGCCTCGTCGAACATGCGCACCTCGTGGCGCAGGCCCAGGTGGCGGGCGACGGCCTGGGCATGGCCGCTCTCGTCGTAGGTGCGGGTGACCATGCCCAGGGTGTAGGCGGTGATCGACGGCGAGCATTCGTGGGCGATGGCGGCGATCAGGCTGCTGTCGATGCCGCCCGACAGGAACACCCCCACCGGCACGTCGGCCACCAGGCGCTGGCGCACGGACTCGACCAGCAGCTTGTCCAGGTGCTCCAGCGCCTCGGCCTCGCCGATGTCGGTGCGCGGCGCCACATGGGCGCTCCAATACGGCCGCACGCTCGTCTGGCCGCCGTCGTAGACCAGCACGTGCCCGGGCAGAAGGCGGCGGATCCCCTTCCAGCCGGTTTCCTCGCCCGGGACGAATTCCAGGGCCAGGTAATCGTCCACCGGGTCCGGATCCAAGCCGCAGTCGGCCATCCGCGGATGGCACAGCACCGCCTTGATCTCGGAGGCGAACACCAGCTCGCCACCGGCCACGGCATAGAACAGCGGCTTTTCGCCGAAGCGGTCGCGGGCAAGCACCAGGCGGCCCGACGCCCCGTCGCGGAAGGCAAACGCGAACATGCCGTCCATGCGCTCCAGCGTCTTCTCGACCCCGAAGTGGCGCAGGCTCTGGAACAGCACCTCGGTGTCCGAATGGTCCGCGAGCGTAATGTCCAGGTCGCGCAGCTCGCGGGCGTGGGCGTGATAGCCGTAGATCTCGCCATTGAAGACCAGGGCGTCGCCGGTCTGGTCGTCGACGCGCGGCTGGGCCCCGCCGTTGGGGTCGATGATGGTCAGGCGGCGGTGGCCGAAGGCGATGCGGCCGTCGGCGAAGGCGCCGCCGCTGTCGGGCCCGCGGTGGACCATGGTTGCCGTCATCCTGGCCAGGACGGCACGGGCATCGGGCCCCGGATTGGTGAAGCCGGCTATTCCGCACATGGGTCAGGCCTGCGGGATCATGCGGCGCGGACCTCTTCGAGATAGGTGCGGCACAGCTGGCGGAAGCGGTCGTCGGCGGCATGGACGCCGCGGAACACCCGGCCTTGGGCGTCGGGCAGGATCAGCGTCACCGAGCCCGAGCCGGTGTTCTTCTTGTCCTTGGCCAGGGCGGCCAGGACGCGGTCGACGGGCACCGGGAAAGCCTCGAAGCCGCGGTAGTTCTTCTTCAGCACCCCGTGGCCGGCGGCCCAGTGGTCGCGGGTGCCGATGCCCAGTTCCGCCGAGATCCAGTTGGCCATGTCCATGCCGATGGTCACCGCGATGCCGTGGGGGATGGCG
Organism: Actinomycetota bacterium; assembly: GCA_050260215.1. Taxonomy (GTDB): domain Bacteria; phylum Pseudomonadota; class Alphaproteobacteria; order Rhodospirillales; family Magnetospirillaceae; genus JBLNBU01. The sequence continues at coordinate 6,367 of JBLNBU010000020.1, forward strand.
AAATCGGTGGCCGCCTCGATGGCGTGGCCGAAGGAATGGCCGTAGTTGAACACCAGCCGCGGCCCGGTGTCGAACTCGTCGACCTCGATCACCGCCTTCTTGATCTCCAGCGAGCGGCGGATGGCCGCCACCATGGCGGCGCGCTCGGTGAACATGGCGTCGTAGCCGCTCGCGAACCCGGCGAAGGCCTCGGGCCCGGCAATGGCGTGGACCTTCAGCATCTCGCCGACGCCGGAGCGCACGTCGCGCTCGTCGAGCGTGTCGAGGAAGCGGGTCGAGATGACGACCTGGTTGGGCGGGGTGAAGGTGCCCAGGATGTTCTTGGCCTCGCCGCAGTTGATGCTGCTTTTCGAGCCGATGCACGAATCGCACTGGGCCAGGAGCGTGGTCGGATAGAAGTGCCAGGAGACGCCGCGCAGCATGGTGGCGGCCAGGAAACAGGTGATGTCCTGGATGATACCGCCGCCGACGGCGATCAAGGGCTGGTCGCGGCGCAGCGAGCGGCCGACCAGATGGTCGACGTAGGCCGGAAAGCGTTCCAGCGACTTGTTGGCCTCGGTGGCCTCGATGCGCAGCACGCTGGGGCCCGACAGGATGTTACGCATCCGGTCCGAATACAGCTCGGCGACGCGGGCGTCGACGATGACGTGGGCGCCGGCAGGCACGGCGGCGTCCAGGCGTTCCAGCCCGTCTTCGGCGAAGGTGACCCCATAGGGGCCCTTGTGGCTGGCGATCACCAGGTCAGACACGGGTGAAGCCTCCGTCGATGGGGATGGTCTGGCCGCTGATGAAGGTGTTCTCGGGCCCCGCCAGCCAGGCGACAAAAGCGGCGATCTCGTCGGCGCGGCCCAGGCGGCGGATGGGCACCTGCTCGACCACCGCCTTGATGCCGTCCTCGCCCAGCACGGTCCGGGTCAGCTCGGTGTCGATGAAGCCGGGTGCGACGCCGTTGACGAGGATGCCGTCACGCGCCACCTCGGCCGCCAAGGCCGCGGTCATGCCGTCCAGGGCAAATTTCGACGCCGAATAGCTGGCCCGCTGCTCGCGCGAGATCACCCCCCAGATCGAGCTCAAGTTGACGATGCGACCCCAGCCCTTGGCCCGCATGCCCGGCACCATGGCGCGGCTGAGCAGCAGGGGCGCGGTGACGTTGACCCGCTGGATGCGCTCGAAGTCGGCCAGCTCGATGTCGGCGAACGGGCTGATCTTGTTGATGCCGGCGTTGTTGACCAGCACGTCGAAGCCCATGGCGGCGACGCGGGCGGCGAACGCCTCGGTGGCCGGGGTGTCGGTGAAGTCGCAGGCAAGGTAAGCGCAGCCCTCAGGCGCGGTGCCGTCCGGGCGGGTGCCGGTGACGGTGACCGCCATGCCGTCGGCCCGCAGGCGTTCGGCAATGGCGCGGCCGATGCCGCGGGTGCCGCCGGTGACCAGGGCCTTGTGGGAAACGGGGGCGTTCTTGCTCATGCCGGCTTCTCCGCCACGATGTTCCAGCCGAATCCGATCAGCCGGCCCAGCGCCAGCTCAAGTTTCGTTTCCGCAACGAATGGCGTGCCGTAGACCAGCACGCCGCCGGGATGGGCCTCGCGGCCCAGGGCCTGCAGGACCGCCGAGCGGATCTGGGTCAGGCGCGGCACGGCGAAATTGTCGTACTGGAAGCTGTTCTTGCGCAAGCTGACGATGCGGAACGCCTTGAGCAGGCGCTTCAACTCGGCCTCGGAATAGATGCGGGTGAACGGGTTCTTGGTCTGGCCGTGCTTGGGCTTGCCCTCGGTGACGCGGCCGACCCACTGGGCCTCGGGCCAGCGGAACATCTCGCCCGAGACCAGGCCGCGCGGCACGATGTTGGCCCAGAACACCGCCGAGTGGCGCGCATAGAGCATCAATACCGCCTTGCCGCCGGGTTTCAGCACCCGGAACACCTCGGCGATGGTCTTGTCGGTGTCCTCGGAGTGGTGCAGCACCCCGTTGGAATAGACGATATCGAAGCTGGCGTCGCGGAACGGCAGGTTCTCGGCGTCGCCGTTGTAGGCGCGGCCCTCGCCGCCCGGGGTCAGCGACAGCTTCAGCGCGGTCGAGACCGCCCGCTCAGGGGTGATGTCGACGGCAGTGACGGACGCGCCGCGCCGCTTGAACAGGCAGGAATGCGCTCCGCCGCCGGGCCCGATCTCGAGCACGGACTGGCCGTGCAGGTGCGCCGGCATCTCGACGGCGGGCAACAGTTCGCGCTTTTCGAACAGGTCCTCGGTGTCGTCCAGCATGGCCGCCAGCGAGGCGGCGTCGAGCTTGCGGTCGGTGGGGGCGTAGATCTGCTCGTAGAGATCGCCCCACCACTTGGCGATGTCGGCCTTGGGCGCCGAGGCCGAGGCGGGGCCGAACAGGGCCGCCACCATGCGGCCGCGGTCGACCGGGTGGCGAGCCCCGCAGGCGCAGGCCAGCCGGTCGGCCTCGACGGCAAGCTCAGTGCCGCCGCAGGCCGGGCAGCGCAGCAGGCAGGCGGCGTCGCGGGCCAGCAGGTCGTCCCAGGTCGTCAATAGCTCCCCCACAGCGGGTCCTTGGCCATGGCCGCCTCGACGATGCCGATGTCGTGGGGGCTGTCGACCGAGAAGCTGGGACGGAAGGGATAGGGGGCGACGTGCTGGTGGTAGCCGTGGTCGTAGAGGCGGTTGGAATCGCACGCCTCCTTGATCTCCAGCGGCGAGGGGGGAAGTTGGGTGAACAGCCTCAGGAACTCCCAGCGGAAGCCGAAGATGCCGTAGATGCGCCGGGCCCCCAGCTCGGGGCCGAACTGCTTGCAGTGGGGGATGGGCTGGCGCGAGGTATAGAGCACCCGGCCCGACAGGTCCGAGATGATCTTGAGCGCGTCCGGGTTGCGAAACTGCTCCTCGTCGACGATGTCCATGGCCAGCATGGTGCCGCGCACTTCGCCCGGGCGGTCTTCCAAGGGCTTGACGGTGGCGGCGATCATGTCGGGATGCATCATCGGCTCGTCGCCCTGGACGTTGAGCACGATGTCGTCGTCGGCCACCGCGACGCCGCACTTGGTCGCCGCCTCGGCGACGCGGTCGAGGGCGCGGGTGTGGGTGTCGGCGGTCATGATCACCGGCATGCCCTTGGCTTCGCAGAACTGCCGGATCTCCTCGTCGCAGGTGCACACCGCCAGCACGTCGAAGCGGGAATAGAGCTTGGCGCGGGCATAGACGTGCTCGATCATCGGGCGGCCGCAGATGGGATGCAGCGGCTTGCCGGGGAAGCGGCTGGCGGCCATGCGCGCCGGGATGAAGCCGAGGATACGGGGCATGCGGCCTCCTTCTAGGGGCAGTCGGTGAGGTCCCAGCGGTTCTTCCACGCCGGATCGGCGCAGTAGATGCGGTAGACCAGCTTCATGGTTTCCAGGGCGTCGGTGGACGACCCGGCCTTGACCGCGCCGCCGCGCAACACCGCGTCGGCGAACTCGGCCACTTCGTCGGCCCAGCTGGGATCGCGGTTGTAGCGGGTGGTTTGCTCCTTGGGGTCGCCCTGGTCGTCGGCGGCGGCCCACACCACCGTCAGGGTCTCGGCGCCGTAGCTCTTCGAGCCCGACAGGATGCCCGACAGGATCAGCGCGCCCTTTTCCAGGGTGATCTCGAGGTTGAAACGGTGCCGCCACTGGGTGGCGGTCGAATGCAGCATCGCCACCACGCCCGTTTCCGAGCGCATCAGGGCAAAGGCGTTGTCCTCGACGTCGTGGCCCCAGAAGTCGTTGGAGACGATGCTGTTGACCTCGCGGAACTCGCCGCCGAACAGGCGCATCAGGTCGACCATGTGGATGCCCTGGTCGAGCAGGATGCCGCCGCCGGCCACGTCGCGCCGGGTGCGCCAGTCCGAATGCGCCCCATAGCTGATGAACTGCGACTTGCCGTAGACGCCGCGCATGTTGAGCACCCGGCCGAACTCGCCCGAGGCCAGGATAGCCAGGGCGTCGCGCACCGAATCGTGGTAGCGGTGGTTGAAGCCGTATTTCAGCACCAGATCGGGGTGGCGCTTCTCGGCCTCGATGACGCGGGCGATGTCGGAAACGTCGCGGCCCGGCGGCTTCTCGCAGAAGACGTGCAGGCCCTGCTCGAGGCCGGCGATGGTGACGTCGGCGGCGACGTCGTTGGTCAGGCAGACGAACAGAACGTCCAGCTCTTCGGCCTGCAGCAGCTCGTCGGCGGTGCGGTAGTGGCGCACCCCGTCGGGCAGCACGCCGACCTCGGCGAAGGTGCGGTCGCACACCGCCACGGTGCGCATGTCGTCGCGGCGGTCGATGAAGTCGCGGCGACGCTTGCCCACCACGCCATAGCCGGCGATGCCGACGCGCAAGACCCGGCTCACGGCGCCGGGGTCCGGTACAGGTTGGCGACCTCGTCGTTGGGCCGCCCCAGCCGGGTGGACTGCTCGTCGGAGTCGACCTGAACCCAGGTGCCGCCCGCCTCGTCCGAGCGATAGAACGAGTGCCACAGCTTCAGGCTGGCCAGGCAGTCGTCCTTGGACACCTGGAACGGACGCTTGCCCTGCAGCGCGGCGACGATGCCCTCGTAGACGAAGATGTGGCCGAAGCCGTAGGCGTCGGGGATCTTCTCGGAGGCCTGCTCGCAGGCGGCGGGGTCGGGGGTGAACACCTGCAGCTCGTTGACCGCCCAACCGCCCAGCTGCGCCAGGCCGTTGGAGCCGACGATGGACAGCGAGGCCTCGAAGTCGTCGGGCCGGGCGGCGGTGGTCACTTCCAGCGAGCCGACGGCGCCGGTGGGATAGGTCAGGGTGGCGACGACGGTATCCTCGACCTCGATGTCGGCGCCGAGCGTGCGCATGGTGGCCGATACCTTGTCGACCTCGCCGCCCAGGAAGCGCAGCAGGTCGACGTGGTGGATGCCCTGGTTGGACAAGGCGCCGCCGTCGTGGCTGAAGGTGCCGCGCCAGGGCGCCAGGTTGTAGTAGCGCTGCGGCCGGCACCAGCGCACCCGCACGTTCATGATGCGGATGTCGCCCAGCTCGCCGTTCTCGAGGGCCTGCTTGACCCGCTGCACCGCCTTGTTGTGGCGGTTCTGGAACACCGGGAAGATCTGTACCCCGCGCCGTTCCGCCTCGGCATAGGTGGCGTGCAGCTGCTCGGGCCGCATGAAGGTCGGCTTTTCCATGATCAGGTGCTTGCCGTAACGGGTCAGCACGTCCATGCCGTGCTCGAAATGCATGCCCGACGGCGTGATGACCGCGACCACGTCGATCTCGGGCATGGTCGACAGCATGTCATGGTAGTTGGTGAACCAGCGCACCCCGTATTGGTCGGCGTAGGCCTTGGCCTTCTCGGGCACCAGGTCGCAGACGGCGACGATCTCGCCGCCCTCGACCTTGGCGATGGACCGCAGGTGATGCCCGGCGACGCGGCCGCAGCCGATCAGCGCTACCTTGATGCTCATGATCCCCTAGACCTTCCCGATCCTTTCGATCACCGGGGCGAACAGCCCCGGCGTGGTGGCCGAGAAGCGCGAGAATCCCTTCAGGCACGGCTCGGCGAAATCCCGACGGTAATACACCAGATCGGCCAGCGCCGCATGCACCTTGTCGGCCCTGGTGCCGAAGGCGACGTGCAGGAAGTTGCCGGCCCCCTTCAGCGTGCGGAAGCCGAAGCCGTCCATGGCGTCGAGGAAGGCCTTCTTGCCGGCTTCCAGGCGCGCCACCGAGGCCTCCATGGCTGGGACATGGTCCAGCATGCGCTCCAACGCCGCCATGCCGACGGTGCCGGTCTCGTACATGGGGCGCACCTTGTGCAGCACCTGGGCCACCTCGGGGCTTGCCACCGCGTAGCCGATGCGCAGGCCCGCCATCCCCCACGCCTTGCCGGTCGAGCGCGCCACCACCAGGTGCGGATAGCGGGCGATCCACGGCACCACCGTGTCGCGGTGGAAGGGGTGATAGGCCTCGTCGACCAGCATCAGCGCGCCGGCCTGGCCGGCGGCGGCGATGATGGCGTCCAGCTCGGCCGGCGCGAACACCGTGCCGGTGGGGCTGTCTGGATTGGGCAGGCACACCACCTTGGGCGCCTGGGTGCGGATGGCGGCGATCACCTCCTCGGCATGCAGCTCGGGGCCGCGGTCGGAGGGGCGGTACTCCAGCCCGACCACCCGGGCGCCGTACATGGCCGAGTAGACCGAATACATGGCGAAGGTGGGCACGGTGTGGATCACCGTGTCGCCGGGCGACACATAGGCTTCGAAGACCGAGCGGATCACCCCGTCCGAGCCGGCGGCCAGCATCAGGTTGCCGGGCGCGCAGCCGACCCAGGCGGCCAGCTTGGCGTAAAGGGCGGCGCTTTCCGGATAGGTGAAGAAGGTCTCGGGCGGCAGGGACGCCACCACCCCGGCGACCACCCCGGACAGCTCGGGGTCGGTGTTCTCGTTCTTGTCCAGCCACAAAAGGGCCGGATCGCGGGGCGCCCCCTTGGTCCAGTCGGGACGCGAGACGCGGGCGAGTTCGGGACGGGGCGTGGGCGTCATGTCTGGCTCTGCGGCAGTCGGTGGGACGGGGATCAGGGGGAGGAGCGGGCCGCCAGCAGTGCCCGCGCGATCAAAAGGTCCATGGCGCAGTCGATGTCGACCGAGCGGTCCCGCGGCATGGGCAGGCCGACCGTTTCCGGGCCATAGAAGGTCCGGCTGGTGCGCAGCCAGGCGACGTCGGCGACGTAGACAGCGCCGTTGGGCACCACCGCAGGCGGCAGCTCCTGGCGACGGCTGATGGAGGCATACTGGGGCATCAACGGCACCAGGCGGCCGCCGCCGTCCATGGCGTAGAAGCGGCCCGGCGGCTCGACCGGATCGGTGACGGTGACGCAGGCCGGCGCACCGGCCGCGAGGCGTCGGCGGACCGCCGCGTCGATGTCGGCGGCGGTGCGCAAGGGCGTGGTGGGCTGCAGCAGCACCACGTCGTCGAAGGCCTCGCCGATGCCGTCGAGCACGTGGAACAGCACGTCGTAGATGGACGCCTCGTCGGTGGCCAGTTCCGCGGGGCGCGGAAACACGACGGTGCCGCCGAAGCCGGCGGCGGCGGCCATCAACTCGGCATCTTCCGACGAGAACACCACCCGGTCGATGGTTTCCGCCGCCAGTGCGGCCTCGATGGCCCAGGCGATCAGCGGCTTGCCGCCAAGCTCGGCCAGGTTCTTGCCGGGCAGGCCCTTCGAGCCGCCCCGCGCCGGGATAACCGCCAGGATGCGCCGGCCCTGCTCCATGGTCAGGCCCGGCCCATCTGCAGGAACCGGCGGATCAGCTCAAGGCCGATCTCGCCGCTTTTCTCGGGATGGAACTGGAAGCCGAGGATCGAGCCCCGCCGGATGATCACCGGCACGTGCTCGCCGTTGAACAGGATGGTCGCCGCCACATGGGCCGGGTCGGCCGGGCGCGGCGCATAGGAATGGACGAAATAGACCATCGCCTTGTCGGGCAGGCCGGCCAACAGGCCGTCGTCCGCCCTGGGCTCCAGGGTCCGCCAGCCGACATTGGGCAGGCGATGAGCGTCCGGCCCCTCGCCCTCGGGAAGGCGACGGACCGCACCGGCGATCAGGCCCAGGCCCTGGTGGCGGCCGAATTCCTCGCTTTCGTCGACCAGCATCTGCATGCCCAGGCAGATGCCCAGCAACGGCACCCCGTTGCCGGCCGCCCGGCGCAGCGGCTCGACCAGTCCGCGCTGCGTCAGTGCCGCCATGGCGTCGCCGAAGGCCCCGACGCCGGGCAGCAGGATGCGGTCGGCGGCGGCGACCCGGGCGGGATCGGCGGTGATTTCGTGGGGCTCGCCCAGGTGGGACAGGGCCTGGGCGATGCTGTAGAGGTTGCCCCGGCCGTAATCGACGACGGCGATCATCGGCGCACCTCGATGCCGCGGGCCTCCACCGCGTCCTTGACCTGGGCGACGGTATGGCGGCCGTAGTGAAAGATGTCGGCGCAACAGACCGCATCGGCCGAGGCGGTGGCGAAGACGTCGGCCACGTGCTCGGGCGAGCCGGCGCCGCCGCAGGCGATCACCGGCACGCGCACCCGGCTTCTCACCGCGTTCAGCAGCTCCATGTCGAACCCCTTGCGGGTGCCCTCCTGGTCGACCGAGGTCAGCAGGATCTCGCCGGCACCCAGGCGCTCGGCCTCGACCACCCATTCCAGCACGTCGACGCCGGTCAGTTCGCGGCCGTTGTCGGTCAGCGCCTCCCACTTGCCGGGTCCGCGGCGCTTGGCCTCGACCGACAGCACGACGCACTGGCTGCCGAAGGCGTGGGCGGCTTCGCGCAGGAATTCGGGGCGCCCGACGGCCGCTGTGTTGATGGCGACCTTGTCGGCGCCGCTGCGCAGCACGGCGACGATGTCGTCGAGCGAGCGGATGCCGCCGCCCACGGTCAGGGGAATGAAGACGTCGCGGGCCGCTTCCTCGACCACCGACAGGATGTTGTTGCGGCCGTAGAGCGAGGCGACCACGTCCATGAAGACGATCTCGTCGATGCCTTCACCATAATAGCGGCGCGCCAGGTCGCCCGGCTGCCCGACCACGCGCAGCCCTTCGAGGTGGACGCCCTTGACGACGTTGTGGCCCTTGATGTCCAGACGGGCGATCAGGCGGGCGGGAATCACGGCACGGCTCCGCATTGCCGAAGAGGTCTTGCATTCACCTCCGTCAGTCCTGACGGCGGTGATGGGTGCTGTTGTCAGGGTCGGAAGAGTGCTGCAAGGCAATTTTCATTGCCAGCTTTTTCGACGCGCCTTCTTGGTCCTCAGCCCGGCCCGATTTCCGGCGGGACGAAGCGGTAGCCCGGATGGCGCGGCGGAAGGCCCATGTCGGCACGGACGACGTCGGCGAGCACGCGCCCCGACAAGTCCACCAGGCCTTCGAACTTGCTGCGGTCGTAGCGGGCCTCGCCGCTTTCGATCTTGCGGATGTAGTCGATGACGGCCGCGGCGGAGCGGAAAATGAATTCCGGATACTCCGAGTAGTACTTGTACGTGCACACGGTGTCGACATCGAGGACCAGCGACACCAGCCCGAACTGCAGGGCCTCGCTGACCACCGACGAGGTGCTGCCGATGCTGTAGCGCCCGTCGAGCATCAGCTCGTAGGTGTCCTGATCGGTGATCACCAGGTTGGCGGGCAACGGCTCGGCGGCCATGGCGCGGAACGGCGCGGCGTGGGGGGTGTCGATGCGTCCCGGCTTCAGCTTCAAATAGACGGTGCGGTCGGGAAACGCCTCGGCGATGTCGATGGCGGCGCGATAGAAGTCCGGCTCGTCCACCGTGGTGTCGGCGAAGAACAGGATGTTGGGCGGGCGCGGCGTCTCCATTTGGCGCAGCTGGTCATAGCCCAGCCCGAAGCTGCCGACCGCCTCGACCTTCATCTCCGGCCGCCAGCGGCTGCAGTAGTACCGCTGGTACAGGTCGAGGCCGAACACGTAGTAGACGTCGAAGTCCAGGAACCGCAGCGCCCCTTCGCAGGTGCCCCAGGCAAGGACGCCGTGGGCAATGCCGAGGGACTTGCTTCCGCGCCGGCGCAGTTCCTGGCTGCGGATAATGTGGTCGGAATTGTAGTCGTCGCGGCACCAGAAATACCGGGGCGGCCGGTTGTCCAGCAGGGCGTTGACCGAGATGCGCACCCGGGCCAGGCGCACCAGCTCCCAGAAGATGCCCGGGGCGGTCGACCAGTGGCGCCCGACGAGCAAGACGAGGTCGGCGACCAACTGCCGAAGGGCCTTGGCCGCCTGCACCGGTCCCAAGGGCTCGGCGGTGGGCAGGCAGGACGCATAGGGGCCGCTGAACTGGCGGAGCTGCCGGTACTGGCCGCCATTGCGGAACACCAGCAACAGGTCTTCCGGGGAATCGACGATGTCGGCAAGCACGCGGATATGGCGAGGCTGGCCGCCCAGGGTGGGCACGTCGGCGGCCAGCAGCACGGGCTGCGGGCGGGGCCGGCGCAGCCGCAGGGTCGAGACGATGCGGACGATGCCGGTGGCCAGGGCGGTCAGCGCATAGGCGAGGTTGGCCAGCGGCTGCCACCAGCGCGGCCGGAACCGGCTGCGCGCGGCACCCTTGCCGAACCAGAAGTCGTGGACGTCACGCACCTCGTCAGGCACGTAGCGGGTGCGCTCCGGGCCTACCTGCTCGAGCAGATATGCGGCCGGGCAGACCACGTCGTAGACATACTTGGCGGCGCAGAAGCGGAACGGGCGGGCGTAGAAATCGTCCTCGGCCCCGTCGAAGCCGAAATAGCCGGCCGCCCACGCCTCGACCTCGCCGTACATGTCCAGCCGTTCGGGCACGCGCCGGTCCAGGGCGGCCAGCGCGTCACCGGCGGCACTTTCGCGCGGCACGACCCGCCCCTTGCGGCCCAGCCACCGGACCAGGCCCTCGAACGGCCGGCCGAGAACATGGGCGGCGGGATAGGGCCACAGGACGCAGACGGTCTTCTTGCCAAGCAGGCGGAAAAGGAACGGGAGAAGCGATCCTTCGTGAAGGAAAGCAAACTCGACCTCACTTCGCATCGAAGTGCTCTAGGTATATCTCATTGGCCATGGCGTAATCGTTGGGCTGGCCGATGTCGAGCCAGAATTCCCGGATCGGAAAGGCGGCCACGTTCTGCCCGGCGTCGATCAGCTTGTTGAACACGTCGGGCATGTCGAGCGTCTGGCCGTTCTTGAGGCTGTCGAGCACCTCGGGGCTGAGCACGTAGATGCCGGCGTTGACGAACAGACGCTGCACCGGCTTTTCGTCGATGGACACCACCATCTGGCCGTCCAGGCCGATGACGCCGTAGGGCACCTGCAGGCCGTACTCGCGGACGCACAAGGTGGCGGCGGCACGCTGGTCCGAGTGGTAGTCCAGCAGGTCGCCGAAGCTGACCTTGGTCAGCAGGTCGCCGTTCATCACCAGCACGGGCTGCTCGGGCTTGCCGGGAAGCAGGCTGAGCGCCCCTGCGGTGCCGAGCGGCTCTTCCTCTTCCAGATAGCGGATCTCGACCCCCATCGACCGGCCGTCCCCGAACTCGCGCTTGATCATGTCGGCCTTGTAGTTGACCGAAATGAAGAAGTGCCGGAAGTTCTGCGAGATCAGCGTCTCGATGATGATCTGCAACAGCGGCTTGTCGCCGATCTTGAGCAGGGGCTTGGGCAGCTTGTCGGTCAGCGGCCGCAGGCGCGTGCCCAGCCCGCCGGCCATGATGACGACCCAGTTGTCCCGGGGCGCCCCGTCGGCAAGCATTTCCTCGATGGCGTCCAGCCCGACCACCCGGCCGCTGTCGTCGACGATGGGGATATAGCGCAGCCACTGCGCCGCCATCATCGCCTTGACCGCCTCGCGGCTTTCACCCAGGCGCATGGCCTTGGGCGAGGTGTTCATCACCTCGGTCACCGACGCGTCGAAGCGGACCTCGCGCAGCAGGGCGCGGCGGATGTCGCCGTCGGTGACGGTGCCCAGCAGGCGGTTATTCTCGTCCACCACCAGCGCGATCTTGGCCTCGTTGGCGTCGACGTGCTTGATCACCTCGACCATGGTCGCCGGAAGGCGCAGCAGTGTGTGTTCCCAACCGCGCATGGATCAAATCCCGATCTGTTCGTCCGCGGCGTAGTCGCGGTCTGCGGTTTGCCGCAGAACCGACCAGTAGCGCATCGGACTGATGCCGCCGCCGGGACGCTTGATTGCCAGATTGGCGGTGTCGAAGGGTTCGCCCGCACGAATGGGCCGGGCCGCCACCAGGCTCTTGCGGGCGACGGCCAGGTTGCGGGCCTCGCTCGGGCGCACCGACTTGATGCCGTCGCCGAGCGCCAGCTCGACCGTCCGGATCCCCTCCACCAGCGCCCGCAACTCGGCCGGTTCCAGGGACGCCTTGTGGTCCGGACCGGGCAGGCTGCGGTCGAGGGTGAAGTGCTTTTCGACCATGGACGCGCCGCGCGCCGCCGCGGCGATGGCCACCGTGATGCCGGGCGTGTGGTCGGACAGGCCCACGGGCAGGCCGAAGCGGTCGGCCAGGGTGTCCATGGCGCGCAGGTTGGCATCCTCGACCGGCGACGGGTACTCCGTGGTGCAATGGAGCAGCAAGACCCCCTGCAGCGCCGCACGGGTGGCGTCCGAGCGCATCAGCGACAGGAAGGCGTCGGGCCCCGCCTCGCCGTCGGGGCGGCCCGAGCGGCCGAAGGCGAGCGCCCCTAGGGCCAGCTCGATCTCGTCAAGGGTGCTCATGCCGGTGGACAGGACGATGTCGGCCCCGGTGCGGCCGGCCTCGACCAGGTAGGGGCCGTTGGTTACCTCGCCCGAGGCGATCTTGATGCGCGGCAGCTTCAGGCGGACGGCAAGGAAACGGATGCTGTCCACGTCGAAGGGAGTGGCGAGGAACGAGATGCCCCGCATCGCGCACCGCTCCATCAGCAGCGGATAGGCGTCGTCGGCCAGCTCCAGGCGGCGAAGCATCTCGAGCTGCGAGCCGGCGTCGCCGGTGTTGGCGACCTGGTAGTCTGCCTTGGGGGCGAAGCGGCTGGTCAGGCTTTCGGCCTTGAAGGCCTGGAACTTGATGACGTCCGCACCGGCGGCGGCGGCGACGTCCACCATCTCGAGGGCGCGGTCCAGGTCCCCGTTGTGGTTGACCCCGGCTTCGGCGACGACAAGGACGCTCATGGGACTGCGATGCTCCTCGTGGCGCCGCGGCACGGGCGGCCGGCGGCGATCCTGACGACGGAAGGGGTGCCGAAGCTGTTCATCAACCGGGCCTGGTCAGAGGTTGTAGATGTCGGCCTTGTAGCGCGCCCGGTTCTCGGCTTGGCGGAACCACTCCACCGTCTCGGCCAGCCCGCGGCGAAAGCCGTCCACACCGCCGTAGGACGGCGTCCAGCCCAGGAGCCGCCCGGCCTTGGCATTGTCGGCCCACAGGCGGTCGACCTCGCTCTTCTCGGGGCGCAGGCGGACGTCGTCGCACTCGATTTCCAGGTCGCAGCCGGCCACTTCGGCAATCAGCTCGGCGGTGCGGCCGATGGAGACCTCGAAATTGCTGCCGATGTTGACGACCTCGCCGTCGATGCCCGGTGCATCCACCATGGCCAGAAAGCCGCCCACCGTGTCGGCGACGAAATTGAAGTCGCGCGTCGGCCGCACCGCGCCCAGCTTGATCCGCCGCTTGCCGGCAAGCAGCTGGGTGATGATGGTGGGGATCACCGCGCGGGCGCTCTGGCGCGGACCGTAGGTGTTGAACGGGCGCATGATGGCGACCGGCGTCTCGAACGAGCGGTAGTAGGACAGCGCCAGCTGGTCGGCGGCGATCTTGGTCGCCGCATAGGGCGACTGGGCCTGCAGCGGGTGGTCCTCGGTGATCGGCACGAAGCGGGCGGTGCCATAGACCTCGCTGGTCGAGGTGTGGACCACCCGGCGCACTCCCAGGTCGCGCGCGGCGTTGAGGATGTTGAGCGTGCCCTTGACGTTGGTGTCCACGTAGGTGTCGGGCGAGTGGTACGAGAACGGAATGGCGATCAGCGCCGCCAAGTGCAGGACCACGTCGCAGCCCTTGGTCGCCTGGCGCACGCCGTTGGGATCGCGCACGTCGCCGGCGAACACGTCCAGCGACGCCTTGATCTGCGGATCGACCTCGTCGAGCCAGCCCCAGGAATTGAAAGAATTGTAGCAGACGAAGGCGCGCACTGAATGGCCGGCGCGGACCAGCGCCTCCGTAAGGTGGGACCCGATGAAGCCGTCAGCTCCGGTCACCAGGATCTTGCTCGCCATCACCGCTCCCTTTGACACCACGCACCGAGCTCGGGGCGCGGCCAGGATTACAGTTTTAGTTCCGTGAAAGCAACGCCGAGCATCAGCCCTGCAGATTGCGGAAAGGCTTGTGCAAAAGCTCGTCGAGCGGGGCGGTTTTCAGCACCTCGACCATGCGCCGCGCGGCACTGCCGTCGCCGAACGGATAGGCCATGCCGGCCAGCGAGGCGCGAAAGCCTGGGTCCAGCGCCCGGGCGATCGCCGCGGCGATGGCGCCGCGATCCTCGCCGCAGTCGATCACCGATTGGGCGCGCACCCGGCCCTGCTGGCGCGAGCCGATATTGACGGTCGGCACGCCCAGGGCCGGCGCCTCGATGATGCCGCTGGAGGAGTTGCCGACCACCGCGTCGGCGATGGCCACGCAGCCGAGATAGCGCACGCGGCCCAGGGACTGGACCAGCAGCGTCGGCCCCTGGCGTCGCCCGGCCCAGTCGGCCAGCAGGGCGGCGACCTCGTCGCGGCCGACGTCGGCATTGGTGCCGGTCACGACCACCGTCGCCTGCGGGACGGTGTCCAGCGCCGCCAGCAGTTCGGCGACCGCAGCCGCCTGGCCGGCGCGCAGGGTGACCGGGTGATAGGTGACCATCAGCAGCGGCGAGGCCAGCGCCATGCCCAGGCCCGCCTCCAGCTCGGCGCGGCCGGGCAGCGGCGTGCGGCGCAGGTTGTCCAGGGCCGGTGCGCCGACATTGAAGACCCGGGCGGGGTCCTCGCCCATCTGGATCACCCGGCGGGCGTAGTCCTCGGCGGCGACGAAATGCAAGTGCGCCAGCTTGGTCACCGCATGGCGGATGGCGTCGTCCACCGCCCCTTCGGTCGCTTCGCCGCCGTGGATGTGGGCAATGGGAATGCGGTGCAAGGTGGCGGCCAGGGCGGCGGCCAGGATCTCGTAGCGGTCGCCCAGCAGCACCACCACATGGGGCTTCAGCCGGCCGAGGGCCTCGCCCAGCCCGGCCAGCCCCTTCGCCGCCGTGTGGGCGGCCGCCTCCGGGGTGTCGCCGGCCACCAGCATGTCGACGCGTTCGGCGATGGGGATGCCGTCGCGCTCGATCTCGGCCACCGTGTTGCCGTACTGGGGACTGAGATGGGTGCCGCCGACGACGAGCTGCAGCTCGAACTCGGGCTCGGCCTGCACCTCCTTGATCAGCCAATGAAGCAAGCCGTATTCGGCGCGCGTGCAGGTGACGATGCAGATTCGCCGGCGTGCCATGTCCAACTCTCCATAGGCCGGTCCAGGTCTAGACAGTCGGCCTGCCCTCGTCAAGGTGCCCGGCCCCCTGGCCTTTCGTCGTGGACGCCGCTTGAAGCTCACCCGGAAGGTGGGTACAGTTCACCCGCCGTCCGGCAAGCGACCAGAATCGGGCTTTTTCATGCTGTTATCCGTCGTTATACCGGTCTATCAGGAGGTTGAGAACATCCAGCCCCTGTACGACCGACTGATGGAATGCCTTCCCGCGGTCGACCGTGAGTACGAGATCGTCATCGTCAACGACGGCAGCACCGACGGCACGGGGGAGAAGCTCGACCGCCTCGCCGCCGAGAATCCGAAGCTGAAGGTGCTGCACCTGCGCCGCAACTACGGCCAGACGGCGGCGCTGATGGCCGGCATCCAGAGCGCTGCAGGCGACGTGATCGTGCCCCTGGACGGCGACTTGCAGAACGATCCGGCCGATATCCCCAACCTGCTGGCCAAGCTGGACGAGGGCTATGACGTGGTGTCGGGCTGGCGCAAGGCGCGCGAGGACGCCGCCGTGACCCGGCTGCTGCCGTCCAAGGTGGCCAACTGGCTGATCTCGTCCATCTTCGGGGTCAAGCTGCACGACTACGGATGCACGCTGAAGGCCTATCGCCGCGAGGTGATAGACAATCTGCGCCTCTACGGCGAGATGCATCGCTACATCCCCATCTATGCCGCCTGGGAAGGCGCGCGCATCACCGAGATCCCGGTGTCCCACAACGCGCGGCGTTTCGGGCGGTCCAAGTACGGGCTGGGCCGCATCTTCCGTGTCGCCCTGGACATCGTGCTGCTCTATTTCATGGACCGCGCCTTCGACCGGCCGATCCAGTTCTTCGGCAAGCTGGCCGGCGGGGCCTGGGGCCTGGCGTTCGTGGCGCTGGCCTGGGCCATGTGGATGAAGCTCGAAGGCATCCGCGACTTCGTGCAAAGCCCGCTGCCCCTTGTCGGCATCGGCCTGGGCCTGGCCGGCATCATCTTCGTGCTGATGGGCGTGCTGGCGGAAATGCAGATGCGCATCTACTTCGAGAGCCAGGGCCGGACCCACTATACGGTGCGCAAGAGCATCAACGTCGGGCCCTGACCAAGGGCCCCTCGCCCTTTGCACTGGATATCGCCTTCCGACCGGGTAACATACGGCTGTTGACCGAAGCCATGAGACGCATCCCATGACCGCCGCGGCCCGGATCGCCCCGCCCGAACTCTCCGTCGTCATCCCCTTCTACAACGAGGGCGAGAACGTCGGCCACTTGTTCGCCCGCTTGCTGCCGACGCTGCGCGCGCTGGGCGTCAGCTTCGAGGTGGTCTGCGTCAACGACGGCTCGCGCGACGACACGCTGGACCACCTGGTCCGCGCCCAGCAGGCCGAGCCGGGGCTGGTGCGCGTGGTCGACCTGTCGCGCAATTTCGGCAAGGAACGCGCGCTGTCGGCCGGGCTGGCCCATGTGCGCGGCCGCGCCGTGGTGCCCATGGACGCCGACCTGCAGCACCCGCCCGAAGCCATCGCCGACATGCTGGCCAAGTGGCGCGAGGGCTGGGACGTGGTCTATGCCGTGCGCCACGCCCGCACCGGCCAGAGCTGGCGCGAACGGGCCTTCGCCAAGCTGTTCTATTGGGTGTTCGACAACCTGTCCGAGGTCCGCCTGCCGCGCGAGGTCGGCGACTTCCGCCTGATGGATCGCAAGGTGGTCGACGCCGTCAACGCCATGCCCGAGCGGTCGCGCTTCATGAAGGGCATCTTCGCCTGGGTCGGCTTCCGCCAGACCGGCATCCTGTACGTCCAGGGCGAACGCGCCGCCGGCACCTCGAAGTTCGGCTTCGTCAAGCTGCTGCGCTTCGCCGTCGACGGCCTGACCTCGTTCTCCAACTTCCCGCTCCGGGTCTGGGGTGTGGTCGGCGCGGTGATCTCGACGCTGGCCTTCCTTTATATCCTGGTGCGCATCGTGCGCACCTTGCTGTTCGGCATCGACGTGCCCGGCTACGAATCGCTGCTGGTCTCGGTATTGTTCCTGGGCGGCGTTCAGCTGTTGACGCTGGGCATCATCGGCGACTACCTCGGCCGCGTCTTCGACGAGGTCAAGGGCCGGCCGCTCTACATCGTCCGCCAGGTCTACGAGGACGCCGCGGTCACCCCGCCCGGCAAGGACTGAGCATGGGCAAGTCCATCCTGTGCGTCGTCGGCGCCCGTCCCAACTTCATGAAGATCGCCCCCATCATCCAGGCGCTGACCGGCGTCGGGCTGGCGGCGCCGCTGGTCCATACCGGCCAGCATTACGACGAGGCGATGAACGACCGCTTCTTCGCCGACCTCGGCATCCCGCGCCCCGACGTCAACCTCGAGGTCGGAGCGGGGTCCCATGCGGTGCAGACCGCCGAGATCATGCGCCGCTTCGAGCCGGTGCTGGACCGGATCAACCCCGCTGCGGTGCTGGTGGTCGGCGACGTCAACTCGACCATCGCCTGTGCCCTGGTCGCCGCCAAGAAGGGCATCCGCGTCATCCACGTCGAGGCCGGCCTGCGCAGCTGGGACCGGACCATGCCCGAAGAGATCAACCGGGTCCTGACCGACCAGATCAGCGACCTGCTGTTCACCACCGAAGAGGATGCCGCCGCCAACCTGGCGCGCGAGGGCATCGACCCCGCCCGCGTCCATTTCGCCGGCAACGTCATGATCGATTCGCTGAAGCGCAACCTGGAACGCGCCCGCCCGGCGGCCGACACCCTGGCGGCGGCCGGGGCGGGATTCGCCGACGGCTACGCGTTGCTGACCCTGCACCGCCCGTCCAATGTCGACGACCCCTTGGTGCTGGCCCGGCTGGTCGGCTGTATCCAGGGCATCGCCCGGCAGGTGCCGGTGGTGTTCCCCGTCCACCCGCGCACCCGCGGCCGCCTCGAGGCCGCAGGGCTGGACCGCGCCCTGGCCGAGGCCGGCGTCCTGCTGCTGCCGCCGGCCGGCTATCTGGAGATGCTGGGGCTGATGCGCTCGGCCCGCCTGGTGCTGACCGATTCCGGCGGCATCCAGGAGGAGAGCACCGCGCTCGGGCTTCCTTGCTTTACCATCCGCGACAACACCGAGCGTCCCATCACCGTGACCGCCGGCACCAACACCATGGTCGGCACCGATCCCGCCGCCATCGAGGCCGCCTTCGCCGACCTCATGGCCTCGGGCGGCAAGGCCGGCCGCATCCCCGACCTGTGGGACGGCCGGGCCGCCGAACGCATCGCCGGGGTGATCGCCGCATGGGCGTGAGCGCGACCGACCGGGCGGCTCACGCCCTGCTGGGCCTGGCCGCGCTGATGGCCGCCCCGGTGGGGCTGTTGGCCCCGCACGGACTGGCGCCGCTGTTCACCGTCTCCGGCCTGGGCGCGGCGCTGCTGCTGTGGCGGCACAGGCCGTGGCAGGGTGCGGCGTGGCCGGTCATGGCCTTCACCGTCGCCATCGCCGTCCTCGGCCTGGCCAGCACCCTGTGGGCCCCCGAGCCCATGCAGACCGCCAAGACCTCGGTGCGGCTGGTAGGCAT
>JBLNBU010000021.1:0-18366 GCA_050260215.1 Actinomycetota bacterium
AGCCCGACGAGAAGGCGCGCAGCAGCATCAGCAGGGTCAGCTCGCCGCCGGCGGCGACGGCCGGGTGGGCTGCGGGCTCGAGCCGGCCCAGGGCCGCCATCGCCCCGCCCGCCGCCAGCAGCACCAGTACCGCGGCGATGAACAGGTAGGTGGGGATGGCGAAGACACCGGCCGATTCGCGCATTCCCCTCAGGTTCGACCATGTGACCAGCATGATGGACAGCAGGCACAACGGCACCGTCCACGGCGCCAGCGCCGGCACCGCCGAAGTGACCGCGCGCAGGCCGGCCGAAATGGATACCGCCACGGTCAGTACGTAGTCGATCAACAGCGCCGCCGCCGCCACCAGCCCCGGCGTCTCGCCCAGGTTGTCGTAGGCGACGATGAAGGCGCCGCCGCCGCCCGGATAGGCGTGGATGGTCTGGCGGTACGACAGGGTGACCACGGCCAGCAGGGCGGTGATGGCCGCGGCGATGGGCAGCGACAGGGACAAGGCGGCGGTGCCGGCCGCCACCAACACCAAAAGGATCTCCTCGGTCGCATAGGCCACCGAGGACAGGGCATCCGACGAGAAGATCGCCAGCGCGCGGACCTTGCCCAGCCGCTGGTGCTCGAGCGCCGAGCTTTCCAGCGGGTCGCCGAAGACCAGGCGGCGGACGTTCATGCCAGCCGCGCCAGGGCGCGGTCACGCTGCCGCTGGGCCTCGATGCGCCGCTCGACCTCGCGCGAGTTGGCTTCCAGCAGTTCGCGCCCCCGGGTGCGCAACGCCTCGATCTCGGCCACCAGTTCCGGTATGCGCTGGCGCGCCACCGCGGCGAACAGGGCGTTGGCGGCGTTCTCCTCGGCGGTGCGGTAGTCGAACAGGGCTATGGCCCCGTCGCCGGCCGACAGCCAGCTGCAGGCCAGGGCGGGATCGCACAGGATGTCCCACGCACCGGGCGTGGCGGCACGGGCCAGCCCCGCCAGCTCGGCCAGGACGTCGGGGGTCAATGGCGAGTCGGGCATCCCCCCGACGTAGGCGCTGCCGGCCGCGCGGGCAAGCCGCGCGGCCGGATGATCTCAGCCGATGGGGCAAGCCCCTTTCACGCGGCCCGCCCGGCGAGGGCTATCCGACGATGTGATACCCGCCGTCGATGAACAAGGTGGTGCCCGTCACCGCCTTGGCGCCGTCGCTGATGACGAAGGCGGCCATGGCGCCGCAGTCGTCGATGGTGGCCAGCTGGTGGGTCGGCGCCTTGGCGGCGGCGGCTTCCATCAACTCGTCAAAACGGTTGATCCCTGAGGCGGCGCGGGTCTTCAGCGGACCGGGGCTCAGCGCCACGACGCGGATGCCCTTGGGCCCCAGCTCGTGGGCCATGTACTTGGTGGTGCTTTCCAGCGCCGCCTTGACCGGGCCCATGACGTTGTAGTGCTCGACCACCTTGCGGCCGCCGTAGAACGACACGGTGACCAGGCAGCCGCCGTCGGTCATCAGCGGCTCGGCCAGGGCGGCCATGCGGATGAACGAATGGCACGACACGTCCATGGCCAGCATGAATCCTTCGCGCGAGCAGTCGACGACGCGGCCGTGCAGGTCGTCCTTGTTGGCGAAGGCGATGGAATGGATGACGAAATCCAGCTTGCCCCACTTCTCGCGGATGGCGTCGAACACCGCTTCCAGCTGGCCGTCCTCGCGCACGTCGCAGGGCATGACGATGGGGGCGTCCAGGGCGTCGGCCAGCGGGCGCACCCACTTCTCGGCCTTGTCGTTGAGGTAGGTCACCGCCACCTCGGCGCCGTGGGCGTGGCAATGCTTGGCGCAGCCAAAGGCGATCGACTGCTCGTTGGCGATGCCGATCACCAGGCCCTTCTTGCCGCGCAGATCCAGCGTGCGGATCGGGTCGATGGTCATTGGGCTCATTCCTTTGTGTTACCCCGATTGTGCGGCGCACCATAAAGGCCATTCGCCGGCCGGGGCAAGGCCGGCAGCCCTGATACGCCTAATTTTCATGGCGCTGTCACCTTATTTGTACATGCACCAATTGTTATTCGTCGGAATTCTTGACCCCGGGCGCGTTGGATGGTATCGATTGTCCGTGGTGATTTGAGCGACCGGCTTGCGGCCACGATAAACAATCGCTAAAGAGGTCAGGCGCTTGCCCAAGCCTGCGAGCCCCGATCCTCGACCGGTCGGGGCTTTTTCGTTTTGGAGGACCGGTGGTGAGCAAGACCTGGCGCAAGCGGACCCGGGCAGTGCGCGGCGGACTGGCCCGCAGCGAGTTCCGCGAGACCTCCGAGGCCATCTTCATGACCTCCGGCTACGTCTACGACAGCGCGCTGGAAGCCGAACAGAGCTTCGACGGCACCCGCGACCGCATGGTCTATTCCCGCTTCAAGAACCCCACGGTGGCTGTGTTCGAGGAACGCCTGGCCGCCATCGAGGGCGCGCCCGCCTGCCGCGCCACCGCCTCGGGCATGGCCGCCGTGCATGCGGCGCTGCTGTGCCAGGTCAAGGCCGGCGACCGGGTTGTGGCCTCGCGCGCGCTGTTCGGCTCGTGCGCCTGGATCATCGGCGACCTGCTGCCCCGCTACGGGGTCGAGGCCGTCTTCGTCGACGGCACCGACCTCGACGCCTGGGCCCGGGCGCTGTCCAAGCCCACCGCCGCGGTGTTCATCGAGACGCCGTCCAACCCGACGCTGGAAATCATCGACATCGCCGCGGTGGCCGAACTGACCCACAAGGCCGGTGGCCGCCTGGTGGTCGACAACGTCTTCGCCACCCCCATCCTGCAGAACCCGCTGGAGCTGGGCGCCGACGTGGTCGCCTATTCGGCCACCAAGCACATCGACGGCCAGGGCCGCTGCTTGGGTGGAGCGGTGCTGGGCTCGGCCGAGTTCTGTACCGACGTCCTGGGGCCGTTCCTGCGCCACACCGGCCCGGCGCTGTCGCCGTTCAATGCCTGGCTGCTGCTCAAGGGACTGGAAACCCTGGACCTGCGCATGGAGCGCCACTGCGCCAACGCGCTCGCCGTCGCCCGCTTCCTGGAAGGCCGGCCCGAGGTTGCCCGGGTGCTGTATCCGGGCCTGCCCAGCCACCCCCAGCACGAGCTGGCCAAGCGCCAGATGCGCGGCTTCGGCAGCGTGGTGGCCTTCGAGCTGGCTGGCGGCAAGGATGCGGCCTATGGCCTGCTCGACCGGCTTGAGCTGGTCGACATCTCCAACAACCTGGGCGACGCCAAAAGCCTGGCCACCCACCCCTGGACCACCACCCACCAGCGGGTGGCGCCCGCCGACAAGCTGGCCATGGGCATCGGCGAGGGCATGATCCGCCTGTCGGTGGGCCTGGAAGATGCCGACGACCTGATCGACGACCTGGCAAGCGCGCTGGGGTGATTAATCGGCCAGGGTAAAGTGGAAGGTCGCGCCCTGGCCGGGCACCGAGTCATACCAGATGCGCCCGCCGTGGCGCTGGACGATGCGGCGGCAGATGGCCAGGCCGGTGCCGGTGCCGGGATAATGCCCGGACGGGTGCTGGCGGCGAAAGATCTCGAACAGGTCGTGGCCGTCGGCGTGGATGCCGATGCCGTTGTCGCGGATCGAGAACCGCCAGCGTCCGTCTGGCTCGGGGGCGGCGGTGACCTCGATGCGTGGCGCCGCGCCCGGGCTATGGAACTTGATGGCGTTGCCCAGCAGGTGCTGGAACAGCTGCGCCAGCTGCACCACGTCGCCGCGGACCTCGGGTAGGGGGCCGACATCGATGGAAGCCCTTGATTCGGCGATGCTTTCCTGCAGGGTCTCCAGTGCCATGCGGACCAGGTCTTCGGCGGCCACCCGCTCGAAGGGCCGGCCTTTGCCGGTCACCCGCGAGTAGGCCAGCAGGTCGCGGATCAGCGCGTTCATGCGCTGGGCGGCGGTGATGACGAAGCCGAAATAGTCGCGGTCGCTGGCCTCGACCTTGTCGCCCAGGCTGCGTTCCAGCATCTGGGTATAGCTGGTGATGACGCGCAGCGGCTCCTGCAGGTCGTGGGCGGCGACGTAGGCAAAGCGCTCCAGCTCGCTGTTGGCCTCGGTCAGGGTCTCGACCGCGGCGGTCAGCCGTTCCATGGTCCGCCGTGCCTGGCTGACCGAGGCGGCGAGGAACAGCCCTACCAGCGACACCACCGTCAGGAAGCCGTGCAGGTGCGCGAAACTGACATGGAACGAGCCCAGGGCGAACGGCCCCGTGCCCGTCGCCGTCGCCCATACCGCCACCGTGGCCAGCGCCAGGATGGCAATCGCCGTCGCCCGCATGCCCAGTCGCACCGCCACCCAGATGATCACCGGCACCGCCAGATAGGACAGCGGCCCCAGGTTGGGCCCGCCCGGACCGAGGAACAGGCCGCCCGACAGCGCCCCCAGCAGCACGGCCACCGCCGCGGTCTCCAGCCGGCGCCCGCGCGCCAGCAGCGGCGCCAGGCCGCGGGTGGCCGCCAGCAGCGCCGGCGCCACCACCAGTACGCCCATGGCGTCGCCGGCCCACCACACCAACGCGGTCATCGGCAGCTTCGCCGCGTCCTGCAGGCCGCCGGCCCACAGGCCCAGGCTGCCGATCCCGGCGCTGAACACCGGACCGGCCAGGACCGCGACGGCGACGAAGCGGGCCACCGACGCGGGATCGCCCAGCGGATCGGCCACCCGCCAGCGCCGCAAGACCCAGCAGCTGGCCAGCGCCGGCAGGGTGTTGCCGACGGCGGCGATCAGGCTGAAGGTGGGCTCGCCGGCTGTGGCCAGGTTGACCGCCAGTGCGCCGATGGTCACACCGGGCACCGCGGCCGCACCCCACACCCAGACGGCGAAGAAAGCGATGCCGGTGGGCGGCCACACCAGGGTGACGCTGTTGCCCACATAGGCCAATTCAAGACCGGCACGGCCGCTGGCGAAGTAGGCCGCCGCCACCGCCAGAGCGATGACGATCCGCCGCGATGGGGAGGCCGGGTGGGAAACGTCCATGGGCAATCATAACTTTGGTTTGCGGGCGAGAATAGCCCCAGCCGCGCCAGAGCCGGCAGTGGATTTCCGCCCGTGGCTGGGGCACCATTGACCGATCCTCCCCAGTTGGACGGCCGCCATGGACTCGCCCCTCGTCATCCGCCAGGATTTTGCCGCCAGGGAATGGATGGTGCCCAACGGACTGGGCGGCTATGGCTCGGGCACCCTGGCCGGCGGCGCGCCCAGGCGCCATGACGGGTTGCTGGTGGCGACGCTGGACGACCCGTGGGGCCGCACGGTGATGCTGGACCGCCTGGACGAGATCCTGGTGACCAACGGCCAGTCGTTCTCGCTCTATGACGCGCTGGTCGAATTCCGCCTGGAACACGGCCTGCCGGTGTGGCGGTTCGAGCACGCCGGCGTGGTGGTCGAGCGCCGGGTGGTGATGCCGCACCGCCAGAACACCACCTTCGTCACCTGGAGGCTGCTGTCGGGCGGGCCGGCGGCGCTGACCTTGCGGCCGTGGATGCATTTCCGCGGCAACGACGCCTGGCTGGACCGGCCGCTGGAATCGCCGCGCCGCATGTGGGCCGAGGGCGACCGGCTGTCGGCGACCCAGGGCGACTATCCGCCGATCCGCCTGCAGTTGCAGGCCGAGGGTGCCGGAATCCGCCTGGAAGAGCGCGAGATCGAGGTGTTCTACGCCGTCGAGGCCGAGCGCGACTATCCCTCGACCGGCCCGCTGTGGAGCTTCGGGGTGATGACGGCGCCGCTGGGCGCGACGGGCGTCACCTTGCTTGCCACCGCCGAACCCTGGGACACCGCGCTGGCCATGACCGCCGACGAAGCCTTCGCCGCCGAGCGCGGCAGGCGTCAACGCCTGGTCGCCCGTGCCCATGCCGGCGTACAGGACGGCGCCGGGCCGTTGCTGGTGGCGGCGGCCGACGCCTTCCTGTTCATCCCCCGCGGCCGTCCGGGGCTGAAGGCCAAGGCCCATGCCGACGGCGACGAGGTGATGTCGGTGATCGCCGGCTATCCCTGGTTCAACGACTGGGGCCGCGACACCATGATCAGCCTGGAAGGCCTGTGCCTCGTCACCGGCCGGGCGGACGCGGCGCGCTCGATCCTGCGCACCTTCGGCAAGTACGTCAAAGACGGGCTGATTCCCGACAACGTCCCCGACGGCCGCACCGAGGGCGTCTACCACGCCGCCGACGCCACGCTTTGGTTCTTCCACGCCTTCGACCGCTATCTCGACGCCACCGGTGATGCCGAGACGGCTCATTTGCTGCTGCCCAAGCTGATGGACGTCATCGAGCACCACCGCCGCGGCACCCGCTTCAACATCCACGTCGACCCCGCCGACGGCCTGCTGGCCGAAGGAATCGAGGGCTTCATGCTGACCTGGATGGACTCGGCCACGCCCCGTCGCGGCAAGCCGGTCGAGATCAACGCGTTGTGGTACAACGCGCTCAAAGTCATGGAACGCCGCCTGGCCGAAGTCGGCAACATGGCCGAATCAAGCCGCTGCGGCGCCGAGGCGGCCCGTGCGCGCGAGTCGTTCAACCGCCGCTTCTGGAACCCGGCCACCGGCTTCCTGTTCGACCTGGTCGACGGCGAAGACGGCGACGATCCGGCCTGCCGCTGCAACCAGATCTTTGCCGTCAGCCTGCCCAACCCGGTGCTGGACCAGGCCCGCTGGGCGGCGGTGGTGGGCGCGGTCCACGACAAGCTGCTCACCCCCTTCGGCCTGCGGTCGCTGGACCAGGGGGCGGCGGACTACCGGCCGCAATACGCGGGCGACCTGGGCTCGCGCGATTTCGCCTATCACCGCGGCACCGTCTGGCCGTGGCTGATCGGTCCCTTCGTCGACGCCTGGCTGAAGGTCCACCCCGGCGACAGGGCGGGGGCCAGGGCTTTCCTCGACGGGCTGGCCGGCCACCTGTCCGACTACATGGTCGGCACCATTGCCGAGGTCTTCGACGGCGACGCCCCCCACACCCCGCGCGGCTGTACCGCCCAGGCCTGGAGCGTCGCCGAACTGCTGCGGGCGTGGGCGGTGACGGCCGGGACTCATTGAAGCGGTAACGGTTACCCTCTGTTACCAACGCCCGCTTGCCGAAACGGCGGGATTGGCCGATTTGTGCAGGATGCGAATGGAAAAACGACCCATGAACCGCAGGCGGGCGGTCGTCGCGGCACTGGCGGCGGCGGCGCTGGTGCTGGCTGCCGTCGTGCTGTGGCCGTCGGCGCACACCGGAGCGCCCAAGGGCGGCCGCGGCGGCGAGGACCGTCCGGTGCCGGTGGAAACGGCGCTGGTGGTGCTCAAGGACATGCCGGTCTACCTGGACGCCATCGGCACGGTCCAGGCCTACAACACCGTCACCGTGCGCCCGCGCGTCGACGGCGAGCTGATCGAGGTCGCCTTCCGCGAGGGCCAGGACGTCAAGGCCGGCGACGTGCTGGCGCGCATCGACGCGCGCACCTACCAGGCCCAGTACCAGCAGGCGCAGGCGACGCGGGACAAGGACGCTGCCCAGCTGGAAGCGGCGCGCCGCGACCTCGAGCGTTATGTGGGGCTGGGCAACCGCGTCACCGGCCAGAGCGTCGACACCCAGCGCGCCCTGGTCAAGCAGCTGGAGGCCACCGTGCGCGCCGATCAGGCCGCGGTCGACAACGCGCGGACCATGCTGGACTACACCACCATCACCGCTCCCATCGACGGCCGCACCGGCATGCGCCTGGTCGACAAGGGCAACCTGGTGCGCGCCTCGGACACCGGCGGGCTGGTGGTGCTGACCCAGGTGCAGCCGATCTCGGTAGTGTTCACCCTGCCGCAGCAGGACCTGGCCGCCATCTTGCGCGAGACGGCCGCGCAAGGCGCCCTGGCGGTGCTGGTGGTCGGGCCCGACCGCAAGGCGGTCATCGACACCGGCCGCATCGAGCTGATCGACAACCAGATCGACACCGCCACCGGCACCATCCGCCTCAAGGCGGTGATGCCCAACCCCGAGCGCCGGCTGTGGCCGGGCGCCTTCGTCAACCTGCGCCTGCTGCTTGCCGTGCGCAGGGACGGGCTGGTGGTGCCGGCGGCGGCGGTCCAGCGCGGCCCCAACGGCACCTATGTCTTCGTCGCCAAGGCCGACGACACCGTCGAGATGCGTCCCGTCACCGTGGCGGTCACCGAGAACGACGAGGCGCTGCTGGCCTCGGGCGTCGAGGCGGGCGAAACCGTGGTCACCGAAGGCGTGGCCAAGCTCAAGGAAGGCAGCCGCGTCGCCCCGGCCGGCAAGGCACCCGCCGCGGGCGGCGGCGGGCCCGAGAAGGGCCGAGGAAAGGGCCGCGGCGAAGGCAAGCCGCGATGAACGTCTCGGCGCCGTTCGTCCGCCGACCGGTCGCCACCTGGCTGTTGGCCCTGGCCGTGGTGCTGTCCGGGCTTCTGGGCTATCGCATGCTGCCGGTCTCGGCGCTGCCGCAGGTGGATTTCCCCACCATCCAGGTCACCACCCGGCTGCCCGGGGCCAGCGCCGATACCATGGCCTCGCTGGTGACCACGCCGCTGGAACGCCAGTTCGGGCTGATCCCGGGCCTGAACACCATGATGTCGACCAGCTCTGCCGGCACCAGCGCGGTGACGCTGCAATTCGAGCTGTCCAAGAACATCGACGTCGCCGCCGAGGACGTCCAGGCGGCCATCAACGCCGCCCGTGGCGTGCTGCCGGTCAACCTGCCCTATCCGCCCACCTACTCCAAGGTCAACCCGGCCGACCCGCCGATCCTGACCCTGGCGCTGACGTCCGACAGCTTGCCGATCACCCGGGTCAACGACGTCGCCGACACCTTGTTGGCGCAGAAGCTGTCGCAGATCGCCGGCGTCGGCCGCGTGGTGGTCGAGGGCGGCCAGCGGCCGGCGTTCCGCATCCAGATCGACCCGGCGCGGCTGGCGGCCTACGGCCTGTCCTTCGAGGACGTGCGTACCGCACTGTCCAAGGCCAATGTGGACATGCCCAAGGGCAGCCTGGATGGGCCGACCCAGGCATTGACGGTGGGCGCCAACGACCAGATCACCGACCCGCACGCCTATGAAGGCCTGGTGCTCGCCTGGAAGAACAACGCCCCCGTCCGGGTGCGCGATCTCGGCCAGGTGGTCGAGGGCGTCGAGGATGCGCGCGTCGCCGGCTGGTTCGACGGCAAGCCGGCGGTGATCGTCAACGTCCAGCGCCAGCCCGGCGCCAACATTGTCGAGACCGTCGACCGGGTCCAGGCCAAGTTGCCCGACCTGCGCCGCGCCATCCCCGCCGGGGTGCGCCTTTCGGTGATGGCCGACCGCACCGAGACCATCCGCGCCTCGGTGGCCGACGTGCAGTTCACCCTGATCCTGACCGTGGCGCTGGTGATCGTGGTCATCCACCTGTTCCTGCGCAGCCCGCGCGCCACCGTCATCCCCGCCGTCGCCCTGCCGCTGTCGCTGGTGGGCACCTTCGGCATCATGGCGCTCTCAGGGTTCGCGCTCGACAACCTGTCGCTGATGGCGCTGACCATCTCGGCCGGTTTCGTCGTCGACGACGCCATCGTCATGATCGAGAACATCGTCCGCCGCATCGAGGCCGGCGACAGGCCGTTGCAGGCGGCGCTCGAAGGCTCGCGCGAGATCGGCTTCACCATCGTGTCGCTGACGGTGTCGCTGGTGGCGGTGTTCATCCCGCTGTTGTTCATGACCGGCATCGTCGGTCGGCTGTTTCGCGAGTTCGCGCTGACGCTGACGGTGGCGGTGGTGGTCTCGGCGGTGGTGTCGCTGACCCTGACGCCGATGATGTGCGGCCACATCCTGTCGGGATCGGCGCAGGAGGGCAAGTCGGGCCGGCTGTTCGTGTGGCTGCGCCGCCACTACGAGCGCACGCTGTTGTGGGTGATGGAGCGCCAGCGCCAGACCCTGGCGGTGGCGGTGGGCACGCTGGCGGCCACCGTGCTGCTCTACGTAATGGTGCCCAAGGGCTTCCTGCCCACCCAGGACACCGGCATGCTGCAGGCCACCGTCGACGCCCGGCCCGAGATCTCGTTCAAGGCCATGGCCGCCCTGCAGAACCGGGTGGCCGAGGCGGTGCGCACCGACCCGGACGTCGCCGCGGTGGCGGCCTTCACCGGGCCGGGCACCATCAATCCCACCGCCAACACCGGATCGCTCACCATCGCGCTGAAGCCGCGCAAGGCGCGCAAGGCCACCGCAGAGGAGATCGCCGCCCGCCTGACCGCCCGGCTGGCCGACATCGCGGGCGCGGCGGTGCACGTGAAGGCGGCCCAGGACATCCAGATCAGCACGCGGGCCAGCCGCACCCAGTTCCAGTACACGGCTACCGACATCGACCCGGCCGAGCTGGCCTTCTGGGTGCCGCAGCTGGTCGAGCGGCTGAAGGGGCTGCCGCAGCTGGCCGACGTCGCCTCGGACCAGCAGGACGGCGGCCTGGTCGCCCAGATCGCCATCGACCGCGACCAGGCGGCCAGGATGGGCGTGCTGCCGCAGGCCATCGACGACACGCTTTATGACGCCTTCGGCCAGCGCCAGGTGTCGACCATCTATTCCCAGGTCAACCAGTACAGGGTGATCCTGGAAGCCGATCCCTCCTGGCAGCTGGGGCCCGAGGCGCTGGCCTCCATCTGGGTCAAGTCGTCCACCGGCGCCCTGGTGCCGCTGAAAGCCTTTGCCTCGGTGACGCGGGGCACGGCGCCGCTGATGATCACCCGCCAGGGCCAGTTCCCGGCGGTCACCGTCAGCTTCAACCTGGCCCCCGGCGCGTCGCTGGGCCGGGCCATGGCCGCCATCGACGCCGCCGGGGGCGAGCTTGGCCTGCCCGACACCATCGCCGCCGAATACACGGGCGACGCCGCCGAGTTCCGCACCTCGGCCGCCGGCGAGCCGTGGCTGATCCTGGCCGCGGTGGTGGTGATCTACATCGTGCTGGGCGTCTTGTACGAAAGCACCATCCACCCGGTCACCATCTTGTCGACGCTGCCCTCGGCCGGTGTCGGCGCCCTGGTGGCCCTGGTGGTCACCGGCCACGACCTGTCACTGGTCGGGCTGATCGGCATCATCCTGCTGATGGGCATCGTCAAGAAGAACGCCATCATGATGATCGACTTCGCCCTGGTCGCCGAGCGCGAGCAGGGGCTTTCGCCCGAAAAGGCCATCATCCAGGCCAGTCTGCTCAGATTTCGCCCCATCATGATGACCACCATGGCCGCCCTGCTGGGCGCGCTGCCGCTGGCCTTCGACACCGGCACCGGGGCCGAGTTGCGTCGGCCGCTGGGCATCAGCATCGTCGGCGGCCTGCTGGTCAGCCAGTTGCTGACCTTGTACACCACCCCGGTGGTGTACCTGGCGCTCGACCGACTGAAGCGCCGCCTTGATGCCCGGCTGCATCCGGCGGCGGCGGAGTAGGGGCGCGCCATGGGTTTTTCGGCGATCTTCATCCACCGCCCGGTCGCCACCGCCCTGCTGGCGCTGGGGCTGTTCCTGGCCGGGATGGTGGCGCTGGCCCTGCTGCCGGTGGCGCCCTTGCCCAAGATGGACTTCCCCACCGTGTCGGTGTCGGCGCGCCTGCCCGGCGCCGATCCCGAGACCATGGCCGCCACCGTCGCCGCCCCGCTGGAACGCCGCCTGGGCGAGATCCCGGGCGTGACCGAGCTGACGTCGTCCAGTTCGCAAGGCTCGACCTCGGTGATCGTGCAGTTCGATCTGGACCGCGACATCAGCGGCGCCGCCCATGACGTGCAGGCCGCCATCAACGCCGCCCAGGCCGACCTGGCGGTCGACCTGCCGCAACCGCCCACCTACCACAAGATCAACCCGGCCGAGAGCCCGGTGATGATCCTGGCGGTGACCTCGGACACCCTGCCGTCGGGCCGGCTCTACGACGTGTGCGACACCATCCTGGCCAGCCGCATCTCGCAGATCGACGGGGTCGGCCAGGTGTTCGTCAGCGGCGCCGAGAAGCCCGCGGTGCGCGTGCGCGTCAATCCGGGCCAGCTGGCCGCCATGGGGCTGGGCCTGGAAGACGTGCGCACCGCCCTTGCCCAGGCCAACGTCAACCAGCCCAAGGGCTTCTTCGACGGTCCCAGCGAGTCGCTTTCCATTGCCGCCAACGACCAGCTGGTCGCCGCCTCGGGCTACGCGCCCTTGATCCTGCGCACGGCCAACGGGGCGGTGGTGCGCCTGTCGGCGGTGGCACAGGTGGCCGACGGCACCGAGAACTCGCGCCTGGCCGGCTGGTTCAACAAGGACCGCGCCGTGCTGGTGATCATCTCCAAGCAGCCGGGCGCCAACGTCATCGAGACCACCGACCGCATCCGCACCGTGCTGCCCCAGCTGGAACGCTGGATGCCGGCCGGGGCCAAGGTGTCGGTGCTGTCGGACCGCACCGGCAACATCCGCGGCAACCTGGCCGACGTCGAGCGCACCTTGATCGTCACCATCGTGCTGGTGACGCTGGTGGTCTACCTGTCGCTGGGGCGCACCACGCCGACGGTGGCGGCCAGCATCACCGTGCCGCTGTCGCTGGCGGCCACCTTCGGGGCCATGTGGCTGCTGGACTACAGTCTGGACAACATCTCGCTGATGGCGCTGACCATCTCGGTGGGTTTCGTCGTCGACGACGCCATCGTCATGATCGAGAATATCGCGCGCCACATCGAGCGCGGCCAGCCGCCGCTTCAGGCCGCCGTCGAAGGTGCGCGCGAGATCGGCTTCACCGTGGTCTCCATCAGCCTGTCGCTGGTGGCCGTGTTCATCCCGCTGCTGTTCATGGGCGGCATCATCGGGCGGATGTTCCGCGAGTTCGCCGTCACCCTGACCGTGGCGGTGGCGACCTCGGCGGTGGTGTCGCTGACAGTGACGCCGGCGCTCTACGGCCACCTGATGAGCCGGGCCCGCCACCGCAGCCCCGGCCTGGTCGCCCGCTGGGGCGAGGCCGCCATGTCCTGGGGGCAGCGCCACTACGAGAACGGCATGGGCTGGGTCATGCGCCACCAGTGGTCCATGCTGGTGCTGACGCTGGCCACCATCGGGGTGACGGTGTGGCTGTACGGCCAGGTGCCCAAGGGGTTCTTCCCGCCCCAGGACACCGGCCTGATCCTGGCCTCGACCGAGGCACGCACCGACGTGTCGTTCGCGGTGATGAGCCGACTTCAGCAGCAGGTGGCGGAGATCGTGCTCCAGGATCCGGCGGTTTCGGGGTTGGGGTCGTTCGTGGGCGCCGGCGGCGGCCTGTCGGCGGGGCACCAGGGCCGCATGTTCATCAACCTGAAGCCCATCGACGAGCGCGATCCGGTCGACACCGTCATCAACCGCCTGCGCCCCAAGCTGGGCCGGCTCGAAGGCTTGCGGGTGTTCATGATGGCGGGCTCGGACATCCGCGTCGGCGGCCGCATGGGCAAGGCCCAGTTCCAGTTCGTGCTGTGGAGCGAGTCGCTCGACGACCTGCGTGCCTGGACGCCGCGGCTGATCGAACAGCTGCGCGCCACGCCGGGGCTGATGGACGTGTCCTCGGACCAGGACAACGCCACGCCCCAGGTCTCGGTGGTGGTCGACCGCGACACCGCCGCAAGGCTGGGCATCAGCATGCAGGACGTCGACCAGGTGCTGCAGGACGCGTTCGCCCAGCGCCAGGTCTCGACCATCTATACCCAGCGCAACCAGTACCACGTGGTGCTCGAGGTCGACCCCGCCTGGTCGCGCGACGCCGAGGCGCTGCACGGCCTTTACGTGCGCACCCGCGACGGCAAGTCGGTGCCGCTCGACACCGTGGCCCGCTTCGAGCCGACCACCGCGCCGGTTTCGGTCAACCACCAGGGCCAGTTTCCCGCCACCACCATCACCTTCAACCTGGGGCCCGGGCTGGCGCTGGGCGATGCGGCGGCGCGCGTGCGCGACGCGGCGCGCGCCATCGCGCTGCCGGCCAACCTGCACACCGAATTCGCCGGCAACGCCAAGGTGTTCGCCGACACCCTGCGCGACCAGCCGATCCTGATCGGGGCGGCGCTGCTGGCCATCTACATCGTGCTGGGCATCTTGTACGAAAGCACTCTGCACCCGCTGACCATCCTGTCGACCCTGCCCTCGGCCGGCCTGGGCGCCTTGTTGGCGCTGCTGGCCACCGGGACCGAGCTGACCTTGATCAGCGTCATCGGGGTGATCTTGCTGATGGGCATCGTCAAGAAGAACGGCATCATGCTGGTGGACTTCGCCATCGTCGCCGAGCGCCGCGGCCTGCCGCCGGCCGAGGCCATCATGGAGGCCTGCCGCGCCCGCTTCCGCCCCATCACCATGACCACGCTGGCGGCGCTGCTGGGCACCTTGCCGCTGGCGCTGGCCAGCGGGGCCGGCGGCGCGCTGCGCCGGCCGCTGGGCATCGCCATCGTCGGCGGCCTGCTGGTGTCGCAGGCGCTGACCCTTTATACCACTCCCGTCGTCTACCTGGCCCTGGCGCGGCTGTCCGCCCGCATCCGCCGGTGGAGGGCCGCACATCTGCCGGAGGCTGCCGAGTGACTAACATGGGAAGGCCCTCGCCGGGCGCTCGCTCCGCTCGCTTGGCCGTGCCCTCAATGGGCGCCAGGCCGCCCTGCCGGGCGGCGGTCAAAACCGTCCTCGCCTTGGGTACGCTTGTCCTGCTGTCGGCCTGTTCGCTGGCCGACCGCTTCAGCCCGCCGCCCACCCGGCCGCCGGCCCAGTGGTCCAATCCGGCCGCGGCGCCGGCCGCGTGGCCCAGTGCGGACTGGTGGCGTCAGTTCGGCTCGGCGCGGCTGGACCAGCTGATGGCCGACGCCCAGGCGGCCAATTTCGACATCGCCGCCGCCATCGCCCGGGTGCGCCAGGCCGACGCCCAGGCCCGCGTCGCCGGCGCGCCGCTGCTGCCCTCGGTGCAGGCCGACGGCTCGTTCAAGCGCCAGCGGGGGCCGTGGGTGTCGACCAGCAGCACCTCCACCTCGTCGCGCACGGGCAAGGCGCCGATCACCAACAGCTACGACGGCACCTTGTCGGCCAGCTACGAGATCGACTTCTGGGGCAAGAACCGCGCCGCCTTGGAAGCGGCCGAGGCCGCCGCGCAGGCGTCGCGCTTCGACCAGCAGACGGTGGCGCTGACGGTGCAGTCGTCGGTGGCGACCACCTATTTCGACGTCCTGGGCGGGCTGGAACGCATTCGCGTCGCCGCCGACAACATCGCCAACGGCGAGGGCGTGCTGGAAGCCATCCGCGACCGCGTCGCCGCCGGCACCGCCACCGCGCTGGACCTGGCCCAGCAGGAAAGCGTCGTCGCCGCCCAGCGCGCCACCATCGCGCCCTTGGAGCAGCAGTGGCGCCAGAACGTCAACGCGCTGGCGATCCTGACCGGGCGCCAGCCCGACCAGATGAGCCTGAATCCGGAGAAGCTGGCCCAACTGGGCATCCCCGCAGTGGCGCCGGGCCTGCCGTCCGAGTTGCTGGTCCGCCGCCCCGACGTGCAGTTCGCCGAGGCCCAGCTGCAGGGCGCCAATGCCGATATCGGCGCGGCGCGGGCCGCCTTCTTCCCGTCGATCTCGCTGACCGCCGAGGGCGGCTTCACCAGTTCGGCGCTGGCCACCCTGATCGACCACAAGAGCCTGTTCACCTCGCTGGCCAACTCCATCACCCAGCCCATCTTCCAGGGCGGCAAGCTGGAAGGGAACCTGGAGCAGAAGAAGGCCCGCTACGACGAGCTGGTCGCCAACTACCGCAAGGCGGTGGCCCAGGCCTTCTCGGACGTCGAGAACGGCCTGATCGCCGTCGAGCAGACCGCCGCCGAGGAGGCCGCCCAGCGCGAGGCCGAACGCACCGCGCGCAATGCCTACGACATCGCCCAAAGCCAGTTCCGCGCCGGCATCATCGACATCACCACCCTGCTCAACACCCAAAGCCGGCTGTTCACCGCCGAGGACAACCTGGCCCAGGCCCGCCTGGCCCACCTGCAAGCCACCGTGACCCTGTACAAGGCCATGGGCGGCGGGTGGACGGCGGCGCGCTGATCCCCTATACCTTCGGGGTATGAACGCTTTCGGCATCTACGACCACTACCTGTTCGCGGCCACGGCGCTGCTGGGCACCTTCGCCGCCTGCGGGGGGCTTTTGTGGCTGGCGCATGCCTCGCGCTTCGCCGCCCGCATCTCGGCCTGGCGCGGCGTGTCGCCGCCCTTCGTCAACGTGGTCGGCGTGCTGTTCGCGCTGACACTGGCCTTCCTGGCCAACGACACCTGGAGCGCCCACGACCGTGCGCTCTCGGCGACGCTGCAGGAGGCCGGCAGCCTGCGCAACATCCTCTCGGTCGGCGCCGCCATGCCCGAGCCCACCGCCGCCGCGGTGCGGGGGGCGGTGGCCGCCTATGCCCGCGCGGTGGTCGAGGATGAATGGCCGCTGTTGTCCCGCCGCCAGGAAAGCCCGCAGGCCGGCCGGGCGCTGGAACAACTTCTGGCCTTCCTGTCGTCGCACGAGGTGGCGGCGGTGGTCGATACCGCCACCCACGGGGCGCTGCTGCAGCAGGCGGTGCAGGTGCAGGCCCAGCGCGATGCCCGTCTGGCGCTCAGCCGCACCCACGTCAATCCGCTCAAGTGGCTGGGCATGGCGTTCCTGGGCTTCCTCACCATGATCTCGATCGCCATGGTCTACGTGGACCAGCTGAAGGCCGAGATCGTCGCCGTCGGCCTGTTCGCCCTGGCAGCGGCGCCCACCGCGGCCATCGTGCTGGTGCAGGGCAATCCGTTCCAGGCCCCCACCGCGGTGTCGGCGGCTCCCTTCCTTGGCATGGCTGCCCTGCCCTGACCTAATACGTGTTGCATCGCAGCATGCGGCGGGAGTAGGGTGCCGCCCGCTAGAAGCGTTTTGCCCAAGTGGGGGGCCATGACCATTCCGCGCAGCCATCTTTCGCTCGTCGCCGCCTGGCTCGCCGGGGAAGGCTTCACCGTGCTGACCGCGCCGCGCTCGCTGGTGGCCAAGGCGCTGAAGGCGGTCGGCGCCCCCTGATCCGCGGGTTGCCCGTCCGCGGGTTTGGCGGCAATATGGCGCCCTTCTAAGACCAGGGGACGGCGGGATTGTCCAATTCATCGCAGGGTGACGGCCGCAAGCGGGTGCTGGTGTTCCTGCTCGCCTACAACGCCGAGCGCTTCATCGCCGACACCATGAGCCGCATCCCGGCCGAACTGGCCGAGTTCGACTCGCATCTGCTGGTCATCGACGACGCGTCCAAGGACCGCACCGTCGAGGTCGCCGCCGAGTACTGCCGCAGCCATCCCATGCCGCTGCCGGTCACCGTGCTGCGCAACCCGGTCAACCAGGGCTATGGCGGCAACGTCAAGCTGGGCATGCACTACGCCATCCAGAACGGCTTCGACGCCATCTGCCTGATCCACGGCGACGGCCAGTATCCGCCGGAAAAGCTGCCCCAGTTCGTCCGCCCGATCCTCGACGGCGAGGCCGACGCGGTGTTCGGCTCACGCATGATGAACCAGCTGGATGCGCTGAAGGGCGGCATGCCGCTCTACAAGTTCGTCGGCAACAAGGTGCTGACCCGCTTCGAGAACTGGGTGCTGGGCACCAGCCTGTCGGAGTTCCATTCCGGCCTGAGGCTGTATTCGGTGGCGGCGCTGAAAAGGCTGCCGTTCCACGCCAACGCCAACGACTTCCACTTCGACACCGAGATCATCATCCAGCTGCACTTCGCCGGCATGCGGATCAAGGAATTCCCCATCCCGACGCGCTACGGCGAGGAAACCAGCCACGTCAACGGCTTCAAGTACGCCTGGGACGTGGTCAAGCAGGCCATCCTGGGCCAGATGCAGCGGCTGTCGCTGGTCTACCAGCGCAAGTACGACGTGGCGCCCAAGGGCCGCGAGGTCGACTACCAGGTGCCCAAGATGACGTTCACCAAGGCCCACGCCCTGGCCGTCGAAATGGTGCCGCAGGGCTGCCGGGTGCTCGACGTGGCCGCCGGCGACGGCCTGGTGGGCGAGGCGCTGAAGCGCCGCGGCTGCATGGTCAGCGGCGTCGACAAGGTGCCGCCGCCGTCTGATCGCGGCTACGACGCGTTTGCCTGCTGCGATCTCGACGCCGAGCCGCTGCCCTATGACCCGGCCGAGTTCGACGTGGTGATGCTGCTCGACGTCATCGGGCATCTGCGCGCGCCCGAGCAGTTCATGGAGCGCCTGCACGCCCGCGCCGGCCGCCACACCGGGCTCAAGGTGGTGGTCAGCTCGGGCAACATCGGCTTCTTGTACAACCGCCTGCAGCTGCTGTTCGGCGGCTTCAACTACGGCAAGCGCGGAATCCTGGATGCCAGCCACACCCGCCTGTTCACCTTCGCCAGCCTGCCCCGCCTGCTGGAAGAGGCCGGCTTCAAGGTCGAGGAGGTGCACGCCGTG
>JBLNBU010000022.1:0-39291 GCA_050260215.1 Actinomycetota bacterium
GCTGCTGGGCTCGATCTGGCTGGCGGTGCGCGCGGTCAGGCGGTTCAGCGCCACCGTCCGCCAGGCCGAGGAGTTGCAGCGCCTGACCTCGGGCGTGTTCGCCAACGCGCTGGAAGGCATCATCGTCACCGACGGCGACAGCCGGATCATCACCGCCAACCAGGCCATGTGCGCCATGACCGGCTACGGCCTGGACGAGCTGATCGGCCAGACCCCGGCGCTGTTCCGCTCGGACGTCCACGACGACGCCTTCTTCAGTGCGTTCTGGGACCACTTGCGGACCAACGGACGCTGGCAGGGCGAGATCTGGAACCGCCGCAAGTCTGGCGAGGTGGTGCCCGAACTGCTGTCGGTCAGCGCCATCTCCGAAGGGGGCGTCGGGGGATCGGCCTATATCGGGGTCTACACCGACATTTCGGCGGCCAAGGCGGCACAGCGCAAGATGGAGTTCTCGTATGCCGAACTGTCGCGCCTGGCCGAGGTCATGGCCCACCACCTGCAGGAGCCGTCACGGCTGCTGGTGACCTTTGCCCAGCGCCTGCGCAAGTCCGAGGACGCCCGTGCCCTGGGGCCGGAATCCATCGCCTCGCTGGAATTCATCGAACAGCAGGCGGGGCGCCTGCGAGCCCTGATCCGCGACATCCAGCTCTATCTGGCCGCGGCCCAGCCGACACCCGAACCCGAGCCATGCCCGCTTGCGCAAGCCATCCGCAACGTGGTGTCCCGGCGGGCCGGCCTGCTGGCCGCCATCGGGGCCGAGGTCGTGGTCCCGGGCGAGCTTCCCGCCGTGGCCGTGGACGGCCGGCGGCTGCACGAGCTGTTCGACATCCTGCTCGACAACGCCATCCGCTATCGTCGGGGCGAGGTGCCGCTGCGGGTCGAGGTGGCCGCCGCCGCCAAGGACGGCATGGTCGAGGTCCGCTTCAGCGACAACGGCCCGGGCATCGAGCCGCGCTACCGCGAGCTGGTGTTCCGGGTGTTCGAGCGCCTGGACCACGGGCCGGGCGAGGAAGGCACCGGCATCGGCCTGGCCATCGTGCGGCGCATCGTCGAGCACGGAAACGGCAGCGTGTGGATCGAGGATACGGTCGGCGGCGGCACCACGGTGGTGCTGGACCTGCCCATGGGGCGCCCGGCTTAGGACCCCGCCCAGGCCGGCTTGCCGCAGCAGGCGCGTACCCGTTCTGCCAGCCGTTCGGCCATGTCGGCGACCAGGTCCGCGGGCTCGGCCGGGGGCTCGGTGGCCGCCCCGGCCGGCGGGGCCAGCCACAGCAGGCGGCCGCCGTCGCCCAGCGCGTGGCGGGCAAGGATGTTGCTGGCCACCGGCAGGCAGGGAACCGCCAGTCCGGGGGGAACGTCGACCTCGCCGAAGCGGTACAGGCTGGCCAGGGCGCCGTCGATCAGGTGGCGGCCGATGCGCACCGCCACGTGCCCGTCCCACTGTCCCGGGCCGCAATGGCCGGTGAAGCCCACCATGTCCATGCGCTGTTCGGCCAGGAAGATCAGCTGGCAGGGCACCATCTCGGCATCCATGCCCAGGCGCGTCAGGGTTGCCGTCACCACGCTGCTGACGAAGACGCAGTAGGTCTGCCAGCGCCGGTCCAGCACCTCGTACAGGTTGCCTACCAGGCATTTCAGCACGTCGGGCGGCCGACGGAGCGCCGGCCCCAACTTGACGTCGAGTTGTATTTTCCTGGGCTGCACCATTCGCGATAACGCCTGTCAGACCTGTCGCATATATCCCTGGTTAGGGTGAGGCGATCCGGCCTGACGGCACCAACCGGCCGATGGTTACAAGTCAACTGCGGCTGTTCACATTCCATTCATTACGCCGTCCGCATGGCGCAAACCCGCATGAATCAACGGGTTTGCCGCCGTCGTGACGGCCATTTGGCCCGGTTCGCGGTGTCGGTGCGGCCGGAGGGGCTGTAACCATCGGCCGTGTCGGGGCGCTACCAAAGTCATAGGAGCATGGCATCTGTCGCGGTGTGCCCCGCCGCGGCCAATACGCCTCGAAGCAGGATCACAGCCATGGCCGAGAACATCCCCCACGTTGACGACCAAGACGACCGGACCGACGCGCAGCAGGCCCTTGACGACCTGACGGTGCTGTCCAACGTCCAGACCCAGTCCATGGGAGAGTCGCGGCTCAACCAGAACCGCTCGACCGACATCAACGACAGCGGCTTCGGCTCGCTGGCCATGGTCCACCAGGGTTCGACCTCCGCTCCGGCGGTGAGCTCGCTGCCGCAGGCGCTGGCGGGGGCCGGGATGGGTACCGACGTGGTGGTCGACCACACCGGCGGCGGCACCCAACTGGCCGGGATCGACAACCTCAACCTGGGGCCGTCCGATCCGTTCGAGAACCCGCAATGGGTCGATGCCGGCGTGGTGGTGCAGCACCTGCCCGACCTGGCCGCCGCTACCGAGATCTTCGGCACGCCCGCCGCCCCGGTCGAGCAGGTCCAGATCACCCAGGCGGTCCCGCCGGCCATCCAGGCGGTCAACGTGGTCAGCGTCCAGGCGCCCACGGGCCCGGCCACCACGGCCGAGGTCGCCCCCAACGCGGCCCCCGAGGTCGCCGGCGTGATGGGCATCCAGCTCGATGCGCCCCCGGAGGGTGCGGCCGGCCAGCACAACTACGTCAACTATGCCGCCCAGACCGGCCAGTTCGAGCTGGAAATGGGCGAGGGCGGGGGCATCCGCTTCGGCATCAACGCGTCCGATCCCGACGGCGATCCGCTGACCATCTCGGTCGCCGACGGCGCCCACGGCACCATCAGCCAGTCCGGCGGCCAGTGGGTCTATACCCCCGACGCCGACTACAACGGCATCGACAGCTTCGTCGTCTCGGTGGATGACGGCCACGGCCACGTTGTCACCCAGGCGATCACCGTCAACATCGACGCGGTGACCGACGGGGCGGCCATCAGCATCGACGGGCAGGTGGTCGCGGCGGCCGACGGCACTCCCATCGACAATGCCGCGCCCATGCAGGCCGGCACCGAAGACACCCCGATGACGTTCACCCTGGCGGTGACCGACACTCACGGCGCCGGCCTGGGCATCGGCCACGGCGAAGAGGTGGTGACCGGCGTCACCGTGTCGGGCGCGCCCGCCGGCTCGACGCTGACCATCGACGGCCAGACCGTGACCGCCGACGGCTCAGGCGTGTTCCACCTGACCCCCGACCAGGCCAACGGCCAGATCACCGTCAATACGCCCACCGACTGGAACGGCAGCTTCGACCTGCACGTCGAGGCGGTGGCGGTCGACGGCACCGCCACTCCGGTGACCACCGAGGCCGACCTGCACTTCGATGTGGCCGCCGTCACCGACGGCGCCACCATCTCGGCCCCGGCGACCCTGTCGGGGACCGAGGACGGCTCGGTGCGCTTCGACCTGGCCGTGGCCGACGGCCACCTGGGCGAAAGCGTCAAGGGCGTCGACATTTCGGGCGCGCCGGCCGGCTCGACCATGATGGTCGACGGCCAGGCGGTCACCGCGGTCGACGGCGTCTTCCACCTGACGCCCGAGCAGGCCGCCAGTGCCGACATCGTGGTGACACCGCCGGCCGACTGGAACGGCAGCTTCGAACTGAAGATCGACGCCGTCGCCCAGGACGGCACCGCCACCCCGCTGACCACCCAGTCGACGATCCAGGTCGACGTCGCCGCCGTCACCGACGGCGCCGCCGTCGCCACGCCGGCGGTGGTCCACGGGGCCGAGGACGCCGCCGCCACCGTCCATCTCGGCATTTCCGACGGCCATTTCGGCGAGGCGGTCACCGGCGTGACCATCCAGGCGGCCGATCCTGCCCATCCCATTCCCGAGGGCACCACGCTCAGCGTGGGCGGCCAGACCTTCACCGCCGAGAACGGTGTGTTCACCATCCCGCCGTCGCTGGCGGGCGGCGACATCCAGGTCCACACGCCGGCCGACTGGAACGGCAGCTTCGACCTCAAGGTCGACGCCGTCGCCAAGGACGGCACCGCCACGCCGGTGATCACCGAGACCACCGTGCATGTGGACATCGCCGCGGTCACCGACGGCGCCACCATCGATGCGCCGTCACTGGCCACCGGGGCCGAGGACCAGGGGGTGTCGGTGCATCTCGGCATTTCGGACGACCATTTCGGCGAGTCGGTCACCGGCGTGACCATCCAGTCCGCCGATGCGGCCAATCCGTTCCCGGCCGGCACCACCATCACCGCCGGCGGCCAGACCTTCACCGCCAGCGGCGGCGTGTTCACCCTCCCGCCGGCCCTGGCCGGCGGCGACATCACCGTCAATCCGCCCGCCAACTGGAGCGGCAGCTTCGACCTGAAGATCGCGGCCATGGCCCAGGACGGCACGGCGACCGCGGTGACGGTCGACTCGACCGTCCATGTGGAAGTGGCGGCGGTGGCCGACCAGCCCACCGTCACCGCCAGCCTGGGCGACGCAGCGGTCGCCGGTGCCACCGTCGAGGTGGATGCGGGCGTCGGCGCGGGCACCATCCACTATCAGGCA
This sequence comes from Actinomycetota bacterium, assembly GCA_050260215.1. Lineage (GTDB taxonomy): Bacteria > Pseudomonadota > Alphaproteobacteria > Rhodospirillales > Magnetospirillaceae > JBLNBU01. The sequence goes on from JBLNBU010000022.1 coordinate 4,513, forward strand.
GACGAAAATTCGACGTTCGGCGACGGTTCGGGGACGTTGTCGATGCGGGTTGCCCACCTGACCGGGGGCAACCCGCATGAGGGGGCGTCGTTCAACGTCGTCCTGGTCGACGCCCAGGGCCATCCGACGGTGATCAGCAGCGGCCAGGCCACCGGCAGCAGCTGGCAGAACATCGACATCAAGCTCAACAGCAACTTCCACGGCTTCGACAGCAGCCAGACCATGAAGCTTGTCGGCCAGCAGGGCACCAACGTCAGCATCGACAAGCTGTGGGTGAACGGCGTCGAGATCCAGGCCGAGGACGGCACCAAGAGCCAGGGCGCCAACTTCCACACCGGCTCGGGCTCGGACGGGGGCTATGCGGCGCTGCATAACGGCGCTGTGGTGTTCAACCTGCACGGCGATATCCACGAGGGCACCCCCACCTCCATCACCTTCCCGGTCAAGATCGACATCAAGGGCGATCCGGCCATGGTGGGCGAGGTCACCCTGGACCACCTGCCGCCCGACAGCCAACTGGCCTATGTGGCCATCGACGGCAACGGCGACAGCCACACGGTGGTGCTGTCCACCGGGGACGGCTCCATCACCCTGGACGGCAACGCCGCCCGCCAGATCGCCGCCAACGGCGCCACCCTGTCCACGGCGCCCGACAGCAGCTACGACCCCACCGCCACCCCGGTGGACGTGACCTACTTCACCGAGGGCACCGCCGGCAACGACGTGCTGGTCGGCGGCGGCGGCCACGACGTCATCGAGGGCAATGCCGGCAACGACACCATCTATGCCGAGCCCGGCGGTTCCAAGCTGATGGAACTGCACATCGGCGGCGCCACCCCCGATTCGGGCGAGACGCTCAGCTTCGTGCTGCACGGCCTGCCCGAGGGCGTGGTGCCGGTGGACGCCAACGGCGCCCCGGTGGGCACCCAGGCGGCCAACGGCGACTGGCTGCTGACCCAGGACGAGACCACCGGCCTCCACCTGCAGATCGACAGCGCCGCCGGCGGCAGCTGCGAGCTGTCCGTCACCGCCGTCTCGCACGACGGCACCAGCACCGCCACCAGCGAGCCGGTGGCCTTGTCCTTCGATATGGACACCGAAACCGCGGCGGTCGACCACACCATCTCGGGCGGCGCCGGCAACGACGTCGTCTATGGCGGCCGCGGCAACGACACGATCTCGGGCGACGCCGGCAACGACGTGTTGCACGGCGGCGCGGGCAACGACGTGCTCGACGGCGGGGCGGGGGCGGACCACGTCTATGGCGGGGCCGGCGACGACATCGGCAACGTCCATGCCGGCCAGAGCGCGGGTGACGTCTATGACGGCGGCACCGGCCACGACACCTTGCAGGTCCACCTGTCCCAGTCCGACTACACCGAAGCGGTCCGCGAGGAACTGCTGGCCTACGAGAAGTTCGTCGCCGACCCGTCCAACGAGGGCCAGACCTTCCACTTCCAGACCCTGGACATGGATGCCAAGGACTGGGAAGGCCTCAAGGTGATGGTCGACGGCCAGCAGGTCGTGCTCAACCACGGCCCCGAGGTCACCGGGCTCGAGGGCGGCACCGGCGTTGGCCAGGCCGCAGGCGCGGTCCAGGCAGGCGACACCGACGGCGACGCGCTGACCTACTCGGTCGCCGAAGGTCACGGGCCGGCCTACGGCAGTGTGTCCTTCGACGGCGACAACTACACCTACACCCCCGACGATCCGACCTGGACGGGCAGCGACAGCTTCACCGTTACCGTGGCCGACGGCCACGGCGGCACCACCGACGTGCAGGTGGCCGTGACCGTCGAGCCGCCGGCACCCGCCGAGGAGGTCGCCGCGCTCGCCGACCTGGGCGACGGCCACGACGCGGTGCCGGTGACCCAGGTCCCCGATGGCGCCTCCACCCCCGACGCAGGCATCGCCGAGGGCACGATCTTCGTATCGGCCGACGGCGTGTTCACCGGCGCCGACACCAGCGGCGACACCTTCCTGTTCGACTTCGGCGTCGGCCACGAAACCACCGTGGACGGCGGCGGCGGCGACTGGGTCGACACCATCGACCTGCACGGACTGGGCGATGCGGTCTCGGTCACCGTCAATGTCGGCGCCGAGACCACCCAGTCCCACAACGACTGGGTGGCGGGCTCGACCGAAGGCGTCCAGCAGGTGGGCCAGAACGCCGAGGGCACGGTGGTCATCCACCACGAGGGCGGCGACGAGACGATCCACTTCCAGAACATGGAACAGATCAAGTGGTAGGCCGAAAGGAAGGGGCAGGCGGTTTGGCCAGTCCTTTCGGATGATGGGTGTGCTAGAATAGACGATCCTTGCCCGGTGGCCGTCCACGGATGGCCGCCCGGGCGGGACAAGGCGGCAAGGCATGGCGATGGCGGTTGTCGGCGGAGAGGGGTTCTCTCCATCCCAGGACGGAGTGGATGCGGCGGACAGCGTCGAGCTGGCCCGCGCTCCTGATTCCGCGCAAGGCGACGGCGGCGCCAAGCCGACCGCCGCCAGCGGAACCGAACGCCCCGCCGAGGCTGAACCGGCCGAGCAGGCCAACCTGAATTTCGGCCGCCAGGATGCCGCCGGTTCGCCCATCGCCGAGGCGGGCGGGCGGGCCTTTACCGTCGGCGCCGACATTCCCACCACCGGCCATGCCGCCTCGGGCAGCGTGCCCGACCCGGCCCATGCCAACCCGGCCGCCGCCCCGGCCACCGGCAGTGGTGAAGCGGCAGCGGCGGCCGCACCCAGCCAGCCCGGGCCGGTGCCCGCCGCGGCAGGTGTTGATGCCGCTCCGGCGGCCGCGGCAACCCACCAGGATGCACCCCATCCGGCGACCGCACCGCCGGCCATGACTGCGGCCCCGGTTGCGGCCGGTGTCGAGCACGCGGCAGCCCATGCGGCCGCTCCGGCCGCCGCAGCGGCGGCGCCCGTGGCGTCCGTGCCTGCCGTTGCCGGCGCCCTTGTCGCCGAGCCGCCTGCCGCTGCCGCTCCGCCGGCGGCCGAGGGTCAGCGGCCGGTTCCCGCGCAGCCGGCACCGGTTGCCGCCGCCGAGCACGCGTCGTCGCCTGCCGCCCAGGAGGCCCAAAGCCACTCCGCCGCCGCCACCACTCACGCCAATGCCACCCAGGCCGCCACCGGCCAGGAGGTCGCCGCGGCCGCCATCAGTGCCGACCACGGCAATTCGGCCAATGCCGGCACCGATACGCCCGCCGCCGATCCCGGCAATTCGGGCAACGCCGGCAGTGATGCGGCCGCCGCCGATCACGGCAATTCGGGCAACGCCGGCAGCGATGCGGCCACCGCCGACCACGGCAATTCGGGCAACGCCGGCAATGATGCGGCCGCCGCCGATTCGGGCAATTCGGGTAACGATCCGGCAGCTGCCGATCACGGCAACTCGAACAACGCCGGCAGTGATGCGGCCGCCGCCGACCACGGCAATTCGGGCAATGCGGGCAACGACACCGCCGTCGCCGATCAGGGGAATGCGGGGGGACAGCATGGGGATACAGGCAACGCTTCGGGAGGCAATGGGGCGGCCATGACCGATCAGACCAGCGATACCGGCCAGGCGGCTGCGGCGGACCAGGGTTCGGCAGGCCAGGGGGCCGCCGCCGACGTCCAGCCGACCACGCCGCCCGCCGACACCTCCAATGCCGGCGGCGCCGCCCAGGATGCGGCGGCGGATCATGGCCAGGGCCAGGGCCAGGGCCAGGGTCAGGGTCAGGGTGGCGGAACCACCGTGGTCACCGACCCGGTACCGCCCACCGTGGTCGAGACCGCCGGCGGCACCTTCGAGATCGCCGGCAACCAGCATTTCGGCGGCAGCAACGCCGGCAGCGACCTGTTCATCTTCGACCATCCGGCCGGCGGCTCGTCCATCGACGGCGGCACCGGCAGCCAGTGGGTCGACGTCATCCAGGTCAACATGGCCGGCGGCCCGGGCGCCAAGACCAGCGGCTGGACGCTGGAGGTCGACGGCAAGATGGTTCAGAACAACGCCAAGCACGGCGAGATGAACGTCACCGGCAAGGAAGGCACCATCCACACCAGTTCGGGCGACGTGTCGTTCACCAACATCGAGAAGATCGAGTGGTGAACCCCATGACCAGCAGCCCCGGCATCATCGCAGTGTTCAACGCCAAGGGCGGGGTGGGGAAGACCACCACCGCGGTCAACCTGGCCGTCTGCCTGGCGATGATGGGCCGACGCGTGCTGCTGGTCGACATGGACGCCCAGGGCAACGCCACCACCAGTTTCGGATCGTCGGAACTGCCGGGCCTGGGGACCTACGAGCTGATCACCGGTCGCTGCACCCTGGCCGAGGCCATGCGCCCGACCTTCGTCGACAACCTGTGGCTGGTGGGCGCCACCGATGGGCTCAATGCCATGGACCTGGAACTGGCGGGCGACCCCCCGGCCCACGGGGTGCTGCGCGACATCGTCGCCACGCAAGGCCAGGATCTGGACCTGGTGGTGATCGACTGCCCGCCCGGGGTGGGCGCGGCGACCGTCAACGCCCTGGTCTCGGCCCACGGGGTGCTGTGTCCGGCCAACCCCACCCCCTTCGCCCATGACGGACTTGCCCGGACCTGGGCCATGGTCGGGCGGATCCGTGCCGCGCTGAACCCCGAGCTGCGGGTGGTGGGCGTGGTGATGTCGCTGGTCGACGACGGCGTTCGCGTCTGGCAGGACGACGTCGCCGCGGTCATCCGTGCCGAGTTCGGCGCCCTGGTGTTTCCGCAGCCGATCGGCCACGCGCCTGATCTGTTCGGGGCGGCCGCCGCCTATGGGGTGCCGGCGGTGATGTTCGCTCCCATCGCGGCCGAGGTCTCTGCCTTCATCGACCTGGCTCTCTGGCTGCTTGCGCGCGAGCCGCGGCTGGGCGGGGAAGCCGATGAGCGGCCGGTGCCGCCGCGGGCGGTCGTGTGCGCAGGTCTGCAGTCGTCACACCTGCGCCTGGCCAAGGCGGGATATTTTGAGCAGCAGGGCAACATACCCGCCCTGCCGAGGGGGGCCGAATTGGGGATCGGCCCGGTGATGACACCGATGGTCAGGAACGTGGCAGAGTGATGGAAGCGGGCAAGATCATCCAGGCCTTCATGGCCAAGGCGCCGGTTCCGGGGCGGGAACAGGCGGACAGTTTGGCCCCGGTTCTCGACGAGGCGACCCAGGCGGTGCTGGCCGAGCTGGACCGCCTGCGCGCCGCCGAGGGCAGCGGTGCCCAGGTTGCGCCCGCCGAACGGCTGCATGTGCTGACCCTGCTGATGGCCTGTGCCGAATATGCCCGCGCCCTTGCCGACGACGGCCGCGCCGTCCTGCCCGAGGGCACCCTTGCCCGCCTGGCTGAGGCCCTGCAGGCCGAGCCGGCGCCGGTTCGGCCCGCGGTTCCTGTGCCTGCCCAGCCCACGGCCACGGTGTTGCCGCTGGCCGCCGCCGGCCGTGCCCTGCGCCCCCGCGCCGCCGCTCCCGTTGCTGCCACGCCTGCGCCGGCCGTCGGGGCGCCGGCGCCGGTGTGTGCCCCGGCCGCAGCCGAGGCGGACGACGACCGCTGGCTGGCCGACCGGCTCGAGCTGGCCCTGCAGCAGATCACCATGTTGATGCGCTAGAAGGGCATGGCGGCTTCCCCGACGACACTGACCGCTCGCCAGGAGCAGATCCTGGCCCTGCTGCGTACCGGCAAGGCGAACAAGGAAATCGCCGAGGAGCTGGGAATCGGCATCGGCACCGTCAAGCAGCACCTGGTCGCCCTGTTCAAGCGGCTGGGGGTGACCAACCGTGCCATGGCGGTGGGCTCCGGCCTGGTGGCGCCCCAGGCGGCGGAGGCCGAGGCCTCGGACACCCAGCTCGAGTTGCGCCCCTGCTGCGTGCTCAGCGTCTCGTCCGATGATTCGGCCCTGTTGCAGCGTCATGCCGCCATCGCCTCGGCCGCCTTCGACTGTGCGCTGCTGGCCTCGGCGGGTGGCGCGGACATCATCTTCGGGCTGCAGCGGGTCGGCGAGAACGACGCCATCAATGCCGTCGAGCTGGCCCGCCAGATCGCCGCCGCCATGTGGGCCGAAGGGGCAGGGGTGGTCGGCGGCCTGGAGGCCGGCAACCTGGCCGCCAGCATGAACCTGTCGGGCGGCTGGAGCGGCGAGATCGTCGCCGGCCGCCTGGTCGCCCAGGCCAGGGCGCTGCGCCAGTCGGCCGGGGCCGGGCGGCTGGCCATCGGGCCGGTGGCCAAGACCCGCATCGCCATGCACCTGCGCGCCACCGTCGAGGACCCGGCCTGCCTGCCGTCGGACATCGCGCTGGCCGCCGGCATCGACGGGGTGCTGGGCATGGGGCCGCCGCCGCCGCCCAGCCTGGTCGGCCGGCCTGCCGAGCGCGCCTGCATCTTCCGTCACCTGGCCGAGCTGACCCGCGGCCGCGGCAGCGTGCTGCTGATCGAGGGCGAGGCCGGCATGGGCAAGACCGCCCTGGCCCGCACCGCCGCCCAGCCGGGCATCCCGTGGTTCGAACTGCACTGCGGCGGCACGCCCTTTCCCGCCTTCCGCCGCGCCGACCGCGGCAAATGGGCCGCCGACGTGGTCGGCTGGCGCGAGCTGGCGGCGACCCAGGACCCGGTGCTGGCCCTGGTCGACGACATTCACCTGGCCGGCGCCCACGAGCGCGAGGCCATCGAAGGCCTGATCGACGCCAGTGTCCACGCTCCGCTGCTGCTGGTGTGCACCGGTCGGACCTCGCACCGCATCGACCGGCTGCGCCAGCTGGGCGACGAGCACGTGGTGGTGTTGCGCCGCATGCCCGAAGGCGACATCCGCCAGTTGCTGGCCCAGAACGGCGCCGCCAATCCCGGCGACGACCTGGTCGAGCTGGCCGCCGGGGTGCCGCTGTTCGCCTGCCAACTGGCCCGTGCCGCCGCCGAGGGCGTCCAGGTCCGCCTGCCCAATGCGCTGGTGGCGCTGGTCTCGGCCCGCGTCGACGCGCTGGGGCTGCACCGCGGTTTCCTCCGGGTCGCGGCCATGGGCACCACCCGACTGGCGGCCATCGCCTCGGCGCTGTCGCTGTCGGTCGAGGACGTCGACGCCCTGGCCAACCAGGCGGCGCGCGCCGGCGTGGTCGCGTTTCGCGGCGGCCGCTGGCCTGCGGTGTCATTCTGCCATCCGCTGGTCAAGGCGGTGCTGGAATACACCCTGGGCGGTTTCGCCGACCGGCCGGGCGATGCCGACATCGCCCGGGCCACCGCATCGGTGAGGCAATTCGGATGAGCACCGCCCGCATTCTTGCCCTGGTCGTGGTCGCGTCGCTGGGCGCCTGTTCGCTGGCGCCCGACTACCAGCGGCCCGAGGCGCCGGTGCCGGCGACGTGGAGCGGCCAGGCCAGCCGGCTGCCGCAGCCGGCAGTGCGGTGGTGGACCGCCTTCGGCTCGGCCCGCCTGGACGCCCTGGTCGACGAGGCCCTGTCGGCCAACCAGGACCTGGCGGCGGCGGTGGCGCGCATCCGCATCGCCCAGGGCCAGTCGGACGCCGCCTTTGCCGCCCTGCTGCCCACGCTGCAGGGCACCGCTGGAGTTACCGCCACCGCGCCCACCGGCGAGCGGACCCCCGACGTCGACGGCCGGTCCGAGCGGGTGTTCCAGGCCGGCGGCCGTGCCTCGTGGGAGCTGGACCTGTGGGGCCGCAACCGTTCGGCCGACGAGGCGGCGCTGGCGGCGCTCAATGCCTCGCGCCTCGACCGCGAGGCGCTGGCGGTCACCCTGGCCGCCGATGTCGCCACCGGTTACCTGCGCATGCTGCAGGCCTGCGACCGCCTGGCGGTGGCTGAGCGCAACGTCGCCGTCCAGCAGGACGTACTGGCCAAGATGAAGGTGCGCCGCACCGTCGGCGAGGGCACCGAGCTGGAGGTGGCCCAGCAGACCACCGTCGTCGCCGTGGCCGAGGCGGCGGTGCCGCCGTTTACCGTCGCCCTGGCCCAGGCCCGCCACCAGCTGGGCGCCCTGATCGGCCGGCCGCTGTCGGACACCGAGCAGGCCTGCGCCTCGCTCGATACGCTGTCGCTGCCCGAGCCGGCAGTATCGGGGCTGCCGTCCGAGGTGTTGCTGAACCGCCCCGACATCCGCAAGGCCGAGGAACTGCTGCGCGCCGCCAACGCCAATATCGGCACCGCGCGCGCCAAGCTGTTCCCCGCTCTGGCGCTGTCGGCCGAGGGCGGCTGGAACGGGCTGGCCGCGTCCAGCGTCGGCGGGCCGCTGTCGGTGTTCTGGGCGCTGGGCGGCAACGTGGTGCAGACCATCTTCGACGGCGGCCGGACGTTTGCCGAGATCGACGCCGGCCAAGCGCGCAAGGAGGAGCTGGTGGCGTCCTACCGCCAGGCCATCCTCAACGGCCTGCGCGACGCCGAGGACGCGCTTTCGGCCATCTCGGCCGGCAATCGCCAGCTGGCGGCCCAGGACCGGGCGGTGGAGTCGGCTCGGACCGCACAGGGGCTGGCGCAGAAGTCGTTCGACCGCGGCATGAGCCCCTACATCACCGTCATCGACGCCCATCGCACCCGCTACCAGACCGAGGATGCGCTGGTGGCCGCGCGGTTCTCGCGCGCCACCGCCTCGGTGCAGCTGTTCCGCGCGGTCGCCGGGCCCATGGGGGCCACTCCGTGACCGCCCCGGCGGCGGCCCTGCGGCTGCGCCGGTTGATGGGCGGCCTGCGGCTGCCGCTGCCTGCCGCCCTGTCGTCCAGGGTGCCCGAGCTGGACGAGGCCTTCCGCAGCGGGTTGCGCCGGGCGCTGCCCGACCTTGCCCTGGCGGCGGTGGTGCTGAACCTGCTCAGCCTAGCCCTGCCGCTGGTGGTGCTGCAGGTCTACGACCGCATCATTCCCCATCGCTCGCTGGCCACGCTGTCCATGCTGCTGCTGGGGGCCACCGTGGCGCTGGCTCTCGAGGTGGTGGTGCGCGCCGTGCGCGGCTATGTGGTCGGGCTGTTGGCGGCCCGCTTCGACCACCAGATCACCTGCAAGGCGTTCCGCCGGCTGCTGGATGCCCCGCCGGCCGAGTGCGAGCGTGACGGCGCCGGCGTCCACCTGGAACGGCTGCGCGCCGTCGGCATGGTGCGCGAGTTCTATTCCGGCCAGTCGGTGCTGGCCCTGCTGGACCTGCCGTTCACCGTCCTCTACCTGGCCATGCTGGCTTGGCTGGGCGGGTGGCTGGTGGTGGTTCCCGCCGGCCTGCTGGCGGTGTTCGTGCAGGTGGCGCTGTGGATCGGCAGGCGTCTGCGCGCCGACCTCGAGGCCCGCGCCGCCAGCGACGAGCGCCGGTACAGCTTCCTGGGCGAGGCGGTGGCCGGCATCCACTCCATCAAGACCATGGCCATGGAAGGGCTGATGCGCCGGCGCTACGAGCGCCTGCAGGACGCCAACGCCCATCGCGCCTTCGACGGCACCCGCCATTCCACCATCGCCGTCAACCTGGGCGTGCTGTTCTCGCAGCTGGGCACCGTGCTCACCGTCTCGGCCGGTGCCTGGCTGGTGGTCGACCAGTCCATCAGCTCGGGCGCGCTGGTCGCCTGTATCATGCTGGTCAACCGCGGGTTCCAGCCCTTGCAGTCGGCCCTGGCCACCTGGGTGCGCTACCAGCGATTCGCCGTCGCCCGCCGGCAGCTGGAAAGGCTGTTCGCCCTGCAGGGGCGCGACACCCAAGCGCCGGCGCTGCCCCACCTGCAGGGCCGCATCGAGCTGGCCGGTGTCACCGTGCGCATGCCCGGGCGCGAACGGCCGCTGTTGGACGGCCTTTCGCTGTCGGTGGCGCCGGGGGAGTGCATCGGCATCGTCGGCGACAGCGGCAGCGGCAAGTCGACGCTGCTGTCGCTGATCGGCGGCATGGCGCGGCCCGACGACGGCCGGGCCAGCATCGACGGCCTCGACCTTGGCGACTTCCAGCCGTCGTCGGTGGCGCGACGCATCGCCACCATGCCGCAGCAGGGGGTGCTGTTCGAAGGCTCGATCCTCGACAACGTCGCCATGTTCGATCCGGCCATGCATCAGCCGGCGCGCGAGGCAGGGGCCATCCTGGGGCTGGACCGGCTGGTGGCCGGCATGCGCCACGGCTGGAACACGCCCATCGGCAACACTGCGGGCGACTCGCTGCCCGCCGGCATCCGGCAGCGCATCTCGATCGCGCGCACCCTGGCCCCCGACCCGCAGGTGGTCTTGTTCGACGAGGCCAACATCGCGCTCGACGCTGTCGGTGACGGGCTGCTGCGCCGGTGGATGGCCGCGCAGAAGGGCCGGCGGACCATGGTGCTGGTCAGCCACCGGCCGTCCATGCTGCAGCTGTGCGACCGGGTGCTGTACCTGCGCGACGGCCGCCTGCACGACCATCCCGCCGCGCCCGCCGCCGGGCCGGCCAGCTCGCTTGTGCGGCCCGAGCGCCCGGGCGGCCTGGCCCACACCCTGGTGGCCCGCTTCCCGGTCCATTCCGACCTGGCCATGTGCCTGAGCGCACTGCTGGCGGCGCTGGGCTGGCAGGGAACGCCCCGCCAACTGTCCGAAGCGCTGCCCCATTTCGTCGACAGCCTCGACGTCAAGGGACTGCTGCAGACCATGGGCAACCTGGGATACGCGGCCCACGCGGTCGAGACCACGCTCGACACCCTCGATACCCGGCTGCTGCCCGCTTTGTTCCTGCCCGCCCACGGCGCCGCCCTGGTGCTGCTGCGGGAGCAGGGGGACGGCGAGCTGCTGGCCTTCGACGGCGGCGAGGTGGCCAATATCGGCATGGTCCGCGACGATACCCCCGGCACCGCCTACCTGTTCCAGGCGGCCGAGGAGCCCGCGGTGGGCGCCGACACCTCGGGCAGCTGGGTGCTGGGCGTGTTCGGCCGCTTCCGCCGCATGGCGGCGCTGGTGGCCCTGCTGTCGCTGGTGGTCAACCTGCTGATGCTGGCGGTGCCGCTGACCGTCATGGGGGTGTTCGACCGGGTGGTGCCCAGCGCCGATGCAGGCCTGGTGGCGGCGCTGCTGCCCGGCGTGCTGCTGCTGCTGGCGGTCGACGTGGGGCTGCGCACTCTTCGGGCCCGACTGCTGGCCTTCGTCGGCGCACGGGCCGAGTTCATCGTCGGCACCGCGTTGTTCGGCCGGCTGATGCGCCTGCCGGCGGTGCAGACCGAAAGCGTCAACGTCGGCAGCCAGATCGCCCGACTGAAGGACTTCGACACGCTCCGCGAGATATTCACCGGCCCGCCGGCGCTGCTGGCCTTCGAGCTGCCGGCGGTGGTGGTGTTCGTGGTCACCCTGGCGGTGGTCAACCCGTGGGTGCTGGCGGTGGTCGCCGGCGCCGGCGCGCTGTTCGTCGGCCTGGGGCTGGCGACGCGCGCCACCGCCGCCCGCCTGGACGGCGAGGCGGCCCGCAGCGCGGCGCGGCGCCACGAATTCCTGGCCGACGCCATGGCCAAGCTGCGCACCTTGAAGCTGACCGGCGCCGAGGCGCGCTGGCACGAGCGCCTGCGCCTGTTGTCGGGCCGCGCCGTGGCGGCCGAGTTCCGCGCCGCCGAATACAACCACCGGGTCGCCGCCCTGGCCCACGGGCTGGGCGGGCTGGCCGGCCTGACCACCGTGCTGGTCTCGGTGCTGGGCGTGCTGGCCGGCCAGATCTCGGTGGGCGCGGTGGTGGCGTCGCTGGTGCTGATCTGGCGGGTGCTGGGACCCATGCAGACCGCCTTCGGGTCCATCGGCCTGGTGGCCCGCCTGCGCAGCTCGGTCCAGCAGATCGACGCCTTCATGCATCTGGCACAGGAACGCCCCGAGCTCGCGCGTGCGCCGGCCATGGGCGCGGTCAAGGGCGAGGTGGCGTTCTCGCGGGTGTCGTTCCGCTATACGGCCGAGGCCGACCCGTCGCTGTTCAGCCTGACCTTCACCGTGCGGCCCGGCCAGGTGGTGGCGGTGGCCGGGCCCAACGGCGCCGGCAAGTCGACCCTGCTCAAGCTGATCACCGGGCTTTACCAGCCCCAGGTCGGCAGCATCCGGCTGGACCGGGTCGACATCCGCCAGTTCGACCCGGCGCAGCTGCGCGCCCTGATCGCCTACGTGCCGCAGCGGGCCGAGCTGTTCTATGGCACCATCGCCCAGAACCTGCGCCTGGCCGACCCCGATGCCGGCGACGATGCCATCCGCTGGGCGGCCGAGCTGGCCGGGCTGACTGCCGACATCGAGGCGCTGCCCCACGGGTTCGACACCCGCATCACCGACGGTGGCGCCGAGCTGTTGCCCAACGGCTTCCGCCAGCGCATGTGCCTGGCCCGGGCCTATGTGCGGCGCGCCCCGGTCATGCTGTTCGACGAACCCGGCAACGGCCTGGACATGGCCGGAGACCTGGCATTCCAGCGAGCCATTCCCCAATTGCGGGGCAGCAGTACGATTTTTCTGGTCTCGCACCGTCCCAGCCATTTGAAGCTGGCCGATACAGTGGTCTATATGGAAGAGGGATGTATTCGTCAGGCGGGTACATTCGACCAACTGAGCGGCCTTATCCTGGGACCCCATGAGCAACCGCCGTCCGATTCGTCTCCGCGTCGTCCTGGCTGACCGCCAGCGCGACCTGCTGACCGAACCGGCCCTGTTCGAGGAAGAGCGCATGCCGCGCTTCGTCCGCATGGTGCTTGGCTCCATCGCGGTGCTGGTGGCGGCCTTCGTGCTGTGGGCGTCGCTGGTCCACATCGACGAGGTGGCGATCGCGCCCGGCCAGATCGTGCCCAGCAGCTCAGTCAAGGTGATCCAGCACCTGGAAGGCGGCGTGGTCGGCGAAGTGCTGGTGTCCGAGGGCCAGTCGGTGTCCGAGGGCCAGGTGCTGGCCCGCATCGACGAGGCCCAGGTCAAGGCCGAGCTGGACCAGCTGCGCGCCCGCGAGGCCGGGCTGGCGCTGCGCGCCGAGCGGCTGAAGGCGGTGCTCGACCAGCGGGAGCCCGACTTTGCCGCCTTCGAGAAAGAGTATCCCGGCCTGGTGGCCGACCAGCGCAAGATCTGGGCCAACCAGCTGGCCACCCAGGACAGCGCCATCAGCGTCATCGACGCCCAACTGGAGCAGCGGCGCACCGAGATCGGGCAGATGGAGTCCATGTTATCGGTGGCCCGCGCCCAGGCCGACCTGGCGCGCCGCCAGTACGTCTCGCGCCAGGCCGGCGCCGCCGAGGGCGTTGTGTCCGAGCAGATGCTGCTGGAAAGCCAGCGTGCCCGCGTCACCGCCGAGGGCGAGGCCCAGCGCCTGGACAAGCAGTTGGCGCTGGCGCGCGATTCCTACGAGGAAACGGCCAAGCGCCGCGCCAACGCCCATCTGACCCAGCGCCAGGACGCATTGGGCGAGCAGGGGTCGGTGGCCGCCGAGATCGAGCAGGTGCGCAATGCCGTCGCCCGCCTGGCCGACCGCCACCAGCGCCTGGACATCCGCTCGCCGGTGACCGGCATCGTCCAGGACCTGCGTGTGCGCACCAGCGGCGAGGTGGTGGCGCCCGGCGGGACCCTGATGCGCATCGTGCCCGCCGACGACGTCCTCGAGGCCGAGGTGCGCATCGTCTCGGCCGAAGTGGGGCACCTGCAGCCGGGCCAGCGCGCCCGCCTCAAGGTGTCCAGCTACGACTACACCCGCTACGGCTTCCTCGAGGGCCGGCTCGAGCGCATCTCGCCCACCACCTTCGTCGACGAGGCCAACCGCGCCTATTACAAGGGCGTCATCGCCATCCCGACGCCGTGGTTCGGGCCCGACAAGGGCCAGAACCCGGTGCTTCCCGGCATGGCGGTCGAGGCCGACATCGTCACCGGGGCCAAGAGCCTGGCCGCCTATCTGCTCAAGCCCATCACGGTGTCGGTGCGCGAAGCCTTCCAGGAACGCTGACCCGGCTGATCTATAACCATCGGCCGTGTAACCCTGGTATCGCGGTTCTACCTAAGGTACGGGGGTGCCGCTCTGCGGTGCCCTCGGCTTCCGGTCAGCCATCTCGCCCGTGGCAGGCATCGGAAGAGGTTCCGCCCTGCGGCCGGTCTGCTGCGTTTTCCCCAATCCGGGCAGACCGGTCGTCCGTGCGGCACAGGGCGATCGGGAACAGGGCGGCCTCGATCATGTCCATGGGATCGTCGCTGGTGTGTTCGTCGCCGTTGGCGAGCAGAATGACGATGCGGTCCCGTTCCGGGTAATACCAGGCCTCGGCGGCAAAGCCGGCGAAGCGGCCGCTGTGGCCCAGGCGCAGGCCGGCGTCGCCCACCACCCGCTGCAGCCCCAGCCCATAGCCTTCGTCGTCGTCGTGGCCGCGCTCGACGGCCATGTCGGCCAGCAAGGCCGGTCCCAGCAGGTGCTGCCCGCCCGGCCGGAACAGGCTGGCGAACAGGCGCTCCAGATCGGCGGCGGTGGTGGTCAGCGGGGCGTCGCCCAGGGCCGACGACCAGGCAAGCAGGCTGGCATCCTGCCGCCGGCCCTTGTCGTCGGCACGGCGGTAGCCATGGGCCAGCAGCGGGTCGGCGGGCGACACCGCGCCCGAACTGGACGTCATTCCCAGCGGGGCCAGCACCCGTCGGTCCAGCACCGTGGCCAGGTCGGCGCCGTCGCGGAGCTCCAGGATGTGGCCGAGCAGGATGTAGTTGGTGTTGGAATAGGCATAGGCCCCGGGCGCCGTCGGCGGGCGGCAGTGCCCGAAGCGCAGCGCGTCGCTCGCGGTCCACCTGATCGACGGATGCTCGGGCAGGCTGAACGAGCCGTTGCGCAGGCAGTCCGGCAGCCCGGAGGTGTGCGACAGCAACCGGCCCAGCGTGGCGGTCTCGATGTTGGGCAGCCGGGGCGCCTGGCTGTTGTCGACGAAGGGGCGCACCGGGGTGTCCAGGGACAGCGTCCCGGCCTCGACCAGCTGCAGGGCGGCCACGGCGGTGACGACCTTGCCCACCGAGGCGACGTGGAAGCGGGTGTCGGCGGTCACCGGGGCGCCGGTGGCCAGGTTGGCGACGCCGAAGCTGGCGGTCTCGCTGCCTTCGGGCGTCGATACCAGCAAGATGGCGCCGGGAAACTCGAACCGTCCGGCCACCGCCGCCGCCAGCCGGTCCAGTTCGGCCGCCCCTGCGGGGAAGGCCCAGCCGAGCGCCAGTGCCAGAATGGCGGGACGGAGGGGGAAGCGGTCCACGTTCAGGTCCGGGGCAGGGTGAAGACGATAGTGGTGCCAAGGCCCGGTCCGGGCGACTGGGCCCAGATCTGGCCGCCGTGGCGATTGACGATCTTGCGGCAAATGGGCAGGCCGATGCCAGTGCCGCCGCCGTGCTCGTCGCGCTGGTGGAGGCGCTGGAACAGGCGGAAGATGCGTTCCTCGTAGCCCTGGCCGTTCTCGATGCCGATGCCGTTGTCCTCGATCTCGAAGCGCCAGCCGGTGCCGTTCTCGGGCAGGCAGCGGATCTTGATCACCGGCCGCGCGGTGCGCCGGTACTTCAGCGCATTGCCCACCAGGTTCATGAACACCCGGTACAGCTCCTCGGCGTTGCCGACGACCACGGGCAGGTCGGCGGGCACCTCGACCACGGCGTCGGCGCCCTGGATCTGGATGCGCAGGCTGTCCAGCGCCTGGCCCACCACCTCGGCGATGGGGACGGGGTGGAACTCCTGGTCGGTGCGCCCGACGCGCGAGACTTCGAGCAGGTCGCGCACCAGGCTGTCCATGCGCATGGCCGCGTCGGTGACGATCTTCAGTAGCTCGTGCTCTTCCTCGCTCAGGCGGCCTTCCAGCCGGCGAGCCAGCAGGGTCGAGAACGAAGTGACGTTGCGCAGCGGCTCGCGCAGATCGTGGGAGGCGACATAGGCAAACGCCTCCAGCTCGGCGTTGGAGCGGGCCAGCGCGTCGTTCTTCCTGCCCAGTTCGTCGGCGGCACGGCGCCGCGCCGCCTCGATGTCGCGCAGCTTGCCCAGCATCTCGTCCAAACCGTCCAGCACGCTGCCCGGCGGCACCGGCCGGGCGGTGACAGGGGCGCCCAGCTCGCCGCGGCCGATTCGGGTGATCGCCGCGTGAACCTGCGCGGCCGTCCCCCCCAGGATCGCCCTCAATTCCCGGTGGGTCCGCCACAAGAGCAGCGCCGCGGCCAGGGTGAAGGCGACGAAGATCAGGCGGAAGACCACCGCCGTGCGCTCGGCCTCGTGCACCTCGGCCAGGGTGCGGGCGTCCATCAGCTGGTAGAACCGGTTGATCGGTCCCATGATGGCGGCCTTGGCGCGGTGATAGGTGGCGTCGTGCAGCATGGACACCGCCTGGGCCCGTCCGGCCTCGCCGCCGGTCTCGGCCAGGTGCATGGCTTCCAGCTCGCGGGTGGTCAGGGCATCGGAATGGGCCTTTGCCTCGGTCAGCTGGGCCAGCTCTTCGGCGGTGACGCCGGCCTGGCGCACCTGCTCCATCAGCGGGATGCCGGCTCCCTGTTCCAGCCGCGGCGCCTCGCCGCCGGCCAGGGCCACGTCCCAATAGGCGGCGTCGTAGCCCTCGGGCGCCAGCATTCGGCCCTCGCGGATGTCGATGATGTCCTGGTAGGCCTGGCGGTAGACGGGGTCGCCGGTGACCACATAGGTGCGCACCATGCGGGTCAGGTCGTCCGAGGAATGGCGCAGCGCGTCGGCGTGCTCGAACGACAGGTGGCGCGAGTCGTTGGCGCGGTCGATGCGCTTCTCGGCGTAGACATAGGCGTAGAACGACAGGCACAGCGCCAGCAGCACCATGATGGCCACCAGCGGCTTGCGCGACATCCCCCGGTTCACGTCAGGCAGCATGTCTTCGGGATAACACGGCGACGCCCGATTCTCAATCGGGACGGGACCTCAGTCTCCCGTCTTGGGCAACCATTTGAGCAGCAGGGCGAACAGAAGCTCGGTCCGCACGGGCTTGCCGATGTGGTCGTTCATGCCGGCGTCCAGGCAGGCTTGGCGCTCTTCGGCGAAGGCGTTGGCGGTCATGGCGACGATGGGCACCTCGGCGCGGCCGGGCAGGCGGCGGATGGCGCGCGCCGCGGTCAGGCCGTCCATCACCGGCATGTGGACGTCCATCAAGATGATGTCGTAGGCGGTGGCCCGCGCCATGTCGACGGCGACGGCGCCGTTCTCGGCCACGTCGACCGGCAGGTGGGCCTTTTTCAGGATGGCCAGCGCCACCTTCTGGTTGACGGGGTTGTCCTCGACCAGCAGCAGGCGGGCGTGGGAGTGGCGTTCGGCCAGCAGCTTCTCCGACACCGCCACTGGCAGCACCGTCGGCTCGGCGTGGCCGCTGCCCTCGCGGGCCTGCTTCAGCCAGGCGGTGAACCAGAAGGTGCTGCCCTGGCCCGGCGTGCTGTCGACGCCGACCTCGCCGCCCATCAGCTGGGCGATCTGGCGGTTGATGGCCAGGCCCAGGCCCGAGCCGCCGAACCGCCTGGTGGTCGAGCTGTCGCCCTGCTCGAAGGCCGAGAACAGGCGGGCCTTCATGTCGTCGGAAATGCCGATGCCGGTATCGGCCACCTCGAAGCGGACCAGGATCTCCTCGCCGCGGGTGCCCGCCACCTTGGCGCGGATGCAGACCGAGCCCCGCTCGGTGAACTTGACCGCGTTGCCGGCATAGTTCAGCACCGCCTGGCTGATGCGCATGCGGTCGCCGCGCAGGTGGCGGGGCAGGGCCGGGTCGATGACGGTGGCGACCTCGAGCCCCTTGGCGCTGGCGCCCTCGGAAATCAGCGAGCACACGCTTTCGACCACGGCGGCAACGTCCATGTCCTCGTCGGTGAGGTCCAGCTTGCCGGCCTCGATCTTGGACAGGTCGAGCACGTCGTTGATGATCGACAGCAGGTGATGGGCGGCGTCGGCGACCGTAGTCAGCTTGTCCAGGTGCGCCGCCTCGGTGATTTCGCGCTGCAACAGCTCGGTCAGGCCGACGATGGCGTTCATCGGCGTGCGGATCTCGTGGCTCATGGAGGCCAGGAACCGGCTCTTGGCCTGGTTGGCTTCCTCGGCGCGCACCACCGCGGCGCTGAGGTCGCGGTTCTTCAGCGCCAGTTCGGCATGGGCCTCGGCCAGGGCGTTCTGGACTTCCTTGAGCGCGCTGATGTCGACGGCGATGGAATACTTGGCCTTGCGGCCGTCGAACCAGGTGATCGGCACCTCGCGCAGCTGGTACCAGCGGTCGTCGACGTCGTTGAAATGGTCAAAGACCACGCAGTTGTCGGAATTGCCCGGCGCGGTCCGGGCAAGCTCCGGCATGGAGCAGAACAGGCAGGGCGAGGTCTGGTTGTAGATCGCCTCGAAGCACTTGCGCCCGACCGCCGGACCCTGCACGCGCTGGCGCATGGCGCGGTTGGCGCAGATCACCTCGTGGGTGTCGAACTCGGCGACATAGACCGGGAACGGGATGACGTCGAAGAAGACTTCCCAGTATCCGGGATCGCTCGGTGTGCCGACCAGGTAGCCGCCGCTCATGGCGTCACGCCGGAGCCCGGCCGAGGCGTTGCTTCACCTTGGCTATCATGTCGGCCAGCTTCTGGGGATGCACGGGCTTGAGCACATAACCCTGGGCACCGGCGTCCAGCGCGTCCAGCACCATGCGCTCCTGGCCGTGCGAGGTGACCATGATGATCAGGGCCTCGGGGAACTCGCTGACGATCCGCCTGGTCGCCTCGACGCCGTCCATGTCGGGCATGGTAATGTCCATGGTCACCAGGTCGGGCCGCAGCGCGCGGTACTCTTCCAGCGCCTTGGCGCCCGAGCCGGCGGTGCCGGCGACCTTGTGGCCCATGGTTTCCAGCATCGCCGTGAGCTTCTTCACGGTGATCAGCGAATCGTCGACGATCAGGACTTTCTGCGGCGTCATCGTGCGATCCCCTGGTGCTGGTAGTTCAGCCATTCGTCGAACAGCTCGCGCGGGCCGACGATGCCCACCCCGAGACTTCCCGCCGAGGTGCGCACGCGCATGCTGGCGAAGACCGCATTCTTCGGCCGGTGGATGCAGCGCGCATCCTCGACGATGACCGGCGGCGACAGGGCGATGGACTTTTCCATGTTCTGGAAGTCCGCCGTGCACAGTCCCAGGATGGTGTTGACGGTTTCGGCTGCGGCGTCGCGGACATAAAGGTCTGCTTCCTGTTCGGGCACTTCGATGTCGGCCGCGACGCGCGCGAAGATGGTGTCGAGCAGGCTACGCTCGAAGCTGAAGGCGATCAATAGGCTGATCGGGCCGCCAAGTCCGGCAATGGCGGTCAGGTCATGCAGCTGCAGCTTGCGGGCGTCGCAGTGGATGGCCTCGGCCCCCAGCACCGTTACCCCGGCCTCGGACTCCAGCACCGAGCGCGCCCTTTCCAGGACGGAATCGAGGACCGTGGGGATGATCGTCTTGTCGAACGTCGTTGCGGGCATCACGCCGCCTCCGCGCTTGCATCGGCCCTATCGGGCAGGGTGAACGAGAACAGGGTACCGGCACCATGCCGGCTGTGGACGGTGACCTCGCCACCCAGCCGGCGCACCGCCGTGCGCACGGCGGCCAGGCCGACTCCGCGGCCCGAGACCTCGGACACGTCGGGGCGGGTGGATATTCCGTCGGCGAAGATCAGCTCCACGCCTGGATCCGGCGACAGTCCGGCCGCCTGGGCGCGGGCGCGCAGGGCCTCGACGTCGATGCCGGCGCCGTCGTCGGCGATGTCGATGCGGATGCGTCCCTCGCCGGCGGTGACGGTGCAGCGGATCTGGCCCGCCTCGTCCTTGCCGGCGGCCAGGCGCTGTTCGGGGGGTTCGACGCCGTGGTCGACGGCGTTGCGGAACACGTGGGCCAGGGCGCGGAACAGGGGCTGGAAGACTTCGGGCAGTACCAGCACGTCGTCGCCCTCGACCACCAGCGGCGCCATTTCCTTGCCGCAGCGTTCGGCGATGCGGCGGACCAACGGGTCGAAATCGGCCAGCACTACCTTCAGCGACACCTTGCGCAGCGCCTCAATACGGCGGAGCAACTCGGCGGCGGCGCCGTCGCCGGATGCGCGGGCCAGCCCGCGGGCCATGTCTTCCAGGCGGCGGAATTCCTCAAGCGGCAGGCTGACCATGCCGCGGCTTTCCAGGAAGCCGTCGCCGAGGACTTCGCGGATGCCGTCGAGGTCGGCGTCGAGTGCGGCGGGCAGCTCCGCGCCCCTAATGGCGTCGCGCAGCTGGGCCGGCTCAGGCGGCTGGCCGGCGTCGCGCAGCTCCTGCAGGCGGCCTTCCAGGGCGTGCAGGGCGCCCGGCAGGGCGTCGAAGCCGAACTGGTTGAAAGTGCCCTTGAAAGTGTGGATCTCGCGGTAGATGACGTCCAGGGCCTCGGTGGGGGCATGGGCCTGCAGCACAGCCTCGACCTCGTCGGCGAGGAAGCGGCGGACGTCGTCGAGAGCCATGAAGAAGTCGTGGGAATCGCTGACGGCGGCAACGACGATTTCCAGACGGCGGCGCTCGCGCTCGACCTGGCGGGCCAGCCAGCGGGCCTCCGTGACATCGGTGGCCACCAGCATGATCGAGCCGTTGTCGAGCGCCTTGTACTCGGTCTCGAGGATCTTGCCGCCGAGCGCGATCTCGCCTGGCAGCAGCGACAAGATGATGGCCCGGCGGATCGGCTCGGGCTCGCCCAGGGCCTTGGCGGTCACCGCGCGCAGCAAGGTGCGCCGGTCGGCCGCGTCGGGGCCGGGGAACAGCAGTTCGTCGGCGGCGCGCCCGGCCGGGGTGGTGCCGAACATCTCCTCGCAGGCGCGGCTGTAGCCGTCGTCGACCACCATGTCGGGGCCGAAGGACAGGAAGCCCTGGCCCGAATTGTCGAGCAGGGTCTCGACCTGCTCGGTCTTGACCCTGGCGGCGCGGTACAGCACGTCCTGGCGGCGACCCGAGGCGTGGACGAACAGCGACACCAGGATGCTGACCAGCACCGCGGCGATCACATAGGCATAGGCGACGCGGCGCAGGGCCTCGGAAGCGGTTTCGGCGCGGGCCTTGGCGGTGACGGTCGACTCGGCGATGATTGCAGACAGCTGGCGCGACAGCCCGTCCACATGGGCGTTGTAGGGCGAGATGAAGGCGAACGACGTCTTGAAGTCGATCTCCAGCATCGATCCGACCCACTCGATGGCGCCCTTGTAGACGGTCAGGTCGTCGATGAAGCGGTCCAGCACCGGCCGCTGCGCCTCGGCGGCCGAGTTGCGGTAGTCGCGCAGATCGGCGGCCACCGCCTCCACCCGCCCGGACAGGTCCTGGATGCGCGCGGTGTACCCTGCCGGGTCGCCGCCGGCCGCGGCCTCGGTGATCAGGCGGTACATGTCGGTGTTGGCGGTCTGCAGCCGGCTGTTGATCTGGGCCAGGCGGGCCGAGCTCTCCAGGTCGGTCTCGACCACGGCGCGCATGGCGTCTTGCTGGGTGCGCAGTGCGGTGGCTCCCAGCAGGAACAGCGCGCCCAGCACCACCACCACCACCAGCGGCAGCGGCACCATACGAAAGGCGAAGGGCAGGGCGCGGCCGTGGCCGGCGAGGCTGCGGGGATCCATCCGCTAGTACTCCTTCACCATCATGTGGAAGGCGCGGACGAACCCGATGCCCGATGCCGCCGAGGCCTGGCGGCTGACGATCACCTCGACGTTGGGCTCGCTGTTGATGCCCATGACGCAGCTGCCGCTGCGCACGCAGGCCAGGTCGGCGGTGATGGTCAGCGCGCCGTTGCGGCGGGCGAAGTCGAGGATGCGGGGAAAGTGGGCCTCCTGGCCCAGGGCGACGATGGCGACCTTGTAGCGGGCCGCGTCCAGGTCGCGCACGTCGACCGCCACCGGGACCAGCTCGACCTTGGGGTTGCGGTTGGCGGCAATCCACCCGGATATGGCCTGGGCGTCCTGCACCGAGGCGCGGTTCTGGCCGTCCTGGATCACCGCCACCTCGATGCGGCCGCGGGGCGGATCGTTGAGGAAGTTGATGCCGCGGATGCCGATCTCGATGTCCTTGAGCGAGGTGGCGCCTGCCGGCCCGCAGCCAAGCGCCGCCGCCAGCACGACGGCCGGAGCGATGCGAAGCCAACGGGTGCGGATGGGGTTCACCTCGCCTCCCGTCAGTAGTGCACGGTGGCCGTGCCGAAGACGCGCCGGTCCGCGGCGGGGCCGGCGTCGACGGTCTGCTTGGTCCGGTTCAGCTGCTGGCCGGTGACGGCCAGGCGCAGCCATTCGGTGACGTCCCAGCCGACGCGGGCGTCGACGACGAAATAGTCGTCGATGTGCTGGCGGTACAGCGCGTCGCCGGCGTCGTTGACCCGCATCTCCTCGAAGCTGGACTGCCAGCGCCCGTTAAGGTCGATCTCGACCGGCCCCAGCGTGCGGCCCAGCCCCAGGACGACGCTGTGGACCGGGGTTCCGTGGCGGTTGTCGACGCTGCTGTTGGGCACGGTCTGGCCGCGATTGACGGTCAGGTCGTCGCGGATGAACACGGCGGCATAACCGGTTCTCCACCGCCAGCCCTCGGCGTTGGAGCCGGTCAGCCCAAGCTCGCCGCCGATGGCTTCGCTGCTGCCGATGTTGGAGGCGTAGTTGTAGCCGTTGCCGGCGGTCACCGCGGCGTCACCCGGCACGGCGATCAGCTCGCGGCTGGTCTGGTAGAACACCGCTGCCTTGGCCTTGGACAGGATGTCGGGCAGGCTGCGGGTGTAGTCCAGCTCGTAGTTCATCACCACCGTCGGCTTGACGGCGGGCGAACCCTGGAAGGTCTGGCCGTTGGGCGGGCCGACGGTGAAGCTGGGATCGACCGGCTGCGGGAACAGGTCCAGGAACGACGGGATCTGCACCCCGCGCGCCGCCGACAGCCGCACCGTATCCAGGCCGGTGGGCTTGTACACCGCGGCCGAGTTGAAGCTGGGTTCGGTGAAGCGGATGCCGTCGAACTGGGCGGCCTTGTAGGCCAGGCCCGGGTCGATCAGCCCCGAGAACGAGGTGATCATGTGGTCGAGGCGCACCGAGTTGGTGAGCGCGACGGTGGGCGTGACCTGCCAAGTCCACATGGCGCTGGCGGCATAGATGTCGGCGCCCAGGTTCTCGCCGGCATAGACCGAGCCCTCGACCCGGTTGTTGCGGTATTCCAGCCCCAGGCGCACCGAGTGGTCAGGCGCCGGCTTCATCAGGTCGCTGGCCTGGACCACGATCAGGTTGTTGGCGATGTACTGGCAGGTCCGGCAGTTGTAGCCGGCCAGGTAGCCGTATTCGACCCAGTTGCGGTAGGCGTCGAGATTGAGATAGCCGATGGCAGACTCGCCGCCGGCGCCGATCTTCTGGCGGTTGGTCGTGTAGCTGGTCCAGGCGGGATAGCCGCCCAGCGCCATCTCGTACTGCTTGGCCCGCCCGAAATCGGCTTCGGCGGTCAGTTCGACGCCCGAGGGCAGGTTGGCGCGGCCGTGGGCGTAAAGGGTCTGGTTGTAGGCGTGCGCCGGCGTGGATCCGAAATAGGTGCTGGGGTCCATAGGGCTCGGTTCTTTGGCCCCGTGCTCGCTGGCCGACAGGCGCAGGCCGGCGCGGTCGCCCCAGCGCACGGTGCCGACCCCGGACAGCTGCTGATTGCGCTGGCTGCCCATGCGGGCGGTCACCTCGTTGACGGAATCGAAGATCGGATCGAAGGTGACGATGTTGATCACGCCACCGACGGCATTGAAGCCGTACAGCGCCGAGTTGGGCCCCTTGATTACCTCGATTTGGCGGATTTCCTCCAGCTGGACGGGCAGGGTGGGCCAGGCGGTGTAGCCATAGAAGTCGACATAGATCTGCCGGCCATTGAGCAAGACGAGAACGCGCGGGCTGTTGGGCGAATTGTAGCCGCGGATGCCCACGTCGGCAGACGCCGCGCCATAATGGTGCACGTCGACGCCGGCAATGAACCGCAGGACGTCGGGAATGTTGTCGGCACCCGAGCGGCGGATGTCGTCGGCGGTGATGATTTCCATGTTGACCGGGGCGTCGGCGGCGCGCTGGGGCGAGCCGGTGGCGGAAATGGTGACCGGCTCGCCGAACACCTCTTCCAGCCCGCCGTAGTCCATTACCTGCGCCTGGGCGGAAACGGCAAGCAACGCTGCCGCCAGTGCCCCCCCGAGCACGCCTGGAACGATCCTCATGGTCCCCCCCCTGGGCCCGACGCGCCCTCATCCTCGGCGAAGAGTTGGCCGGGTTCAAGCCGCGCGTCCTGCGGCGGGGTCATGCCTGCCGCCCGCCGGACGAATAGGTTGAATATGGTAGGATATGGCGGACCGCTAGGGAATACCCCCATTGGTTGGACCTGGGGCGTGTCCGCCAATAGAACCATAGGCACGTCTTGGCCGTGCCAAATGGCGACCAGTCCTGGACCATGGCCGCCACTGTTTCACGGTTATTCACAGATCGAGGCGGCGGCGCGACTTGTCTTCGCAGGTGCCGAATTTTTGGCGTGCAGCCGCGACGGCGCACCTGCCCAGGATTCGGGCAGCGGGCGGGAAAGCGGGCTGACGCGCCGCCCCGGGGCGTGACGGCGGCGAAATTTCAACAGAGTTATCCACAGGTTCTGGGGATTGCCCAATAGTGGGGGATCATTCGCCCTTGGGCAGTGCCACGAACACCGAGCAGCCCAGTCCGGAGGCTGAGTCGATCCAGATGCGCCCGCCGTGGTTCTCGACGATCTTCTTGCACACGGCCAGCCCGACGCCGGTGCCGCCATAGTCGCCCGCGCCGGCCACGCGCTGGAACATGGCGAACACCTTGTCGTGGTACTGCGGATCGATGCCGATGCCGTCGTCTTGCACCACGAACCACCACTGGTCGGCCTGGGCGGTACAGGTGACGCTTATCCGCGGGCAATGGTCTGGGCGGCGGAACTTCACCGCGTTGTCGATCAGGTGGGTGAACAGGCGTAACAGCTCCGACCGGTTGCCTTGGATGACCGGCAGGTCGGGCTGGATCTCGACCGCCGCGCTGGCGGCGGCGACAGGCTCCGACAGCATCGCCAGGGCTTCGCCCACCACCTGGCCGATGGGGACGGGGACGGGGGCGCCCTCGTCGCGGCCGATGCGGGCGTATTCCAGCAGCCCGCCGATCAGGGCGTACATGCGCTTGGCCCCGTCGACGGCATAGCCCATGAACTCGCGCAGCTCGGCGTCGGCGCCGGGGCCGATGCGCCGCTCGATCAGGGTGATGTAGGTGCTGACCATGCGCAGCGGCTCGCGCAGGTCGTGCGAGGCCACCCAGGCGAAGCTTTCCAGGTCGGCATTGGCCCGCATCAGCACGCGGGTCTGCGCCTCGAGCCTGCCGCGCGCTTCGTCTTGTTCGTCCAGCAAGGTGTTGAAGGTTTGGCAGACGGTGCCGATCTCGTCGTCGGCGCGCACGCTGGCCCGGGCCCGCTCGCCGCCGCGCAGGGCCTCGATGGTGCGGCCCAGCCGGTCGAGCGGGCGCAGGATCACCGCCCTGAACAGCACCAGGGTGGTGATGACATAGGCCGCCATCAGCGTGCCGAAGGTGCCGAAGATGGCCAGCTGGCGGTTCTTTGAAGTGCGATAGGCGGCGGTCATCGCCCGGTCGCTGTGGGCCTTCAGTTCGCGGACCGAGGCCTGGAACTGGATGGTGTCCTGGAACAATTGCGATGCCAGGATGGGCAACACCTGCGAGCCGGCCTGCTGGGCGCGCGCCTCGCCCAGGCGCTGCTGCAAGGGCCGCAATTGGACGAAGCGGATCGAAAGCGGGTCGACGATGCGCCTGAGCTCGGGGTCGTCGGGCGAGCCCAGTTCGGCCAGGGCGGCGGCGGCCTCCTCGTACTGGCGCTGCCACTGCATGGTGGCGCGGGCCTCGCCATAGAGCAGGATCTCGTAGGTCAGCTGGATCAGCTGGGTGCCTTCGGTGGCGATGCGGTCGAGCTGGTCGTTGCGGCGGGTGTCGGCGAAGAAGGTGTGCTGGCTGATGGCCAGGGCGGCGATGGTCGCCGCGATGATGGCGACGCCGGTGACCAGGATCAGCCTGAAGCCGGTCTTGATGTCCATGGCCGGCCTACCGGGTGAACACGCTGACGGCCGAGGGCTTGACCGACTGTAGGGGGGCGGAGTGGACGGTCTCGGCGTAGTTGGGAATGCGCCCGCGGCTGGCGGTCTGGGCCAGCCAGCGCGCCTCGGAATCCATGGCTTCCAGGATTTCCTGGGGCAGGCTGACCACCAGCGACATGCGTGGCCACAGATAGGCCAGGTAGTCGGGGTCCAGGTTGAAGCGCTGGCGCAGGTACATGCGCGCGTCGTCGGGGTGGGTGCGCACCCAGTCCTCGGCCAGGATCAGCCCGCGCAGCAGCTTGCGGATCGCCTCGCCCTTGGGGGCCAGACCGACGTCCCGGGCCACCAGCAGCAGGTGCGCCTCGGTGCCGCCTTCCATCAGCTTGACGGCGTTGCGCCCCAGCCCCTTCTCGATGGCCAGCACGTGGGGCTGCCAGACGATGGCGGCGTCGACCCTGCCTGCGACGGTGGCGTCGACCAGGTCCTTGGGCTGCAGGTCGACAATCTGCACGTCGCCGGCGGACAGGCCCTGCATGGCAAGGAAGACCATCAGGTTGTGCTCGGCGCTCGAGGTGGCGGGGACCGCGATGCGCTTGCCCTTGAGGTCGGCGGGGGCGGTGATGCCGCGGTCGCGCCGGCCGACCAGGCCCTTGTTCCAGTAGCGGCAGATGTCGGCCAGGATGCGCAGGTCGGGTTCGTCGAAGCTGCGCTTGGCCACCACCAGGTCGGCGGCGGTGGCGATGTCGACCTCGCCGGCGCGCATGGCCTCGATGGCGGCGTTGCCCGAGGGGTAGCCGCGGATCTCGACCGCAAGCCCTACGCGGGCGAAGAAGCCGTGGTCCCTGGCGATCCATTCCAGCGCGCCGACGTCGCCTTCATAGGCGCCCAGGCGGATGGTGTCGGTGTGGGGCTGGCGGCTGCCGGAATGGAACACCCCCGCGCCGGCCGCGGCCAGGGTGGCCAGGATGATGACGATGACGATCGAGCCGGCCTTGGTCATTCGAAATGGACCGTCACCGCCGGGTCGCCCGGCAGCCCCAGGTAGCGGACGGTGATGGTGCTGCCCGCCTTGGCCGGGGCCGAGGCCCTGAACCCGCCCAGGCTGAGCAGGTCTCCGGGCTTGAGCGCGATGCCCGCCTCCTTCAGGGCGCGGGCCAGCCACAGAGCCGCTTCGGCCGGATTGCCCATCAGGGCGCTGCCCGCCTCGCGGCCCAGCTCGACTCCGTTCTCCTCGACCACCACCTGCATGGCGCCCAAGGCCTGGTACATGGCGGCGGGGTCTGCGACGGCAATGCGGCCGCCCAGCACGCCGCTGCGGAAGGCGGCGTTGGTGGCGACCAGTTCCAGGCCGGTGGGGCTGTCCTCGATCATCAGGTCGGGCAGCTCGATGAAGGGGACCACCGCCTCGATATGGCTCAGCGCCGCGGCGGCGTCGGCGGCTTCGGCCAGGGCAGGGTCCTTGACCACGACGACGAAGTCGGCCTCGAAGCGCGGAACCGCGCCGAAGGCCGCCGGCAGCCGAGCTCCGTCGGCCTGCAGGGTGTCGAACATCGCCCCCCAGGCAGGGCCGTCCATGGCGAAGCGCTGCTGGGACTGCGGATTGGTGAACAGCGCCTTGTAGCCGATCGGCTGCCCCATCACCGCGGTGAAGGTGGCGATCAGGCGGGTGCGGGCGCAGGCGGCGTCGGCGGCGGTCAGGTCCTTGCCGAAGCCCTTGCTGGGGCGGTGGGCGGCGTAGTCGGTCAGATATCCGAACACCGCGGCGGTGTCCGGGCACGCCGCCTGGGCCGGCGCGGCGAGAACCGCGGCAACGGCGGAAAGGACAAGGCGGCCCGGTGCGCGCATGAACCCGAATACCCCCATAGGTACTGGCAACGGGTAACACACTAGCCTGAAACGGTTTTGCCGAGAAGCGCCGATACATACGTTGTGCCGAAGACAACCGCGCCGGCCGACGTCGTTGGTATGGCCGCCCCCGAGACTTGCTTTGCCGGCCGCCTGCTGTAATGTGCCTGGGGGAAGGCGGCAGGGTGGGCAACAGTGGCGTCGGCTAGGGAATCGTTCGAAGTCCAGGTGCTGAAAGGCGGCCGGTGGGTGACGGAATCGGCCCGCGGCACCGAGCAGGACGCCCGCGCGCTCGCCCAGAAGCTGCTGACCAACAAGACCTGCCCCGGCGCGCGGGTGGTGCGCAACTGGCAGAATTTCGACGGCACCTTGTCCGAGACCACGGTCTTCGAGCAGACCCAGGCGGTCAAGGAAGGCGATGTCCGCATCAATCCCATCGAGTCGGCACCGCCGCGCTGCGTGAAGTCCAGGGACTATTTCAGCCTGGAAAGCCGCATGACCATGAACCGGATCTTCCGGAGCTACTTGGAGCAGGCTTTCCTGACGCCCACCGAGCTGCTGCACAACGCCAAGGAGCTGGCGCGGCTGCGCGACAAGGACAACCTGATGCCGTCGGCGGCCGACCGGGTCGCCACCCTGCAGACCAAGGGATCGAACGAGATCACTCCGCGTCAGCGGCGCGAGGAGATCTTCGCTGCGGTCGACCAGATCTATGCCCAGGCCCGCCGCGCCGAGGCGCAGAAGCTGCCCAAGCTGGAGGACCGCTTCTCGGCCCTGATGGCCAAGGTGGCGAAGCTGGGCGGCGAGGCGCCCGAATACCTGGCCATGGTGGTGCTGGCGCGCGAGCTGATCGGCATCCGCAGCTGGGTGGGCAAGCTGGCGCGGCTGAGCAAGCTGGCCGCCGAGGAGACCGAAACCGGCGCCACCTTGCTGCTGGACACCGTCATCGCCGACGTCATGGGCTCGTCGGTGGTCCAGGATATCCTGGGGGCGCAGCCGTCGCTGGGCAGCGCCATCGTCGCCATGCTGGATCTGGCCGACGGCAAGTTCGATCCCACGGTTTCCGAGGCCGGCGAGACCACCGCCCAGCTCAACGCCCTGCTGGCTCAGGGGCGATTGCCCGGCACCCGCAACTGCCTGGTCGACCGGGCGCTGCGCCAACTCAAGTCGCCGCAGCCGCTGGCGCGGAACAATCCCGGCCGCGAGATGGAGGAGTACCAGAAGGTGCTGATCCGCCTGCTGGGGCCGGGCGGGCTGCTGGCCGGTCCCGAGGCGGCCGAGGCGATGACCGTGCGCAGCGGCCGCTTCGTCGAGGCGGGCGGCGCCACCGGCAGGCGCGCCGCCATCACCAACACCGTGCGCGTCATGCCGGACAAGGCGCATGGGGTGATGTACCTGGCCGAGCTGTCCAAGACCGGCTTCGCCCAGGATCACCTGGGCGACATCGTCAAGGAACTGGACATCGTCTTCTCGGCCCGCGTCATCGGCGAGCTGACCCGGCGCACCATGTCGCCGCGCGAACGGCTGCAAAGCGCCACCAACGCCTTCAACGCGGCGGTGTCCTCGGCACTGCCCGAGGAGGTGAAGAAGCGCGTCGCCCAGCATATCGACGGCGTGCTGGAACGCTACCTGATCGACGAGACGGTGATCGAGAAGCTGGACAATCCCGCCGACCCCTTGCGCGACCGCGCCGTGCGCCTGGTCAAGTTCGCCGGTGCCGGCGTGCTGCCCGAGGGCCGCGCCCTGGCCATGGCGCGCGAGCGCATCATCAAGCTGCTGCGCCAACCCAACTTCGATGCCCATTTCGTCGAGGGCATCGTCGATCCCATCAAGGCGCAAAAGGCCTTGCGCGATTTCCACCAGCTGCTGATGAAGGCCGGGTTCCGTTGACCGGTTGAAACGGCGCATGCCCATGCCGACCTCGACGCGAGGAGGCTGTCCATGTCCGATTTCCAGATGCGCGCACGCATGCACGGCTTCGCCCGCCGCATGCACCTGACCGTCACCGGCAGTGGCGCAAGCGTGGTGCTGGGCAACGGCTTCGGCACCGAACTCAGCATCTGGGACCGGGTGCTGCCGTGGCTTGAGGCCCGGTTTCGGGTGGTCCGCTTCGACTGGCCGTTCGCGCCGGGCGAGTTCGACGCCGAGCACTGCCGCAGCCTCGACGGTTTCGCCGACGACCTGCTGGCTGTGGTGGTGGCGGCCGATGCGGTGCCCTGCCTTTACGTGGGCCATTCGGTCGCCGGCATGGCCGGCGTCGCCGCCGCCGGCATCCGCCCCGATTTCTTCCGCCAGTTGGTGCTGCTGTCGGCCTCGCCGCGCTACCTGTCCGAGGACGGCTATGTCGGCGGCTTCTCGCGAGACGACGTCGCCGGCGTGCTGGCCCGCATGGGCGAGGACTTCGTCCGCTGGGCCGAGAACTATTCGCCGCTGGTGGTGGGGCTGCCGGGCACGCGGCCGGAAGTCGAGGAGTTTTCGCGCGGGCTGCTGGCCATGCGCCCCGACATCGCCATCTGCCTGATGCGCACCATCCTGGAATCGGACATGCGGTTGCGCCTGGACGGGATGACGGTGCCGACCACGGTGGTGCAACCCAACCACGACCATGCGGTTCCGATGACGGTGGGGGCCTACCTGCAGGCCCACCTGCCTGCCGGCCGGCTCGAGGTCATCGACGCCGGCGGCC
The DNA here is from genome assembly GCA_050260215.1 of Actinomycetota bacterium. GTDB lineage: Bacteria > Pseudomonadota > Alphaproteobacteria > Rhodospirillales > Magnetospirillaceae > JBLNBU01. Next base: position 35,008 of record JBLNBU010000022.1, read on the forward strand.
ACCTGCCGCACCTGACCGAGCCCCGGCAGGTGGTCGAGGTGCTGGAACGGGCCATCGGCAGCCTGGCCCGTCGCTAGGCGGTGCCGGACGGTGGCGAGTAGGGGACCACCACCACGAAGCTGCTGCCCCGGCCGATGCGGGAATACAATTCAAGGCGATAGCCGAGCAGGCGCGACACCCGCGCAGCCGTCGCCAGGCCCAGCCCCAGCCCCTTGCGTGGGTCGCGCTCGACGTTGCCCAACTGGTAGAACTCTTCGAAGATCAGGTCGCGCCGGTCTTGCGGGATGCCGGGCCCGCTGTCGGCCACCTTGATGCGCACGCCATCGCGGCCGGCGGCCAAGGCCAGCAGGATGGCGCCGCTGTCGGTGTACTTGACCGCATTGTGCAGGATGTTGCGCACCACCCGCTCCAGCATGACCGGATCGGTGCGGACCACTACCGGGCGCAGGCGCACCCGCAGCGCCAGCCCCTCGGCCTCGGCCTCGGGGCGGATCTCGCGGCCGATGCCGGCCAGCAGCTCGGCGAGATCAGTTTCGGCGATGCGCGGATCCAGCTTGCCCGTCTCCAGCGCGGCCACGTCCATCAGGCTGTTGAGCAGCCGTTGGGTCGATTCGAAGGCCTTGGCGGCGCCGCCGGCGATCTTGTGCAGCTCCGCCGGGCTGCGTTCGGCCCACAGGTGCAGGTAGATGCCCAGGGTCTGCAGGGGCTGGCGCAGGTCGTGGCTGGCCGCAGCCAGGAAGCGCGACTTGGCGTCGTTGGCGTCCTCGGCCTGGCGGCGGGCCTGCGCCAATTCGGCGTTGGCCTGGGCCAGGCCCCGCCGGCGGCGGTTCTCGGCGATGCTGGAGGCGATCAGCCAGGCCAGCAGCATGCCCACCGCCGCGCCCGACCCGGCCAGCAACCCCGAATAGCCGCTGCCGATGGAGTGTTCCAGCGCCCGGGTCGAATGGGCCTCGACCACCCAGGTACGCCCCAGCAGCGACACCGACCGGCGCTTGGTGAAATGGCCGGGCCGGCAGGTCCGGTTGGCGAATATGGGGCCGACCTCGGGCACCGCCTGGTCGGTGACCGCCAGGCACAGGTGGCGCAGGTCGGGCCCCAGCACCGCGGTGAACAGGTCGCGCAGGCGCAGCGGGCTGTAGACGAAGCCGACGGTCTGGGTTCCGCGCCGCAGCGCATGGTAGAGCAGGACGCCGTACTGGACGTCGACGTTGGTTTCCTGGACCAGCCGTACCGGGCCGCTCAGCGTGCCCGTGCCGCTGTCCATGGCCGCCTGCATTGCCTCGTGGCGGATCGGGTCCGACCACATGTCGTAGCCAAAGGCGCGCAGGTTGCGGCCCTTGAACGGCTCGATCAGGACGATGGGAAAGTACTGGTCGCGGGGGGCGGCCGGCCATACCCGATAGTCGGGGAAGCCCTCGGCGCGCACGGCCGCTTCATGGGCGGGCAACTGGCCGGGCAGGACCCGCATGGCCAGGCCGATGCCCTGGAGGCCGGCGAAGTGGCGCTCGATGTCCAAGGCCGCGACGAAATCGTGCCAGTCCTTCCTCGTGGCCGTGCCCTTGACCTGCAACAGCGCCATGCCGCTGCGCAGGACCTGGTCGTAGTCCTCGATGCGGTTGGAGAGATCGGCCACCGCCTCCTCGGTGACGGCGTCGAAGCGGGCCTGTTCGAGGGCGCGCTGTTGCAGGCCGGACGCCAGGAAGGCGCCTCCGGTCGCCAGCACCGAGGCGGCGACCAGGGCGGCGATGGTCAGCGCGTGGCGGACCAAGCCGGCTTCCCTATGGTCTGGCGGCGCCATGTCCCGGCTCTCCGGCACCGACCGCCCGACGCACCGCCGCCACCAGGCTGGACGGTGAAACCGGCTTTTGCAGTACCGGCAGGCGGGCGTCGGCCGCCTGGGACTTCCATGCCAGCGAGGTGTCGCCGGTGACCACCAGCGCCGGCACCAATCGGTCGGCCGCGGCGCGGATGGCGCAGATGGCCTCGATGCCGGTGCGCCCGTGGCGCAGGCGGTAATCGGCGACGATGGCGTCGGGCCAGCGGCCGACCATGCGCAACTGTTCCATCACCGCATCCAGCCCCTCGCCTCCGACCACGCCGAACCCCAGCGATTCGAGCATCACCATTGTCGCCATCAGCACCGTGGCCTCGTCCTCGATGACGGCGATCAGGGGGGCATCGGCCATGGGAGTGTGTTTCATCCGGACCGGATCTCCTTGCATATGGCCAGCCGACCGCGGCGATGGAAGACGGCCACGCGCGTTGCCATCCGAATTCGCGCTGGCAACCTGAGGATGAAATAATATGGAAGAAAAGTATAGAAACAGTCCTATACACAAGTCGGAAAGAAATGATCTGCATTTTAGGCTATGTTTTCTGCACCAAACGGCAGGAGGTGTCCCATGTCTTTCGGCGACGCTCCCATCAAGACAAAGCTCGGTATTTCATTCGCCGCCATCGTGGTCATCATGCTGGCGGTCAGCGGCGTCACCTGGAGCAGCCTGTCCACCATCGAGAAGAACGATGGGTGGACCATCCACACCTACCAGGTGCTGGACCGGCTGGCCCACATGGTCGAGACCATGGTCGACCAGGAGACCGGCGTGCGCGGCTATCTGGTTTCGGGCGACGAGACGTTCCTCGAGCCCTACAACCAGGGGCGCCGCCAGTTCGACGAGGAGCTTGCCGCCCTCAAGGGCCTGACCGCCGACAACCTTGCCCAGCAGGACCGCTTCCGCGCCATCGGCGAACTGGCGGCCAGCTGGCAGACCGCGGTTGCGGCCAAGGAAATCTCGCTGATGAAGGGCGGCGCCGTCGATGAGGCGCGGGCGCTGGAAGCCTCGGGCGCCGGCAAGCAGTCCATGGACGGCCTGCGCGCCAAGGCCGCCGAGGTGCGTGGGGCCGAGGAAAGCCTGCTGGGCGCGCGTTCCGCCGCGGCCGTCAGCGCCGCCGCCACCGCGCGGATGGTGATGGTGGCGGGTATCGGCGTGTCGGTGCTGGCCGCCATCGGGTTGGCGCTGCTGCTGGTTCGCGCCATCGCCCGGCCGATCGCCGGCATGACCGAGGCGATGACGGCGCTGGCCGGCGGCGACAAGGCAGTCGAGATCCCCGGCCAGGGCCGCGGCGACGAGCTTGGCGCCATGGCCAAGGCGGTGGGGGTGTTCAAGGACGGCATGGTCCGCGCCGAGCGTCTTGCCGCCGAGCAGGAGGCCGAGCACGCCGCCCGCGAGAAGCGCGCCGCCGCCGTCGACGCGCTGACACGCGACTTCGACGCCAAGGTGGCCGGATCGCTGGTCAAGATGGAAGCCAGCTCGACCCAGATGGAAAGCACCGCCCAGGCCATGTCGGCCAATGCGGAAGAGACCAACCGCCAGGCCTCGGCGGTGGCCGCGGCGACCGAACAGGCATCGGCCAACGTGCAGACGGTGGCGACCGCGGCCGAGGAACTGTCGTCCTCCATCCGCGAGATCGGCCGGCACGTCCAGCAGTCCACCGAGATTTCGCGCCTGGCCTCGGAAGAGGCGGGGCGGACCAACTCGACCGTGCGCAGCCTGTCCGAATCGGCGGCGCGCATCGGCGAGGTGGTCAACCTGATCACCGACATCGCCAGCCAGACCAACCTGCTGGCCTTGAACGCCACTATCGAGGCGGCCAGGGCCGGCGAGGCGGGCAAGGGCTTTGCCGTGGTGGCGGGCGAGGTAAAGAACCTGGCCACCCAGACCGCCCGCGCCACCGAGGAGATCGCCCAGCAGATCTCCGCGGTCCAGGGTTCGACCAAGGACGTGGTGGCCGCCATCGAGGCCATCGTGCGGCGTATCGGCGAGATCAACGACATCGCCGCCAGCATCGCCTCGGCGGTGGAGGAGCAAAGCGCCGCTACCCAGGAGATCGCCCGCAACGTCCAGCAGGCTGCGTCGGGCACCCAAGAGGTTGCCGACAACATCGGCGGCGTCACCGTCGCCGCCGGCAACACCGGGTCGGCCGCCAGCGAAGTGCTGGATGCGGCGCGCGCCCTGCACCAGCAGGCCGACCAGCTGAAGTCGGAAGTCGGCCTGTTCCTGACCCAGGTGCGCGCCGCCTGACGTCAGGGACCTTCGGCCAGGGCCAACACCTCGGCGAGGTGCATGGCCTGCCGGCCGGTGGACTGGGCGATCATCTCGCGGCAGGAAAATCCGTCGGCGACCAGCAAGGTGCCGGCGGAGCTTTCCCGTACGCGGGGCAGCAGCACCCGCTCGCCGCAGGCCTGGGCCACGGCATAGTGGGGCGCCTCGAAGCCGAACGAGC